>JBCCYK010000377.1:0-4168 GCA_039189905.1 Planctomycetota bacterium
CTGGAACGGCGCTCGGCGCCACCAGCGATGTTATGGCCTTGAGCGTCGCGGCGGGATTGGTCAAGTCGATGTTGGTGATGATCGCGACGCCGGTTGTCGCCAAGCGGATCGGCCTGAACAACCCGCGTTCGGCGTTGATCTTTGGCGGGCTGATGGGCACCACCAGCGGTGTGGCCGGTGGCTTGGCAGCGACCGATGAGAAACTGGTTCCCTATGGCGCGATGACCGCCACGTTCTACATTGGGCTAGGCTGTCTGCTAGGGCCCTCGGTGGTGTTCATGGTCTTGCGGGCCATCTTGGGGACGTAAGTGATCTTGAGGAACCCAATGCCCGAACCGCAGCTTTCGATCATTCATCGTGCGATCGCTCACGGAGACCGCACTGCGATTCAGTCGCGTGGTCGTGAAACGAGCTATCGGAATTTGCTCACGGCTTCCGAAGCCGTTGCCGCATCTCTTCTCAACGGAGCCGAAGATCTCGGGGAGGCCCGCGTTGCTCATCTGGTTCCGCCGGGCGAACACTACGTTCATACGCAATGGGGAATCTGGCGGGCAGGCGGTGTCGCCGTGCCACTGAGTCTTTCGGCAACGGAGAAGGAACTCGAGTACACGCTGACGGACTCCCAAGCGAGCATCGTCATCGTGACAAACGAGCTGGAAGAAAAAGTGGCCTCCCTTTGCAACACGCACCACCTGCGGCTGCTGACACTGGGGGCATTAGCCGCCATCGAAGCCGACGGCTTGCCATCGATATCCGCGGAGCGCGCCGCGATGATCCTCTACACCAGTGGCACGACGAGCAAGCCCAAGGGCGTGGTGACAACTCACGCGTGCATTGAGGCTCAGATTGCATCCCTCATCAGCGCTTGGGAGTGGCATCCGGACGATCGCATTCCGCTTTTCCTGCCGCTTCACCACATCCACGGCGCATCAACATCATGTCGTGTGCGCTGTGGATGGGCGCTGAGATCGAATCCTTTGATCGCTTCCACCTCGATACGATTCTCAATCGCGTCGCCGATCGAGCTTACACGGTCTTCATGGCTGTTCCCACGATCTACATTCGACTGATTGAAGCTTTGGAGAACATGGAACAGCTGGAACGCGAGGCGATCATTCAAGGATTTGGCGAAATGCGATTAATGGTCTCTGGATCGGCGGCGCTTCCAGCCAGCGTGCATGAAACGTGGACGGAACTAACGGGCCAGAAGCTTCTGGAACGGTATGGAATGACCGAGATTGGGATGGCCTTATCGAACCCCTACCACGGAGAACGACGCCCAGGCGCGGTCGGCCAAGCCCTTCCTGGGGTGGAGATTCGCTTGCAGACCGAAACCGGAGAAGCGATCGACGAAGACGGCGTTTCGGGCGAGATTCAAGTTCGCGGGCCCAATGTCTTTCGGCAATACTGGAATCGTCCCGATGCCACCCGCGAATCCTTTTCGGATGGATGGTTCAAGACCGGTGACATGGCCGTTGTGGAAGGCGGCTACTTCCGCATCATGGGACGCAGCGGCGTCGATATCATCAAGAGTGGCGGCTACAAGTTATCCGCCCTAGAAATCGAAGCCTCTTTGCTCGACCACCCGTCCATCACGCAATGCGCCATCGTCGGCATTCCCGATCACACATGGGGCGAGATGGTGGCCGCCGCGGTCGTCGTCAAGTCCGGCCAGACGCTGGATATCGACTCACTTCGAGCGTGGTGCAAAGACCGCGTCTCACCGTACAAGATTCCACGCAAACTCCTTATCGTCGATGCCTTGCCTCGAAATGCGATGGGCAAGCTTGGTAACCGGTCGCTAACGCGATTCGGCTGATCCAAAGATCAAAGCGAGGCAAAGCACGAGGCAATGTTCGTGAATCAACAGGAAAGGTAGCTTTGGATGCTAACGAGGGACCCACTCCGACGTCAGCGCGCTACCCAGACGATGTCCATCTTCTTCAATCGAGAAGTGAGCGTGCTGGCTTTGATTCCAAGCAATTCGGCGGCACCGCCCGGCCCCGATACCTTACCACCCGTCATCGCGAGCGCGTTGAGCAGGTTCTTGCGTTCCAGTTGGCGCAGTTGCGTTTCCGTCATGACCTCTCCCGGAACTTCTTCGTTTTGATTCGTCGACGTGATCACCGGGTTGGCATCTGCGGCCGGCAACGGAATTTGAATCTGATTCCCCTTCGCCATGATGGTACCGCGCTCGATCAGGTTCTGAAGTTCGCGGATGTTGCCCGGCCAATCATAGCGTTTCAGCGATTCGACAGCCCTTTTCGTTAGAAGCAATGGTGGCTTGCCCATGCGCTGGCAAGAGGCATCCAGGAAGTGTGCCGCCAGTGCGGCGATGTCCTGCTTGCGATGACGCAAGGGAGCGACTTCGATCGGGAACACATTCAGGCGGTAGTAGAGGTCCTCGCGGAAGCGGCCCGCCTGACTCTCGGTCAGTAGGTCTCGGTTTGTTGCGGCGACGATCCTCACGTCGACGTGGCGAGTCTGCTCTTCGCCCACTCGTTCGAACGTTCCTTCTTGTAGAACTCGAAGCAGCTTGCTTTGCAACGCAAGTGGGATCTCACCAACCTCGTCGAGAAACAAGGTGCCCCCATCAGCGGCCTCGAATCGTCCGGCCCGATCTCGCAGCGCGCCCGTGAAGGCGCCTTCCGCGTGACCGAAGAATTCGCTCTCGAAGAGTTCGCGCGGGATCGCAGCGCAGTTGACCTTGACCATCGGGCCGTTGGATCGCTCACTACGACGATGGATCTCTCTGGCAACAAGTTCCTTGCCCGTGCCGGACTCGCCCGCGATCATCACATTGGCGTCCGTTTTGGCCACCACCTTGATCTGCTCGGTCGTACTTCGGATGGCCGGGCTGGTCCCGATGATCTCTCCGAAGGCGCCTTCGGATGCAACCTCTTCGCGAAGATATTCATTCTCAAGTTCTAGACTGCGTTTGAGTCGATCGATTTCCTCAAACGCACGCGCATTCACGATCGCGGCGGCCGCGTGGTCCGCCAGCATCCGGTGCCAGATCAGTTCGTCAACTTGGACGGGCGTTCGCATGAAGACGGCAAAGACACCGATGACTTCACCACGGAAGACAAGCGGCTGAGCCGCCACGCCTCGAATCGATTCGCGCTCTGCCCACGCGGGATCTGCGATCCACTTCTTGTCCTGGTGGGCGTCCCACACCACGATCGCCGCGCCCGATTCAGCAACCTTGCCAATCTTTCGCTCGCCGATTGGGAAACGGCTGAAGCGACCGTCCAGCCGACTCCAGTCCGCACTCGGGTCCGTTTGAGATTGCCCCGCGCTCGCGAGCAAACGAAGCACCTGCGACGGCTCCTCCTTGGACGCGTCTTCCGATGGTTCGACGCGATCATCGGCGTCGATCAACCAGATGCGGCTGAGCGCGGTGTGCTCCATGCCGGCCACTCCTCGGACGATCAACTGCAGAACGCCACTGAGCGAGCGTTCCGCGGCCACGTCAAGCAGCAATTGCTTAAAGGCTTCGATGTCCAATCTTCTCTCCTGATCTTGCATGCCCCGATTTTACGATAATTCGCGACCAGGTAGCGACAATTCGTGAATTCGCGAGATATCACAAATACCGCGAGCAGCAAGAAATCTACTTAAGTCATTGCGAAATCAACACTTAAGGAGAATCTCCGGCATTGGCATCGCGTTTGCTTTCCAAGCGGGCATGGCCGAAACCTTGGGCCTCCTTTACCTCAAATCCTGGAGCTTAACGATGTCTCGCATCCAACCCGTTAACCCGACTCAAGCCAAAGAAAAATCCAAGAAGCTGCTGGAGGGTGTCGAGCGTGGCCTGGGCATGGTCCCCAACATGTTCCGAACCCTGGCGCATTCCCCAGCCGCGTTGGCGGGATACCTCAACTTCCATCAAGCACTCGGCGGAGCACTCACGGCCGCTCTGCGAGAGCAAATCGCACTGGCCGTCGCAGGCGTCAACGGTTGCGACTACTGCGCCTCGGCTCACACGCTGCTCGGCCGCAACGCCGGAATCGCGAACGAGGAACTTGCAAGGAACCTGGCTGGCCAGTCCTCCAATGACACCACGCAAGCGGGCCTCACCTTCGCCCGTGCCGTGGTGCGAAGTCATGGCCGCGTGACCGACGAAGACTTGGAACAGATCAAGGCGGCGGGGTACACTGACGCGCAA
>JBCCYK010000378.1:0-4166 GCA_039189905.1 Planctomycetota bacterium
GCAGCACCCCCGCCGCCTTGTTCCCCCGAAACAAAGTTGAACGTGAAGACTTCCAAGTGTTGTTGGAATAATGGCGAAGGGTTGACGCGCACGTAGCGTCGGTCAGAGGAAACGACCGTGTTGGAAACAAGCATGCCAGCACCCTCCGGGATCGTGGTGATCTGAGGTTGAAACCCAACGGCACCTTGAGGGAAGAAGCCGCGGCCACCTCCCGCGATCGGATTGCCCGGGGTCGCGATGGCGCCTGGGAAGTCACGGACGAACTCACTGAGGAGTTCTTGGCTTCCAAAGCCGCCGGCCTGCGGACCAAGAAACTGCCCGACGACTTGGCGATCCACCGCACGATTCAGGTCAGCCAATTGTTCCAACTGTCCTTCTGCCAGCTCCTCTTCGCGGCGTCCTTCCTTGACTTCGAATAGCACCAGGGCGTTCTTTTCCATCAACGGCACTTCTTGTCGGATGAACCGTTGCGAAGGGCGTCCGATGTCCGTGACGATCTCGACGGTCGCTTTACCCGCTGTCAAGTTGCCCCAGATGCGTCTCAGCAGCAGTCGGTAGACGCCGTTGAAACCTTTGGGGCAAATGTATGTTTCGGAGATCTGTCCGGTGGCATCGTCCGACGCGCCGGGAAACGCATCGCCGAGCAGCGTGCCGCCGCCCGGTGACATCGGTGATTCCAGTGAGCAGGTCGTTCCCGATGGTTCCTCGACGGCCAAGTCAACGTCCGCATCGCCCGTCCAGGTGACGCGGATGATCACGTCATGCGAAGCCGCTATTTGCAGGCTCTGCGAAAACGCGGCGGCCTGTTCTTGGGCCCCTTCGGCCAGCAAGCGACGGTGTGTTGCGCGTGCCACGACACGGGCTTGATCGACAAGTGACTCATACTTTTCTGGCCATGCAACGCTCAGCACTCCCTCGCAGGCCCACGCGAGGTCAGACACTTCGTTGGTTCGTTGTGCCAGGCGTAAACCGATCGCGTACAGATCGCGACGATGTGGGTCGGCTTGAGCCAAACCGCGGCACAAGTCCATCGCCGCTTGATGGCATCCGAGTTCTTCCAGGCGTGCGATGATCAGCTGAACGTCATCGGGGGTCTGGGCGAAATCGACGGCCGACAAGAGTGCTCGTTGGATCTCATCGTCGCTGGCGTCCATGGCGGCCAACGAGATTGCGTAGGCCTGGTACATCCAGGGTTGAACATGTCCTGCCGTGATCGCACCTCCGATGACGGCTTTGATCTCAGCGAAGCGCGCTTTGGCGGTTGCGTCATCACCTTTTTCATGGGCCGACGTGGCCTTGATATTGAGCTCGTGGACGGTCTGTTTGATCTGGCCATTGAGCACCCCGAGGTCATCGAGCGATTCGATGTTTTGCTTCGCGAAGTAATCTCGCCACACCTCTTCGACCGTTTGACCGTCCACTGGCTTGATGCGAATCGCTGACGGTCGCGTGTTGCTTGAAGTCTGCCGCTTGGCGGCATCAGCAGCACTGGGAACGGTGCTTTTCAGCGGGGCTTTTGTGACCTCGTCGGGAACGACAAACATGCCGCCACCCATGCCGCCGCCCATTCCGCCCATTCCGCCGCCCATGCCGCCACCCATGCCGCCGCCCATACCACCGCCCATGCCGCCACCCATCATGCCGCCGCCCATCATGCCACCGCCTAAGCCTCCACCAATCGGCACAACCAAGTCGCCGACGGGGTAGATCTTGGTGACCAGGTTCTCCAGGGCGGCTTCGGTGGACGTGATCTGCAAGACCTCGTCTTGAATCATGTACGTTAGGTCGAGCGGTCGCAACATCAGACGCAAGAAGGATCGCAAGGAGATGTTCTCCAGTTGCGCATCAACGGGGATATCTTCGGTCAGCCCGATGCCTTCCACCGCTACCTTGTCGACGATGATGGGGATGCCATGTGTTTCACCGATGATGCGAGCGGCATCGTTGAGTGGGGTGCCGGCGAAGGTGAAACCAGTTTCGTCGTCAAGCGTGGTTTCGATGCGACGTTCGACCTCGCTGTCACCGACCAGCTCAATCGCACCGTAGCGTTCCAAACGGCGGCGGCTCAAACGTTGCCAGGCTTCTGCTTCCGGGTAAACAACCGGTGGGTCATCCACAAACGGGATGGCAGCTTCGAGAACCAGCGACAAAGCATCCACCAGGTTTCGTTCGCGGATCAATCGAGACCGACGATCACGAGCGTAGGTTTGCAACGCGAGTGGCACGTAATTGACATGGCGACCAAGCACGCTGTTGTCGGTGATGGTCTCACCGGCCAGCGAAGCCATCTCTCTGGAAACCTCCGCGTCTGCCTCCACGTAGCGGCCCTCATCGATCAACGCGTTCATTTGTTGTGACAAAGTCGAGAGCCGTGCTTCGCGACGAAAGGTCTCTTGTAGCAAGCGAGCCGCGGCGGTCGCGGCGGCGGCTCTCTGTTGCAAGTTGGCTTCTGTTTCAAAAAACTCGGCTTCGCGGACACTGGCAATCTGAATGGCCGATCGAACTTGCGATAGCAGTTCGCGGCGCAGCTGGGGGTCCATGTCGGGTGTCGTTTCAACCAAGTTCAGCAACGACTTCAGTTGGGTGGCGACGCCGATGGGATCCTGCCGAATCAAGCGACGTGCTTCGCGCAGCTGGGCGCCAACTTCAGCGCGGATGCGTCCTTCCTGAACGCGCCGCTGCTGTTCAACAGCATCCAGCAGTTCCCCGCCGGATTCCAACAATTCATCGTCGCCGACAACGGGACCCAAGTCGCCAAATCCGGCGGGCCCAGGAGAAAACGGTTCCGTCCCAACGCTCGGCGGCGCCGGTTGAGCAGCCGGTGGCTGCATATCGACCACAGGAGGCTCCGCCGGTGTCGCGGGCGCGGCTGGAGGTGCCGGGGCACCAAAGGGGTCCGCTGCCGGTGCTTCCATCCCACCGCCCGCCGCGGCATCCGGGGTTGCCTCCCCGCCGCCACCAAACAGATCGCCAAACGGGTCATCGACCGGGTTCTGGATGATCAGGCGATTGGCCTTGGTGCTGACCTTCTTGATCGCCTTGGCGTTGTCGTTGTTCGGGTCGTTCTTCAGCGCCTCGTCCGCGATGACACGAGCGCCGCGTTTGTTGCCGGTTTGCAGCGCGACGCTGGCGGCTTCGGCCAGCTCTTCTGCCTGCGCGGTCATCACACGTGCGACTTCCCGCAACATGGTCGAGCCGGCCGTGGGCAACAGCAGCCCTTGGTCTTCACGATGCTCCGACACCAAGCCCGCCAAGAACGCAAAGTCCGCGTGTCCGGCTTCCACGTCGGCGGACGCGGAAATTCGAACCGCGTTGCCCGGCAGCGATCCGAGCGCGGAAAGATGAAGCTGGTCACCATCGTCATCGCTCGTGGTTCCCAGCCAAATGCTGTCGCGGTCCAGCCGCAAGGGTGGCATTCGGTTCCCGTGAACCCAACGCATTCCCGTGCCTTGCACTTGCACCGAATCGATCCAGATGGGCGACATCACGGACGCATCTGCCACGCTGGCGCCGACCTGTGTGAGATGCGTTTGTTGCGGCTGCTGGGAGAGGACCGAAACGGTTCCGCCGGTTTGATTTGCAAGGATTCCCAGCACCTCCACGTTGGTTGTCGGGCCAACGGCAACGCAGTGCATGCTGATGTGATCGGCACGAAGCGTGTCGACCAAGGTTGCGAACCGGGATCGGTTCTGAGTGCTATCGAGAGACTCGCCGTCGCCGATGTAAACGATGCTTCGCGCGTGGGTTTGTGGTCGACCCGTCAACGTGGCGCGAACCGAATCCAGGACCGAAACCAGATGAGTGTGGCCCAGTGGCAAACGGGACTGCAGCTTTCCCAGCCCGGTTCGCATGGCGTTCCCGGTCGGCGCGTCGAACGTTTCGCTCAAGTCCGCCGCACGAACATCGGCGGCAAACAAACGCGTGTGAACCGCCGTTCTAGTCGCGCGGTCACGCAACGATCGGAGCAGTGACTTCAAAACCGTGAAGGTGTCGGTTCGGTAAGGGCCGACTTGGCTCGCCGATGTGTCGACGACCACAACGACATCCGCTGGCACATCGGAGGCTGCGTCCAAGATCGCGAACCAGATTACCGCCGAGACCAACGTCATCGAACAGCTTCTTCAACTTACCGGTGGTGTCAATGGATTTGAAGGAAGATACAACCA
>JBCCYK010000379.1:0-4148 GCA_039189905.1 Planctomycetota bacterium
ATTTGAATCCTATCAACAGATGCTTGAGGCCTTTTGGGACGCCAAGGTTGATTCCGACGCGGAGGTCCAATTGGTGCAGGCTTTAACGGAGTTGTTGCTCAAGACTGAATCAATCTGGGCACCAATTAGCTCGCTCAAGGCTCAAAAAAGCGTGATTGATGCCCTGTGTAACAAAGGAGTTTTAGAACAGCAAAAAAAGAAAATCCGTTTCTCGCACCAAACTGTCCAAGAATTTGCAATTGCGCGTCTATTTGAGCAGTCACCTGATAACTCTTTATCCGCGTTTGTAGAGGAACACGAAGCAGCCATATTCTCTCGGCGTACTGTTTCCGCTGTGTTGCTTCATCTGCGCGAAAACGACCGAGATAAGTATCACGATGAAGTTGAGGCAATTCTGTCGCGTCAGACAAGATTGCATATCGTCTTCTTGCTTATTGATTTCGTTTGCCAACAACAAAACCCGACGCCTAAAGAAGTAGGGCACGTCAAGGCGTTTTTTCAGGATGATGTACGGCGACTGCGAGTCCTCATCGGCATCAACAATAAAGAGCAGTGGTTTAAAGCGTTAAAGACGGATTCGCTCCCAGCAGCGATGAAGCGTTCGGACATAGAGCAGTGGCCGATGCTTTCGGTTCTCTCGAAAGCTTGGTCGTTTGACTGGGACGCGACGCTCGAACTCGTTCGCGACCATTGGTCTCAAGAACAGAGAAACGACAACTTGACGCTCCGTGTCATGGAACATTGCGGGAAATGGAACCCGCAGACTCTGGAAATTGTTGAACCGCTGGCAGTGCGTGTTAAAGCGACGCAGGGCTATAACTATCAGAACGAGAAGCTGATTAGCGTGATTTCTGAAACATCGCCAGCCGCTGCTGCTCGACTTGCGGCGAGGGTTGTCGCCACAGACGGACCGAATACTGATGGTGAGTCCCCGTCGCGTTGGAATAGCGCGCTGGAGCAGACAAAAGGATGGTACGAACTCGATGCCATTGTCAAACGTGCTCCTACCGAGTTCCTTGCAGAAATCGCGCCATGGCTACTGAACACCGCTGAAACACACCACCGAGGATATTCCGGCTCAGTGCTCGCGCACTACGCAGGAAACTGCATGTCATTGGAAGACAGAGATTATCCACGAGAATCACCTATTCTGTCCGCAATTCAGGCAAGTATTGATCTCGTTTCAAAATCCGATCCAAAGCGGTTTGTTGAACTTTCCCGGCCGTATTGGGACTCCGAGAACGCGGTGATTCACCGACTTTACATTGAAGGACTCATGAACGTTGTTGAAGAATGCCCGGAAAAGGCATTTGAGTACTTGATGGGTGACAATCGGCGATTTTCAGTTAGTCAGCACGGCGATACTCAGGATTCACAATCATCAGCGTTAATTACCAAGCTGTTTCCACACTTAGATGCGGCAAAAAGAGAAGAGCTGACCAAGCGGATTCTTGAATGGACAAAGTACCGCGACGATGTGGACCTAATTGACGATCAATTGGTGTGGGATCGAGAATCACGCCTGCATTTGCTCACTGCAATTCCCTCGGAGTACGTATCTGACTCGCTGGCGACGTTCATTAGAGACGAAAAAGCAAGTTTGCCCAACTGGGATCAAGAGATTCAACGGGCCCACAGTGGATGGGTCAAAACGATTCCTCCAATCACGGAAGAAGAGATGGCTACGGCCGATGACGATGAACTGGTTGAAGCATTCACAAAACAGAGCCCCGGTACTAGCTCATGGAATCAGGTCGAGGGCGGTTTTGAAGAGCAAGGAGGTGGTGAAGCATCAGCACAACAACTCGCCAAAATGGCGGAATCTGACCACATAGCTGCCGGAAGAATCGTGAAGTTGCTCGTCAAGAAAGGCGCAACAGCCAACATAAGCCGTGCGTTAGAAGGTTTCGGCAAATGTGACGACCGAGAATTCATATTTGAATTGTTGAACGAGGTTAGCCCAGCATGTGACGAGATCGAATCGTTTCGCGAGAGTGCATCGCGCATTCTTCTGCATTCGTGTGACGATGACGGGTTGCCCGAAGAACAAATCGAGCTGCTTTCACGGTGGCTGAATATGCCGTGGGACCACACGGATTCAGTAGTCGCTGATGGTGACAATGAAAAAGAATGGCATCCTGAAACTAGTCTGCTGTGGACCAACTTGGGTTCGATGATTCTAGACACCGACCGGTCATATTGGACTTTAGTTGCGGTCACTCACGGTTTGTTGAGCAAGAATGAGCCACAGGGCGACCGCTGGATGGCATTACTTTCTGTGCACCTAGATCGCGAAGTCTCATTCAAGACGTGGAGAATGTTCTGCGACCGTTTGCGTTACGTGCGTGGCAATGGCTGCACGCCGAGCTCCGCTAAAGCGCTGATTGCTAAGCTTTACGATAAATTCCCAACTCTCGCTTCGGAGACGATTGGATGCCGACTACTCGCCCAGCTCATTCGGTTCCTAGAGCCGAAATTCTTACGAGATGTGTTCCACCGTTTGCAGGCGTCGAGCAGTCCTCTCGACCAGCAAGCTTTCGGGGAGCTCCTGACCCTCGCAGCACTTTTGGATGAAACATCTGACTGGGCCCATCCGAATCTCTCTCAGGAACTGTCGCTAGATGTTGAACCGAGCGAGGCGTTTTTGGTTGGGGCATCGCACGCGGTGTTGAACTTGTGGAATGACCTAGAGAAACCGTCAGAGTGTTCGGAAATTCTGAGGCAGATTTTTGCAACGGGCAACTCGCCAGCCATCAATGCGTCGAGATTCCTCTTTTGGAACGATGTTGGATTACCACTTGATGAGAATACACGTCAGCTCTTTGGTGCGCTCGAAGAAAACGTTGATGCTATTGACTCAGGACTAGCGGAAGAAGTTCTGGGCGAGATGGTCGAAATCCTTCCAGAGACGGATAGACTCCCAGAATTGCGGCCTCAGATTCTTTCTTTCTGTAGACGATTGGTTGATGCGCGAATCGACGAGCTGAAACGCCGTGAATTCAATGCGTATGAAGTTGGACCGTTCTTAGTAGAGGTTGCGATGACCCTCCAGCGATTTCCGGACACACGCACCGGAGGTCTCGATTTGTTTGAGCAACTCCTTCGCGCCGGACTGGATGATGCTGACAGAGCGTTAAAGGATTTTGATGGGACCAGCGGGTCGTCTGGCAGCCGAAGGGAGCCGCGAAGACGTAGACGGCAACGCCGCCGTCGCGCAACAAGCTCTTAGTCGAAGACGCCATCCGCGAACGCCGAGCCACCTACGGCGACGAAGTGCAACCCGGCTCGCGAAAGGCGGGCGTGTTCTGGCACACGCAGGGAAGCGGCAAGAGCATTTCCATGTGCTGCTACGCGGGCAAGCTGCTGCAGCAACCGGCGATGAAGAACCCGACGCTCGTCGTGGTCACCGACCGCAACGAACTAGACGGCCAACTGTACCAGCAGTTCTGCATGGCCAAGGACTTGCTGAAGCAAACGCCCGAACAAGCCAACAGCCGCGAAGAACTCCGCGAGATGCTGGCCTCCCGCGAATCCGGCGGCATCATCTTTACGACCGTCCAAAAGTTCTCGCTGCTGGACGACGAGGACGAACACCCGCTGCTGTCCGATCGCAGCAACGTCGTCGTGATCTCCGACGAAGCCCACCGCAGCCAATACGGCTTGAAGGCTCGGCTGAAGCAGATCAAAGACAAGGAAACCGGCGAAATCACCGGTGCGAAGTACGTCTTCGGCTACGCCAAACACATGCGAGACGCGTTGCCCCACGCTTCGTTCATCGGTTTCACCGGCACACCCATCGACAAGGAAGACAAAGACACCCGCGGCGTCTTCGGCGACTACGTCAGTATCTACGACATTCAGGACGCGGTCGATGACGGAGCCACGGTTCCAATCTACTCGAAAGCCGCCTCGTCAAAATCGACATCAATCGAGCGGACATCGACGAGCTGAACAAGGACGTCGACGAAATTATCGAGGACGAAGAAGACGTCGGCGCTCGCGAGAGAACCAAAGGCCGCTGGGCTGAACTGACGAAGCTGGTCGGAGCCGAACCGCATCTGCAGCAAATCGCCGCCGACATGGTCGAGCACTTCGAGAAGCGAACGGCGTCGATCGACGGCAAGGCGATGTTCGTCGGCATGAGCCGC
>JBCCYK010000380.1:0-4135 GCA_039189905.1 Planctomycetota bacterium
CGGCAGAATATCGTGCAGGTCGGCCAGCACATAACTGCTGAGCCGTTCTTCGGACAGAAACACATCGCGGTCCCGACCCAGTTCCCGAATTCGCTGGAAGTGGTCGTCCTGAAGTGTTTGTTCGTCCGGCTTGGATTGGAAGCCTTCTTCCCGAGGAGCTTTTTCGTCCGCTCGGTAGATGTGCAGCCGTACCTGATGAAAGACGGCCAGATAGGCTTCCCACTGCGTATACGAGCATGCGGCCAACAGTTCACGGGTGATGCCGGTGTATTCTGTCAGCTTTGGCAGCAGGTCGGGATGTTTGTCCAGCAGCGAGTCCACGGCTGCCTTCGGTGGAACGTAGCCGAGGCTGTGACCGACCACATGAATGACGGCTCCGTCACCAGCCCTGACACGCTGCATCACGTCGTCGAGCTTTTGTAACGTCGTGCCGCCGGTCGTCCCCCACTGCTCCTGAGTCTCAACGTCGACTCCACTGCGTTGCAGATCTTCCGCGAGCAGTTTGCGATACGAACGAAACTCGCCAGAGACAAGCGACAGAAAGATGGTGTGTTTGGAGCTGGGCATTTTGTTGATGTAAGCAGTTCTGTGATCCGATCACTGGAACGACATCAAGTTACGGAGCGACGCCAGGCGGTAGCCTCGCTTTAGGCGGGGGGGCCGAGCAACACGATATAGTAATATGGGGACAGAGCACTACCGTACACGGCGTAGAAGGGTTCATCCGGAACGAGTGCTGCTTCAACCTTGGGACTGAGAGTGGGAGGGAGTACGGTGACCGCTGCATTTTAGACGGCTGATTTCCAGCAGTCGGTTGTATCGACCGAGGCGGATTCGGCGTGGTTGGTGATGGTGCCGGGCGAACGCACGTCTGCCTGTCGACATGGTCTTGTGCGCTCGGGTTTCATTCAGCGACGCAAGTGCGGACAGGTCAGGCTAAGTGAAGCTGGGCGCAACGGTCGCTCTAGGAGACGCGACACACTGATTTTGATGCGAACCATCCGTGAGAGCTACCTCACCGCTTTAGCGAGCGTCACTGGAGAATCGATTACGAGCGAGCTTCTCGATCAAGGCAAGGCAGAGGGATGACGACTCCGGCTTCTGAGAATCCAGATCCAGACGACATCTTGCGGATTTCGAGCAGAGCTGCACGCGGTTGGGCGAGTCCACCGCTGTGCACCCGAGAGTAGCGAGTGATGACGGTGTTTCTCGCAATCACCCTGGCGTCCGTCTCCCCAAACGTGTTTGGGGTGAGGCGGCGAATTTGGGCTATGCGGTCGTCGATCCCTTGTTCCGTCGGATGATGTGATGGCAAACGGCTAAAGCCTGGACTCCAACTTGTGTTCGCGCCATTCCTTCCGCACCTCTTGTGCGAATTCGTTTGCGGTATGACGGTTGGCTGGACGGAACATCGGCGATGGTCACACCACGTTCAATCGCACGCTGGCGTGTTTGATCAAATGGGTGGCGCTGCATAGGTGGCGCGTCCAATCCCCTGGGATCCAGACGCCCGAGGGTATCGGCATCCAAGCGATCATTCACCATCCGCAGTCGCTCGCCATCAAGATGCTTCAGGAAGTCTTGCTGTTCATAGGGAGACGCATCGAACGCGCGTCGTCATATCTGCTCGTCAAGCCCGACGCGCCTCCGTGCTGCATTCAAACAGGTCCTTGAACGCCACAATCGCAAGCAACTCTCCGACCGCGCGAGCGTCTCGACTTGGTCGTTTTGGTCAAATCGATCGAAGGGAACCAGATTGAATTCAGGTCCCAAACGATGCCAAGCTAGACGAAATGTGTCCTTGTCGCCGTTGACGATCTGACGTGGCAGCGCCGGTCAAGCAGTCAACCGCTGATGAACCGTGCTTGTTTGTTGTCGGTTCGCTCCGAATCTGCCACACTCTGAGTCGATCGGCAGGAGGGTACGACACGCCCCAACTCGGACGAGGATGGTCGGAGTCTACTGTGATGTTGCAGCCGCCGCCCGTTTTGGAGGAAAGAGTTGGCCAGACGGGTGTGGCACCTGCTGCGGCGCGATACGAGTTCCGCCGATCGCTGGTGCTCGCGGCCAGGGCGCCAAGGCCATCACCAACGCGAGTTACACTCGCATTCGGACCCCAATCCAACCCAACCCATCTGCTGATAGATCGCCTGCTGATTGCCTGACGTGCACACCCTCAAGATTTCCAGCGATGGCCGGCTTTGTGCTGTCTGCAAGGTGCCGGACAGCTACCGCGATGTTGGCTGTGTCGTGCTACTGGATCGCAATCGGCTGGTGGAGCTGAATCCACTTGAAACTCGACACTGCGGGGCATTCGAGCTTCAGCTAGCGGACATGGAAGCTGCCGAGGCCGAGTACCATCTGGCCCAAAGCGGCCACGGTTCGTCGACCGTCGACGTCACGGTGCATGGCTTGCCCAGCGAGGATCCGAGCACCAAGAACATCTCGCGAATCTCTCAGGAACGTGCGGCCAGCACTGCTGATGGACTGCCGGAATCGATCCACGGGGATCCCATTTCGGACGTCCCCCGTGTCCCGATCGAGATCTATCCCCGGATTGATGGCTATGAACTGAAGTCCATGCTGGGACGTGGAGGCATGGGCACCGTTTGGTTGGCGAAGCAGCTCTCGACGAACCGCGAAGTGGCTTTGAAGACAATCCTGCCATCGATCATCGGGTTATCGAAAACACGCATTCGGTTTCAACGTGAGATTGAATTGGCCGCTGGTTTGAACCATCCGGGTTTGGACACCATCTTCACCTCTGGCGAAACGCTGGGCCACTGTTACTACAGCATGGAATTGGTTGACGGCGTATCGTGGTCACAGCACGTGAGACAACACGACCCGTCACACAAGAAGATCCTCACGCAGCTCCAAGCAGTTCTGGAAGCGATCGGATACGCTCACGATCACGACGTGATTCACCGCGACCTTAAGCCATCCAACATTTTGATTCATCAAGACGGCAGCGTTCGTGTGGTCGACTTCGGATTGGCGAAGCATCGCGAGGAATCTTCAGAGAAGCTGTCAGAACAAGGGGACATCATTGGCACTCTCGCCTTCATGGCCCCCGAACAAGCATCCGGGAACGTTCAGTCGATCGATTCGAGAGCCGACATCTACGCGTTGGGCGTGGTCGCCTTGAGCTTTCTGACCCGTGACATGTCGAACGACGCCAAATTGGCCACCTCGTTCGGTCGTGCCGAAACGCAATCCACGGGACAGACTCAAGAAACGGATGTGGATGGCAACCTGTTGTCTGATTCGCCCGTGGCACCGTACTGCACCGAGCTACAACGCCGGATCGAACTCCTTCGCATCCACCTACCACTTCTCGCAGACGTCATCGAGCCAGCGGTGGCCGCCACCCCGAATGACCGATATGCGACTTGCGATCAGTTTCGTGGGGCCATCAAGGACTACGTTGGCTCGAGCCTACCGAACGATACCGCTCCAACTCCATCAATCTCGAGTCGACGCCGCTGGTGGGTTGTCGCCGCCGCGACGATCGCGATGGCGCTGTCGTGGTTCATCTACGATCGCAATCAGTCTGGGACGCCCGTTGCCATTTCAAACAGAGAAAGCAATTCGATTCGGCCCAATGGTGAATCGGCCCCCTTGCGACAACAAATCCTCGACGACCTCGCATCACAATTCCAGGCGGACTTTGAAGGTTTTTCGTCGCTGCCGGCTCACGCGCGAGTGACACGCGCGATCGGTGGCAAGAGGCCAGCCACCGACTTTATCCTGCATCCCGATGGCTGGCCTTTGGTGGGCTTCTGCTTCTGCACGTATCGCTTTCGGGGCGACGACATCATCAAGTGCATCCAGCCGGTTTTTCGTGACTGGGAAAGCAACAACGAGGAAACGGGTCCCCTGATCGGAATCTTGGATCAAGGATGCGTTGTTCATAAGGAAATCGCGGCGGAAGGCTACGCTGTCAGCGCCCTCCAGGTTCGTTGGGGCTCACGTATCCATGGGATGCGCATCCAGTTCGCTCGCTTGGAAGATGGCCGACTGGATTTGAACGACACGCACGAATCTGACTGGTATGGAGGCAAAGTCGAGATGGCCGGTCAATCGATTGCAAGCGATGGAACACCGGTCGTTGGCATTCATTTCGCCCACAACG
>JBCCYK010000381.1:0-4126 GCA_039189905.1 Planctomycetota bacterium
CAGCTGGAGTACATTGAAAAAAGAACGAAAACTCCCGGAGGCCTCAAGAAATTGCAACGTTTACTCGCAGCCTCAACCCCGCACGAATACCGGGTCGTCGCATGATCCGATGCACAAAAAGCGCAACTTCAAAACTCACGCGTCGGGTTATGACCAAACCGACGAACCTCCCAGACTTTCGGCGGCGGCAACCAAGCGGAATGACTTGGCGTCATTCGCGACAGCTTCAACCGCAAATTGAGTTGCGGCGGGCTACTCGCCTTGTGTTTGGGCGGCCAAACGCTTGAGTTTGCGGTCTAAGGTACTCCGTTCGATGCCGAGGATCGACGCGGCGCGGCTTTTGTTTCCGTTCGTGTGTGCGAGCACTTTCCGAATGTGCCCCGCTTCTAACTCGGCCAGGCTAAGCGGCTTTGCGGAATCCGTGGGAGTCGATGGCGCTGCGGAGGAACTCGAAAGCAGAAAGGTTCGCTCATCCAGTTCGCCACTGGCTGATTTCAGAGGCGTCATCACGATGGCACGTTCGATGACATTGCGTAGCTCGCGGACGTTCCCCGGCCAATGATAAGCGCGGAGTTTCTTGCGCGTTGCCGCGGATAACCGGAGCGGCGGGCGCCCCATGGATCGGCTGAGCTCTTGGATGAAGCCCCTCGCGAGGGGCACGATGTCTTCGGTACGTTCACGTAAGGGTGGGACAACGATTTCGATCACATGCAGCCGATAGTAGAGGTCCTGACGGAATTGGTTCTTGGCCACCATCGCGGCAAGATCTCGATGGGTCGCTGCGATCACGCGAACATCCGCCTGTAAGCTCTCATTGCCGCCGACGCGTTCAAAACGGTGTCCCTCGATCACCCGCAGAAGCTTCGCCTGCAAGTCCAAGTCCATCTCGCCGATTTCGTCCAACATGAGGGTGCCCCCATGTGCCGCCTCGAATTTCCCGGCCTTCTGATTGGTCGCCCCAGTAAAGGCCCCTGCCTCGTGTCCGAACAGTTCGCTCTCCAGCAGATCACGCGACAGAGCAGCGCAATTTAAACAGACCAAAGGACCGTCTCGCCGCTCGCTGGTGTGGTGAATGGCGGACGTGACCAGTTCCTTGCCGACGCCGGACTCGCCGCGAACCAGGACGGCAGCATTGGAGCGCGCGACCTGATCGATCTGCTGACGAACAAACTGCATGGCTCGGCTATCACCCAGGAATCGATGGTCGGGCTGGAGCTGCTGCCGAAGATTCGCCACCGCGGCTTGCGAGTGTCGCAGCGAGCGAGACAGTTCGTTTTGGCGCTGGAGGGCTTGCATCGCGCCGGCGTAGATGCGACCCGCCGTGACAGCGAAACGAAGTTGACTCGGCTTGAGTGGTTCCGCCCCGATCCCCGTGGTGCCATGGATCAAGCCCTTGGGTTTTGCGTCTGCGGCAACAATGGGGACCAGAATCATGGATTCGACATCAAACTCTCCTTGGCTGTTCTGCGGTGCCAGCGTCGCGTCGCCAGCGACGTTACGAGCCAAGATCGCATTTGCTTGCCGATGCCATACCTGTTGCAGCAGCACGTCGGGGGGTCGTCGATAGCGGCCATCGGACTGCTGAAGGATCGCGACCGGTGGCGGCAGTTCCAACGTGGACTCCTCTACACCGCCGCCACCTGGTGAGGACGGAAACTCGAAGAGCCCCAAATTGGTCCCGGGCAACGCGCGGGCGAGATGTCGCATCAGCTGCTCTCGAAGAGACTCGACGTCTTCCACACGCCCAAGTTCCAGCGCGAATGCAAGCGCGGGCGGAATCGCACTGGAGACCCCGGCAGCGTCTAACTTGTCACCCGCCTCTGATTCTGAGGAGGATTCCAAGGCTAGGTCTTGGAAGGAATCGATGATCTCGCTTGCTTGCCAAGATTCTGGATCGTCCTGATCCAGATGGGGTAGATCCTCCGATGTCGCCTGTTTCGCCAAATCCGAAGCACGGGCGACGGGGACGGCGGCTCCGCCAACGCGATCAAGCTGATTTGTGAATTGCACGCCAAAACCCCCGATGGCGATCCGGTCACCCGGGCGCAATCGATGGGGTCCCGTGAGTGTCCCGCCGTTCAGGGTGATGCCGTTGCGGCTGCCCAAATCTTCCAGCACCCAGTCGGCCCGCTCCGCTCCGGGCATCAATTTCGGGGCGATTCGCGCATGTCGGCGGCTCGCCCGCTCACTCTTAAGAACGACATCGCAATCGGAGGCACGGCCGAGAAGAACGGGTTTGATTCCAGCCAGACGATAAACATCACTCCAGCGCGATCCCTGATCGATCACCAGGTAGGCGTCGGGCGGTGGGAGAGTCTTACGAATGGGCGGCTGAAGCGACGTCACCGGTGATTTCGTCCGTGCGAGGAAAACGCGGCCGCGGGGAATCTAGGAACGGGCTTTGCTTGTTTCGCACCGAGGCCCTGACTATTCTAAATCGGGTCCACTCTTCTTGTCGCACGGCTTCTCCACCCACAATTCCGGAACTTTCTGCGATGAATTTGCCATTCGTCGAGGCGTCGTCTCGACGCCCGTTCGCCATGAGGCTGCTCCTCCTTGTCGCGATGGCGATGATCCTGTTCAACACGCGGCCCGCCAACGCGGGGCTTGGGTTGGGGCGTCAGCAGGCAGTCGGTGGCGTTGTCGTTGCTCCCGATGGGGCTGTCCGGCCGGCCACGCAGGAAGAACAACAGGAAATGGCCAATCTCGTGCGGGTTGCCGTTGGCCAAGCCAACGTCGCGCACGAAGGGAAGGATCGCCTTCGGATCGTCTCGCTCAAACGTCTGCAGCAGTCTCTTCGCGAGGTTCATCAGACCGGGGGCCGCTTGGACGGCGCGCACATGTTCCTGGCAGGGATGACACGCGTTCAATACGTGATCGTTGATGAGGAAAACCAAGACCTTTTGCTGGCGGGCACCGCCGAGCCGTGGAAGTTGTTGGCCGATGGCTCCGTTGTGGGAGCGGGATCAGGGAATTCGATTGTCCGTTTGGACGATCTGGTCACCGCGTTTCGAAGCGTTGAAAACGTTCGCCGAGACGGTGGCATTCGCGTGTCCATTGAACCGACAGCAGAGGGTCGAGTTCGACTGCAGAATTTCTTGCGTCGCGTGCAATTGCGTCCCGGCCAGAACCCCGCATTTCTGGAGGCTGGTATGCGTGAAGCCTTCGGTCCTCAAAAGATCGTTCTCGCCGGTGTCCCCGGAGAAAGCCGGTTCGCACGGACCCTGGTCGCGGCCGATTTTGAAATGAAGCGACTGTCGATGGGACTGGTGGATTCCCCCGTCCCTGGGCTGCCCAGCTACTTGGAGTTGGCACGCAACCAAAATCATTCCGCTGACCAGAATCCAAGGTGGTGGATGGCATGCAACTATGAACCCATCGCACGCGACCCTGCGGGACGGGTTTGGAAGTTGAGCGGGCAGGGCGTGAAAACACTGACCGAACAGGATGTCTTTGCGGCCGATGGCAGCGTGACGCGGGATGGTCGTCAAGACGCGATGGCCGTGACGTGGGCTGAGAAGATGACTGAGAAGTTCAATGACTTGGCCAAGCAGAAGCCCATTTTTCAAGACCTCCGCAACGCGATGGATTTGATCGTCGTCGCCACGCTGGTGGCGGAAGAAGGGCTGGATCAGGTCAGCGGCATCGATCTCTCTGTCCTGATGGGCGATGAATCACTGATCGAGACGCCTGCGTTTCATTTGCCCAAGAGCATTGAGCCACACTGCAGCTTCATTCGCGGACGGTCGGGCTGGATCGCCACCGCGTCCGGCGGCGTTAACATCAATCCGTTTGCTGTCGCGGGCACGCAGCGGGAAGATGCCACGCTGGGTCAGCTGTCGGTCGCGAGTGACTCGCTTGATCGCTGGTGGTGGGATCAGTAACGCGGGACCTCGGAGTCAATCTCAAGAGACCACGCATCGATTCCCCCGGTCATATTCTGCACCTTCGCGAAGCCCGCTTCGCGTAGGTACTGCGTGACCCGAAGGCTGCGTCCTCCGTGATGACAATGAACGACGATGTGCGAGTTCTTCTGGTCGTCCAGCTCTTCGACCCTTTGCGCGAGCTCACTCATTGGGAGCAGTCGGGCCCCTTCGATCTTGCACATGGCATACTCATCGGTCTC
>JBCCYK010000382.1:0-4110 GCA_039189905.1 Planctomycetota bacterium
CTTGAAAGCGGGAGAGAATGAACGGCGTTTCCGTGCCATGGTTTTCCTCGGTAAACTGAATCCTTGATTGACTCTGATTTTACCGATCAAAAAGCGATTTTTCTATCTTAGCTCGTGGTCCGAATATTGGGGTCCACTTCACCTGATTGTCAGCATACCCACGTTTTGCTGTTCCTAACGAATAGATGAATTTGAGAGTTGCACAGCCGATTCCAAGAATGTCTCGAAAGAGGTTCATCTCGAGCGAATCTTCAGCAATCGGTGAGGCTTGAAGGTCGCCAATTAGATTCTTCACATTTTGGAGTGATTCTGCGAAGCCGGGAATCTGCTGCTGTGTTGCGGGGGCCGTGAGACCTGTCATGGCTGCAACCGCCTGTTCAATCGACTTTCGGTCACGAATTCCTTTGGCCTCAAATTTGGAATCGTATCCTCGGATTAGCTCGGCGAGTGGCAGTTCTCCACGCAGAGTCGACTTTGAGTCGATGAACTGTGTTTCGGGGAGTATCGCACGTACCGCCTGCAGGTCATTCTCGTCGAGGTTGGTCGGTTCAGTAGAAGAGTGAACAAACAGAACGGCGGCTTGCTTGCCATCCGGTACCAAGATGATCGTAAATCTCTCCGTGGCTTCAGTCACAGAAGAAGCAACTGCCGGCACCGCGTCCCTTAGAGATTGACGTTCCGATTCATTCTCCAGTTCAAGCGTTAAACCGATGTTTGGCCAAGCATTGATATTGACGCCTCGGATGCCTGAGTAGTGGCAAAGATCCGTTTGCGAGAACGGTTCGTCGTCGACTATCCCAACTCCGTTAATGACTTTGTTGATCGCATTCAGTAGATGCGATTTTCCACTCTCGTTGCCGCCAACTACCGTTGAGATGTCAGACTCAATCGGAATTTCAATGAATGGGAATTCGCAGTCAGAGAGGTGCGATGGAGTGACCGAGTTCCACGGACGATAAGCGCGTTTTTCAGCTCCCGCGATTTCCTCGCGATAGTTGAGGTGGAAGGACTTATACCATCGGAGGAGCACGGTACGGATTTTCATTTCAAGCTCTACAAAGATGGCGGGTTTGGGCTGAATAGGCAATTGTACAGATGCGAGTTCAGCAGTGAATGGTGGAGATGATCTGCCATGCCAGCGATGGGGTAGATCGGAAATCCACCCCTCACAGATTGGAAGTGCGGTAGCTCAATCGGGCTTGATATGTATGAGAAATCCAGTTTGATAACGGCGGCAGGACGCCGCCGCACATCGGGTACGATGCCCGCCACGCTGGACTCCCGGCGGCGAAGCCGACGGCAGCGACGGCATGATGCCGTCGCCCTCTTCGGGCAGGATGCCCGCACGCACCACGACGGAGCGAAGCGACCGTCCGAGCCTCGCCTGCGAGCGACAGCGAGAAGGCGAGGCGAGCCCACGCGGGATTCGCCGAAGGCACGGCGAGCATGGACGATCGCCGTGGAATGGGCCGCCGGGGCATGGATGCAGCCGTAGCGCAGGGCATGGAAGAGGATCAATGCGGAAGCGTTAAGTGTTACGAGTGAAGTTTGAAATGTGAGAACGCTTTGAACCGCCAGTAGATGAGCGATGCCCGGAGCGGAGGCCGACCGAAGGGAGCCGCCGGCCCATCACCAAGGGAATCGCGAGCCGGCAGGGAAGCGACCATCGAAGCTGTTTAGGCTCGCACTGTGTTTGATGCCTCCAATGTCATGACCGATGGAACGACGAACGATTGGGAGTGTTGCCGGATCGGGACGGCGGACCAATGTTGAAACGGTTAGTGCACGAACAAACGCAACCGAAGCGAATGATGTTTGAACTGCGAACCAGTAAGCCGCCGAGGAGATAGGGCATGGATGCCCGTGGGATAATGGCGAAGCCATGGAAGGTGCAGCCCCGCTCTGAAAGTCGTACGCGGTTGGCACCTCGTCGCCATGTGACCGAAGCGATTGATGTTGAATCTCGCTTGCGGACAGTCTGGCGTCGGTGGCAAGGATGCCGCCGAAACATGGGCAGGAAGCCCGAGCGTAGCGGATGGTGGGCAACGCGTAGCCGTAACGGATGTCGTCGCCATAGAGAGGCACGAACGAAGGCGGCGGCAGTAGTGAAGGCGGAGTGATGCCGTCCATCCGCGATAGCGGGAACGAAAACAACGAAGGCGGAGACGTTCTGATGTCGCCATCGGTTCCCCTGCGAAGCGTTAACACGGCCGATGGCGACATCAGTACGTCGTAGCCGTAGTGCCGACTTGGTCGAGAGCGATGACTCTCCGGTGACGGCCTCCATCGGGAAGCCGACGGACACCAATCAGTCCTCGATGGGATAGTGCAGTTCGCAGATGAAGTAGATCGCGTCGATGTAACGGATGTTCGCCCATTGGACCCAGAAGGGCGGATCGAAGTCGTAATCGACGAGCCACAGCCAAGCCGGATCAACCCAGCGGAGCCGCGTGTAGCGGATGTAACCACCGGATGAAGCAACGCGGAGAGCGAAAGCGAACCACAGCACGGTAAGAAGCACGATCGAGTAAATGTGCGAGAACAGAAAGACGAGAGAATCACGGACGGGGCGACGACGACGGATGAAGACGGGGATGTCGGAATCGGCGATGTCCATAGCGAAGCGAGGGAGAGAAGGTCGGTAGCGAAAGGTCGAACGTCGGCCCCCCGCACTTGTGCGTTGGGGGGGCCGATGTTTGACCCGAGCGGACGACCGGAACGAACGATCGGAGCGGTGGCCTACCGATCGACGTTGACCCTCAGAAGAAGTTGGCTAACCGCTTCGCGGACAGCCTGAACTGGGCTTAATGGTTCTGTGGGTGCGGACGCGGCTTCATTGCCTCGTCACGATTACGTACAGACCCTTCGCGTCCACGCAGAAGAACGAACGAAGACTCCCTGAGCGCTGTACGCCCGTTACGATTGGGCAAGCAGATAAGTTGCCAATGGCTCGGGGTCCGTGGCTGGACGCCGCCTAAGGAGGCGAGGGTTTTTCAGTGCACGATCCGACTTGGTAGGTCGCTAAGCGGCTGTTGTCGTACCAGCCACTACAGTTCGCAACGGAGGTTGAATGCGGTCCATTTTCATCAATGAATAAACCCAGTCATTCCGAACCAAATTCCCGTAGGATCGCGGTAAGAACGGCAACATCTTCTGGTCGGGTTGAGTTACAGAGCGAAACGCGAAACCCGCCACATGAGTAATGACCGTCCAAACCAGATATCGATGCTGCTCTGATGCGTTGCTTAAGCGTGTGTGTCTGAGATTCGGATTTGCATTTGAAAACAATGCTTGCTCTTGACCGATCACGCGTTCGGACAAAGGTGGAGTAGACATCCGGAAATGAATCCAAAACGCTGTAGATCGAGTTCGCATTTGTCAGAAGATGCGTTTCAAGTTCTCGAACCCCACCCATCTGAAGAATCCAATCGAGCATGGCTTCCGCAATGATTATCGCCGCAGTGGGTGGCGTCCCGCATTTCATCGGATGGTTTGCGAACGACAAGAAGCTCAGTGCATCGGGCAAGTTGCGTCGGCATCTTGCGAGCATATCCTCACGAACCAGAAATAGAACAAATCCGGGAATTCCAAGATTCTTCTGCGAGTGACAGTATATTCCCGCAAATTTCCGGAGATCAATTTCGCGGGTGAATAGGTCCGACGACATGTCACAAATCGTCAGCTCATGTGCTTCGGCAATCTCATCGTGGAGCATGACACCATTTGCAGTCTCGTTTGAGACATAGTGAAGATATGGCGAGCATGCTTTAACTGAAATTTCTTCGAAATCTGGCGACCTTGAAAACCCTGTCGCTGTCCCGTCCCACGCTATATGTAGTTCTCCGATCTTTCCGGCTTCCAGTATTGATCGGCCGCTCCAGTGACCAGATCGAACATAGCTCGGTCGATGTGCAGCAACGCAAAGATTTAGGGGAATCAGCGAGAACATCAAGGAGCGTAGCTGTCCAAAGTGTGCGCAGCGTTGAGCGTGGCCGTTTTTGGCTAGGGCTTGTCTGCGGCGAGGATGGTGTGATCCAGGAGGCTTTGCCCATTGGTCGACGATGGACGCTCGGGTGGACTCAAACCCCGGGCCGCTATCTGCTCGGCGAA
>JBCCYK010000383.1:0-4026 GCA_039189905.1 Planctomycetota bacterium
CCTGCGTGTGAGCCCGCTTGTGGATGTGAAAGCACCTGCTGCGAGCCTGCGTGTGAGCCCGCTTGTGGATGTGAAAGCACCTGCTGCGAGCCTGCGTGTGAGCCCGCTTGCGGTTGCGAAGTCGCTTGCTGCGACAGCGGATGTGACTCGGGCTGCGGAAGCAGCAAGGGTGGTCTGTTGGCAAAGCTCTTCGGCGGCAAGTCCTGCAACAGCTGTGAGCCCGCTTGCGGTTGCGAAAGCACCTGCTGCGAGCCTGCGTGTGAGCCCGCATGCGGATGTGAAAGCACCTGCTGCGAGCCTGCTTGCGAGCCCGCTTGCGGTTGCGAAGTCGCTTGCTGCGACAGCGGATGTGACTCGGGCTGCGGAAGCAGCAAGGGTGGTCTGCTGAGCAAGTTGTTCGGAAACCTTGGTTGCAAAAAGGACACCTGCTGCGACAGCGCCTGCGACAGCTGCGGCGTTGCATCATGCGACACCGGATGTGGCTGCGCCGCGGCTGCTCCAATGGTTGCTCCCATGCCAGTGGCTGCTCCTGCAGAAGCAACTCCGATGCCTCCCGCTCCGATCGTCGATCCGAGTGCAAGCATCTCCCGTCATCGTCGCGTCATTCAGGCCAGCGCTCAGTACGTTCGCTGATCTTTGATCACGAGCCGAAGCTGCGTCTTCTCAGACGTGACTCGACAACGCCCCGGCGGGTAGATCTCGCCGGGGTGTTTTTCTTTTGTTGGGGGGTAGGTTTCGTGGCCCTCAATCGATCAGGGCTCAAGCCGAACGTATCAAAGTTGATCCCCGTTGTCGGCATCACGATTCCATTCAAGCGGCAGGTCGCCTGGTCTTGAGCACTGCGGCGTCGGGTGTTCAATGGTTCCCGGTCGTACTGCTTGCTTTTCCGTGATGAGCCGGATTTGGTCTCTGGGATAGAGACGGCGAATCACCTGTCCGCCGCGTCTCAACCGGTAAAGGATCCGTCCCTTCTGGCGGACGTAGTACATCCCCATGACTTGCCCCACAAAATGTTCCCGTTCCAGCCCCAATCCGGTCGTTTCGACTTGGTCGAGCAAGTCGACGCCTTCCGGCTGAATCGGCAGCCAGAGGCAAGGCCGGAGACGAAACCGATGGTCGCCATATCGGTAGTGGTAATAGGTGCCATCGTAGCGATCGCGTCGCACCACGCGCTCACTCGGTATCAGGCGAAGAACAAGGAAGCGGTCATCAGGGTGGATGAACGCCGTGCCCTCATCCGGCCAACGAGGAAACAAGCCGTATTGGGGAAATGACTGCACGAGATGCCTGTGACGAATTCAGTTGCTGCGGGCTGGATTTACATCATATAGGGTGGAAGTTCTCGCCCCCCGGAAGAATCATAGATCCCCGTCACCTTGTCTGAATCGATTGCCGGGAAGATCAATCATTACCCCATCCCCCCTCCGGCACACCTGGCAACTCAGGCCCCATGCTTGGAAGGGCACACCGCCATCTGGTTTAATGGTGAACGCGGGCGATTTTCGAATCGTCCATCTCGCTCCCGCCAGCCAAGACCCCCGTTTCTCATACAGGATGGAAATAGCATGCACAAAAAGAACGCCTTGATCGCTTTGTCTTCGATGTTGTTTGGCTTGTGGGCGACGACCGCTAAGGCCCAAGACCCGACCACCGCAAACGTGACTCACAAGGTCTACTTTGATATCGAGATCAATGGCGAAAAGGCGGGGCGAATCGTCTTGGGTCTGTTCGGCGACGACGTTCCTAAGACCGCTGAGAACTTCCGTGCGCTGTGCACGGGGGAAAAGGGCGAGGGGAAGCAGGGTATCCCTTTGGACTACGAGGGCAGTGCGTTCCACCGGGTCATCCCGCAATTCATGTTGCAGGGCGGTGACTTCACACGAGGAGACGGGACGGGCGGTGAAAGCATCTACGGTATGAAATTCGCCGATGAAAACTTCAAGTATCGGCACACGGTCCCCTTCCTACTGAGCATGGCGAATGCGGGCCCCAACACGAATGGTTCCCAGTTTTTCATCACAACGGTGGTCACAGATTGGCTGGACGGAAGGCATGTGGTCTTTGGCCGGGTGTTGGAGGGCCAGGACGTCGTCAAGCGTATCGAAGCACGCGGTAGCAGTTCAGGGCGTACGGCGGGCTTGATCAAGATTGCCGAAGCGGGCGAATTGAAATGAGCAAGGTGGTACACGATTAATGGCACAGTTGGTGATGGCACAGTTGGACCCCACTGTCGCCGACCAGGGTACCGTCACGTTGCCCTGGTTGCTTCTTGCCTGTTTAGCGGTTCCTTTTCTCTTTGCCGTGTTTCGGGGCCGCGTCTATCCTTCGCTTCGCTTGACGGGCCTGGCTGTCGTCTTGGCGTTTTCGGCACTATTCGTTTTGGTCCAGCCATCCGCTATCAAGTTGATCCTACTCGCGGATGCGTTTGCCGCCTTGTTGCTGGGGCTAGATGCCACGTTGCTATGGATCGGGTCCGGCGGAAAGCTTTGTCGCGGGATTCGCGTTCAACGCGAGCTTCCCAGCACTGCGTCCATCCATGTGCCGATACAAAGTGTCGTCACCATCAGCAACTTGACGCAGCTGCATCTCCGAGGCCACATCCGAGATGATCTCCCGGAAACGTTTCAAGCGGAACCTGAGGAGCATCCTCTTGACCTGGAGCCGAATGGCGAGATCGCATGCGAACGAACGCTGGTGCCGCGGCGTCGGGGAGGGTTTGAGTTTTCGCGAACGGACCTGCAAATCCTGAGCCCTTTGCGGTTCTGGAAACGCTATCTTACGGTGCCGGTTCACGGCGCAGTCAGTGTCTACCCTGACATGAAACAGTTGGCGGACTACGCGCTCCTAGCGCGTACCAATCGCCTGAGCTTGATCGGCGTGCGTCGTACGAGACGCGTAGGCCAGGACAGCGAGTTTGAACGGCTGCGCGACTATTCGCGCGATGACAATTACAGGCATATCGATTGGCGAAGCACGGCCCGTCGCAATAAGCTGACGGTGCGGCAGTTCCAGAACGACCAAAGTCAGCGTGTGATTTTCATGCTCGATTGCGGGCGGATGATGACCAACACGCGGGATGGGCTTTCCCTATTCGATCACGCGCTCAACGCCTGTTTGATGATGGCGTTCGTTGCCCTCAAACAAGGCGACGCGGTGGGGATGATTTGTTTCAGCGACAAGGTTCATGCCTACATTCCACCTCGCGGCGGCGGCAGCCACATGAACCGACTCCTGCAGGCCGGGTTCAACCAATTTCCGCGCATGGTCGAGTCACGCTATGACCAAGCATTCCTGCATCTGAGCATGCGATGCAAACGCCGTTCGCTGGTCTGCTTGACCACCAGTCTCATCGATGAGGTCAACGCGGAGGTGCTGGTCGATTACCTCGGCAATCTGTCGGGCACCCATTTGCCACTTGGTGTTTTGATTCGCGATCACACCATGTTTGATGCGGCGGACCGTCCGCTCGCGGCCGCCCACGCTGGCAATGAGATCGATGAATTCACGATGTATCGCGCCGCAGCAGCAGCGGACATCCTGGTCTGGCGAGATGAGGTGTTGACCGAGATGCGTCATCGAGGGGTGTTGGTGGTCGATGCTTTTCCCGACGAGCTAACCGCTCCCCTGGTCAACCAGTACTTGGAAATCAAGGCCAAGCATCTCCTGTGAACGGAGTTGTCGTCGCGTCCCGCGCGATCAGTCGAACCAGTCCATGTCCGCGCCGTCCCAGTCACCCCAACTGTCGAGTGACCACATGGAGTCGGATCGGGCATCGCCGATGACTCCGTCGCGACCATTGTATGCGCTGATCACCAGGGCTAGGAACCCAAACAGAACGAGACAACCTGATTCAAGTGGCCGCTCGAGCATTGCAAGGACCACCGCGGCGGCGATGGCGGTCAATCCAAGGATGATGGCAGGCCAACGCATGGTATTTCCTCTCCAGAAACAAGGATGTTGCGACGCTTCTCGCTGCTACCCACCTGATTCACCCGGCCACGCTGAAGCGGGCCGACCCTCCCAATC
>JBCCYK010000384.1:0-4009 GCA_039189905.1 Planctomycetota bacterium
GAGGAGGCTCTTCGCCACCACCACCCCCGCCACCACCACCCCCGCCACCGCCGCCGCCAGGGCCGCCGCCGGGTCCACCCCTCTAAGGGAAAGGATCACCTGGATCCTTCGTGGCTGAATTGAGTCGGCGGCACGGGACGAGAAATCCGGCTCGAGGCCACATTTGCGGTGCGGTTGGCCGATCAACGCCTTCAAGGTCACGGATTCCACCGTTAATTCGGTCAGATCCGATTGATTGCTGACACCCAGGAAGTGAGGGGATAAACTAGGCTTGGCGTCCGGCAGCCAAGCGCTTTGCCGGACGCGACCGGTCCCACCTGTCCGGCCCTCCTCTTCTCCTTCCTTGCCTTTTCGGTTCTCCCACCATGGACCCCGCCCCGTCGTCGCGACCCGGTCGTGACCGTCGGCGTCCTGGTCGACGCATGCGGCATCCCGACCATGAGGTCGATCGTCGCGTTCGCGAACTTGACGCTGAACGAGATCCGCTCTCCCTTCCTGAAGAGATCGTCAGCGAGGTGACACGCGCCGGAGGGCGTGTTGGCATTCCGGACGAGAAGTCGGTTCAGGACGACCTGAACCTGACGACCTTGCAAAGCATGTCGCGAGACGAGTTGCTGGCGTTGGCTGCGTCCAATGATGTCAGCGATCCAGAGCTCTTGTCCAAGCAGGACTTGGTGTTCCGCGTGCTCAAGGCGTTGATGAGTGCCAACGGCCTGATGTACGGCGAGGGCACCTTGGAGATCCTGCCGGACGGGTTCGGATTCTTGCGGAGCGCGGAATACCACTATTTGTCTTGCCCCGATGACATTTATGTGTCGCCCAGCCAGATCCGCCGGTTTGGGTTGCACACGGGCTCACACGTGGCCGGACAAATCCGCCCGCCGAAAGAGAACGAACGTTACTTTGCCTTGCTGCGCATCGAAGCGATCAACCACGTGGATCCCTCTCGCAGTCAGAAACGCGTTTCGTTTGACGAGCTGACTCCGCTGCATCCACGTGTTCGGATTGTGATGGAACACGACCGAACCGAGCTAACTTCGCGTGTCGTCGACCTGTTCACGCCGATTGGGTTTGGCCAACGTGGTTTGATCGTCAGTCCCCCGCGAGCCGGCAAGACGCTCTTGATGCAGAATTTGGCTCGCGGCGTGTTGAAGAATTACCCCGATGCCTACGTGATGATGCTGTTGGTCGATGAACGGCCCGAAGAAGTCACGGAGATGGAACGTGGGATTCGCGGCCCGAACTGTGAGGTGGTCAGCAGCACCTTCGATGAGCCACCGGCGCGGCACATCCAAGTGGCGCAGATGGTGATCGAGAAAGCCAAACGGATGGTGGAGTCTGGCACCGACGTGGTGATCTTTCTGGATTCGATCACGCGTTTGGCGCGCGCTTACAACACAGAGGGGGAAACCACGACCGGTAAGCTCTTGACCGGGGGCCTGGACGCCGGGGCCATGCAGAAACCCAAAGCGATTTTTGGTTCGGCCAGGAAGGTCGAAGAGGGTGGTTCACTGACGATCCTCGCGACCGCTCTGGTGGATACCGGGAGTCGGATGGATGACGTGATTTTCGAGGAGTTCAAAGGCACGGGGAATCTGGAGATCGTGTTGGATGAACAGTTGGTGCAACGCCGGCTTTTCCCAGCCATTGATCTGAATCGAAGCGGGACACGGCGTGAGGAAATGCTCTTTGACGACGACGAGTACGCTCGCCTCCGCACCTTGCGAGGCCGACTCGCCGATCAGTCCGCACCTGACGCGATGAGCGCCCTGAGGAAGAAGCTCACCGCGACGCAGAACAACGCAGAACTCTTGCTGAGTATTCCACCCGACTCGGAATGAGCGTTCCGGGGCCTCGACCCGATGTCCATCCCATGCGACCGGTCGGGATTCGACGGGGCATGCCGCAGGCGCTAGAATCACGGCGTGCCAAGCTTGTGGTTTTGACGCACGTCGTGGGTTTCGCTGCGAAGAGCTCGGAATGCCTTTCGTGTGATCAACAAGTTTTGGGCGATCTCTTTCCAACGGTTCCCCTCGGAGGGAACTTCACAAGACGCTGTTCGGGGCATCCTGGGTGACCAATATGAGAACGACCGGAACATCTTGGCTTGCTGGTTGGATGTTCTTAATCACTTGGTTTCTCCTTGCACCTCAGGCAGCTGGCCAAGCCTTTGCGGTGATTTCAGGCAGCTCGGTCGGCAGGCTCATGCCCGCGCCTCGGATCATGCGGCAAGGCATTCGTGATGCGCGGGAGGCGATTCAGGAGGGCGATACGACCGCAGCCGTGATCGCACTCGGGGACCTTTTGGCACGTGAGGTTGGTGATCCGACCGATCCCGATTCCGGGGACTTTTTCATCAACGTCGCGGAGTTCGCCTCGGAGGAGGCGACAGCCGAGAGGAGGAACGACGGCAATGCCGCCCCGTCGGTTCAGCTAAAGAGCTTGCGTGCGTTTTTGCACGAACAGGTCGGCGCCCTGCCATCGGACGGCTTGGACACGTATCAATTGCAATATGGCCCGATCGCCGCGAAGACACTCCAGGATGCGGCGGCATCGCGAGACTGGGCGGCTTTGGAAAAGGTACGACGTTGTTACCTGCACACCGAAGCGGGTTACCAGGCTTCCTACCTGCTCGCAAAACGGCACATGCACCTGGGCAACCCACTGCGTGCGTCCCTACTGCTTGATGACATCGTCGCATCGCCCCGGGCCATCAAGCTGGTTGGCGACGATTTGGTAACCACCCACGCCGCCGCCAGACGCCGCGCTGGACGCTCCCTCCAGTTACCAGAGCGTTTGCCCGCCGCCGCGCGGCGCGATGTCCGGGATCTGTCGGGTTGGATCCGTTGGGTTGATCGCCTGTACCCGTGGCGCGCACCGGGCAACGGCGAAGGCGATGAAGGTGAGATCGCGCGCGACACAATGGATTACCCCTACGAGGGCGGCATGCTGGATCGCAACGGTCTCGACGGCGGCCAGATGCCTTTGGGAAGCGAGCGATGGGCCTTGGAGACAACCGCCAGCCCGCGTCAAGAAATGTGGCTCGATGGTTTCAGCACCATGATGGGCAACCGTGGTCAACTGCCCCTGCCGTCTTGGTCACCCGTGCGTGTTGGCGATCACTTGGTGATGCGCACCACCGAGCGTCTCTTGGGTGTGGATTACCGAACGGGCAAACGGATCTGGCAGTACCCGTGGCGTCACTCGTCCACATCCATGCGGCGTGTCGATTCAACACGTTCCGCGGAAGAGGCCCAGTCGGCAGCGCAGCAGTTGATCCAGCAGCGAGTTTGGAACGATGTGCCCTATGGGCAGATCACCAGCGATGGCGAGCGCGTCTTCATGCTGGGAGGAATGGGCAGAATTGAGCTGCAGCGGCAGATGGCGTTCGGGATGCCATCGTTAAGACGCAGCCAAACGGTGACAAACAGCTTGGTGGCTTTGGATCTCGCCACCGAAGGCAAGCTGCTGTGGATGCTAGGCGGTTCGGAGCAGTCCGATGGCGACGTGAATCTGGGTGGCGACCCGCTCCTCATCGAAGCCGTGCCTGACCCATTCTTCTTGACAGCGCCGATGCCGGTCGAGGGCTTGCTGTACACGCTGGTGGAGTCCTCCGGTGAGATTGTCTTGCTCTGCTTGGAACCTTCGACGGGGGCTCTCCAGTGGCGTCAGGTCTTGGTGTCGGTCGAATCGGGCAGCATTGCGTCGGACGCGGTGCGACGCGTCGGTGGCGCGTCCTTGACCCATCACCAAGGAGTCTTGATTTGCGCCACAGGTACGGGTTGGACGATGGCCCTGGACTTAGCCGATCGTCAGATCCGTTGGGCCAATCATTCCAAGCGAAACATCCAGTTGGCCAGCAGCATGACCCATGCGAATCACAGCTTTTCGCAGGTGTACCTCAGCCAGCGTTGGACCGGACCCGCGGTGATCGCGGATGGCTTGGACCTGGTGCTCACACCCTTTGAATCCGATCGCCTGGTGGTCGCAGATTTCTTGACCGGCCAGA
>JBCCYK010000385.1:0-4004 GCA_039189905.1 Planctomycetota bacterium
ACAGGGGACTTTCACCCCACAAGATCACGCCCATGTTGGGCGTACTGCACCGGAGCCGGGCTTGCTCGCGTTTTGGCAATGGCTGACTCATTCCCCCCGGCCCGGTGACGGGAAGCGTTCGTCGACAGAAGAGCATGCGTACTTGAATCCATACGACGCACCTAATGACGCAGCTGAACGCACTAAGGACCAACCTACAACTCGGGCTGACCTCATGGTTTACGGTCTCTATGCTATGACGGCGATTGGACTACTTTCACTGGCATACCTTCCTTTGCGATATCCAAACTTGACGGATCTCTCAAATGGGCCCGCGTATTACTGGCCTGAAGATCTACTCCGTGCTCTGGTTCCCGCCGTTTCACTGCTTGGCACCTTCTCAACGCTCGTGTTCGCGATTCGCACGTTCACCAGATCCCGCTCAACGAGGCCCAACACATGATTGCGCTCGTGCAGCAACAGTTCGGTTGCCTTGCGTTTGCATTGTTGGTCACGATCACGACTTGGTCCGTTGATCAGATTGCGAATCGCACATCTCTACCTGCCCGTCGATCACGCGTGGCATGGTACGTTGGATTTGGCGCGTTCGCTGGTGCGAATCTCGGACTTATCGCACGTCCCGAAATGGTTATCCCAGCGGTTATCGCAGGTATCCTCGGTGGATTTGCGGTTTATCAACGTGTTGGCAGAACTCACTCTACATGACATGAAGATCACAGTGCAATGCGACGAACAAATAAGGCTTTGGCCGGAGTCGGGCGGTAGCACGACTGCGTGTCAAGGCCTTGGTTCAAGAAGGCCGGTTGAAGTGGTGCGATCGCGCTAGAAGGAGAGGGATTTGCTTGCCCGCACGCTGGTCACGAGCGGCTTTTGCGGGGATGCGCCGGAGGACAGGTCGATCCTTCGACCGGTTGGGGGCCGATGCAAGCAGCTATGTACGGGACGCAACTCGGGTGCAAAGGGATGTTTTCGATGCGCTGAGTGGTGGGCGCGCGTACGCTGAGCTTGATCGCTGCGGCAAGCGTTGCGATGGAGGGAGTTCATGCCGATTCCTTCCGTGGATTTGGGGCCGGTGCCAAGGGGGTTCCCCTCGGATCCGGTGGGCCTCGCTGGTAGACCAGGCGTCGTTGCCAACCCCGTCACCAGCAGCACCTGCATCTCGCCGCCACAGGTCTCGCAGCGACATAAAGGCTGGGGTCTTTCGGCGTGGTCGTTGTGGCTGCTTTGCAGCACGAAGGTCAGGCTAAGGTGGATCCTCACCAGCCAACGGAATTGCTCGAAGGAGATGCGATGGTTGGGACTGGTCCATCCGTCGTAGCGGATCTTCTGGAATCCGCCCGGCGGGACGTGCTGCAAGATGAGGTGGCCTTGGTTTGGTGGGCCACGAGTCATCTTATTTCAACAGGGGACGTTCGATTCCAATTGGCTTGGCGACGAATACCCGAGCGTTGAGTGAAGGCGCGATATGTTGTAGAAGTCGATGCACCAGCCGACAATCCTTTGCGAGAGACGATCCACCAACATTGCGGGGTACGCAAAGCCACTTCGTGCGATTGGGGTATAGGTGATGTCACCAACCGACAATGGATTGATCCCGTGCGGCTTGTAGCGTTTAAGCAATCGGTTTTCGTTGTAGCCCAAACAGCGGCGTCTGTCGGTGGTTCGCGGCTTGAAGGACTTAGGCTCAATTACGGAAATTACCGCGATTCGTAGCAATTTCGCTGCCCGCTCGCGTCCACAATCGATCCCTTGAAGTTGCATATCGACTGCGATCCGGCCGGCACCGCAGCTGCGTCGGTGTCGGTGTCGGTGAAACGTTGTGATAACGTGCGGCAGGATATCCTTGTGGCTCTGCCGTCTCGTTGATGGAGACCAAGAGGCCGACGTCGATGGCGAGTCGTTCCGCGTGGGACACTTTTATTCCCCATTTCAATCCGGTCTTATTCCGGCAGACTCCGTCCCCTTTTGTTGGCCCGTTTACTTTCGCAGTGCCGATTGACCAACGGCGCACCACAAACGACTAGAATTCGAAATCGTGCATCGTTGTTGGCGTGTGATCGGTGCATGCGGGAGTCTTGCACCGTCATTTTTTCGCGATCGACCGACCAAGATTGGCAAGGTGTGTTTCCATGAATCGTTTTGTCACTGCATGCGTCGCCATTTCCTGTTGCTTTCTGCCAGGTTGGGCGGACGAATCGGTGGCCAACATCGAGGGCTTTGAGTCGACCCTCGCACGCAATGCCGTATCGAAATTCAAGGAGCGTGTCGCGTTCTTGGAGTCCCGTATGAACCAACAACTGGATGCGGCGGGTGACGATCTCCGAGAGGATTTGAAGGACGCGCTCGCTTCATCCGTGGCGGCTAGCGAGTTGAGGGAGGTTGAGCGGATCTCCAAGTTTCTCCAGCAGAAATCAAACGACCAGGATCAGGAAGCATTGAGCGACGATGTAGCCGTCCTCAGGAGGCAGGTCGTTGAGCTCGAACGCAAGCTCGCGCTTGCAATGGCCCCAGACCCGATCGTCGGCAAATGGCGGTACCACAACAAGAATGTTTGTGACTATACAACCGATGGATGGGTCACCCTGAATGGAAAAGCGATCGGAATCTGGCGTCGCACGTCCGACCGACAATACATTGTGGCGTTCATCAACACGTTTGGAAAGGGAGTCTCGGACGAAATGACGCTCTCCCCGGACGGCAAGAGTATCGCGGCTCGCGGTTCCAGAGGACAAAGGTTTCAGATCAATCGAATACCATGAAGCGAGGCGAACGGAAAGAAAAGGGGACGGGCAAGGAAACGCAACCGGGGTGTTTGTGGGTCTAGGCTCGGGTAGTCCTGGACTTGAGTCTAGTTGAGTGGAAGAGTTGGATGCCGCGTCAAAGCCGTGATGACCGTGCGGGCCAGTTCTTCCACGTAGTCAATCGTGGCAACCAAAGGCAGGAGGTTTCCCACAAATCAGCCGACTACGAGACATTCGTGAAAGTACTATCGGAGGGCCTCACAAGATATCCGGTTGAACTGTTTTGCTTTGCTCTGATGCCCAACCACCGGCGTCTGGTGCTGACACGACCAAGGATAGTCAGATGGTGTGAATGTTGCGCTGGGTGACCGCAACCCACACGCTGCGTTATTACAGTCATTACCAAATACGCGGCCACGGGCACCTCTACCACGGAAGATTCATGAGCCTTCCGCTCGCTGATGATGAACACGTCTATGTTGTTTGTCGGTGTGTCAAGCGTAAACCAATGCGTGTCGGACTGGTGAGTTCCGCCAAGCACTGGCCGCACCGAACACTGTTCCTCTGGAGTCAAGCGATCGGCTCCGAACCGGCGTTACTTTCCCAATGGCCCAACCGCAGTTTACGTCCATGAAACGACCGCATTGACGTAGCTTTGTCTGCGGCAGAATTGAATGCCATACGAACTTATGTCGATCGTTCGCGTCCTTCTGGAGGCGAAGAGCGAACCGAGGAAATCGCCGATAAGCAAGGACATTGGCATGCGTTTGGCCCAGCGGATCGACTGCGAAAGCACTGAGTGCCTATTAAGGCTTCCGACAAGGTCTCGGGTTGTCTGATCGAACCCCCGTCTCCCATTCCCTTTCATCTTGACGGCTCGCTTTACTGCGGTCGGTTCGCCATGGCCGCGCGAAACATGGGTGCCAAGGCCTCAAAGACAACCATTGCCTGTTGTACACCTTGGTCGAACTCGGCCTGCGTCTGTGCCTGCAAGAGAGGATCGATTGATCGCTCGATGAATCCTCGCACGAAACCGGCCTGCTGAGCCACTTGAGGATTGGCGGGATTGGCATTCATCTGTTGAAGTTCACGAACCAGTTTTTCCGTAGTGTGGTCACTGATCAATTGAAGAGGCTCAACAGAACGCTGCAGCACCCAGTAACCGTGTCGTCGCACGACCTGTTCCGTATCACTTGTAGCGACAACTGCAGATAAAGCGCCGTCTTCGCGCCGGCCTTCTTATCGGTCACTTGCGCCTCGACG
>JBCCYK010000386.1:0-3987 GCA_039189905.1 Planctomycetota bacterium
AGGTGAAATCAGCGACCCTCATCAAAGACGACCTCCTGAACACAGAAACAACTTCAACCGACGTCCTCTACGGTCTTGACGACCGGCCACCTCCGGTGCGGAGTGTTGTCCTGGCATTGCAACACGTCTTGACGATGTTCGGGTCCACGGTCGCGGTCCCCTTGATGTTGGGGCCGCCGATGGGGATGGACACAGGCCAGATCGCCGTGCTGATCAGCAGCGTGATGCTGTGCAGCGGCGTGGCGACTTTGATTCAGGCGACCTTCGGTTCCCGACTGCCCATCATCCAGGGCGTGAGTTTTTCCTTCCTGGCGGCGTTCTTCATGATCATCGCGGCCGTGCATCCGGAAGGAAGCGATGCCGAAGCCGGCGCGGCCATGCCTTACATCGCAGGCGCGGTGATGGTCGGCGCTTGCTTGGAAATGGTCGTGGGCTTCAGCGGGGCGATGGCTTGGTTGCGCCGTGTGCTCAGTCCCGTGGTGGTCGGCCCCGTGATCATGCTGATTGGGCTGGCGCTCTACGAAGCCGGGGCGCCGATCGCCGCGTCGCATTGGCCTGTCGCGATTCTCACGATGGCGTTGATCGCCGTGTTCTCCTTTGTCTTGTCCACCAAGCATGTCGTCTTTCGCATGTTTCCCATGCTGCTGGCAATCGTGGTGGCGGTCACCGTTTGCGGGCTTGGCGCGGCGGCGGGCTTGTTCGGCCCCGATCATCCATCCCGTCCTAATTTGTCCGCGTTCACAAGCGCACCCTGGATACGAACCACGGACATCGTGTTTCCTTGGGGCCTGCCAAAATTCGACACGTCGTTCATCATCGCGGTGATGGCAGGGTATCTTGCGTCGATGATCGAGAGTTTTGGTGACTACCACGCTTGCAAGCAGATGGCCGGAGCGGGTGATCCAACGGAACAGGAGATCTCACGCGGTCTTGGTTGCGAAGGGCTTGCCTGCGCTTTGACGGGCGTGCTCGGCGGTTTCAGCTCAACCTCTTATTCCGAGAACGTCGGTCTGATCGGCCTGACTCGCGTTGGGTCTCGCTTTGTCGTTCAAGTTGGTGCGGTGCTTCTCATCCTGCTGGGTCTGTTTGGAAAATTTGGGGCCCTCGCGGCAGCGATTCCGACGCCCGTTGTCGGCGGTCTCTACTGTGCGATGTTTGGCCTTATCAGCGCGGTGGGCATCCGGCAGTTTGCTCGGGCCGACTTGGCCTCCGATCGCAACCTGTTCATTGGCGGTTTTGCGTTGTTCATGGGGATCAGCGTCCAGCACTACTTCAAGAACGGCGGCGCGGACGACGCGGCCCAGGCTCTCCCCAGCGTGATCGCCTCGGTTGTTTCAGCTCTTGGGCAAACGGGGATGGCCGTGGCCGCGGTCCTGGGCATCCTGCTGGATAACTTGATTCCAGGAACAGACGCCGAAAGGGGACTTCAAACCGAATCGCCTCAACCAACGAACTCACCACCCCCGTCTGGAGCATCCACGCCATGAGTTCCGTGCCGTCACGACAGCTTCCCGTTTGCGATCACCAGCCGCGGCCATACGAAGGGCCCACGCGCGATGAAGTGCTCGCGCTGCGGCACACCTATGTCAATCCGGGCGTGCTGACCTACTACCGCGACCCCTTGATGATCGTCGAGGGCAACATGCAGTACCTGTGGGATGAAACGGGGAAACGATATCTGGACGGTTTCGCAGGCATTGTCACCGTCAGTGTTGGGCACTGTCACCCGCACGTGGCGGCGGCGGTTCGGGAACAAGCTTCAACGTTGCAGCACACGACGACGATTTACCTGCACCCGACCATTGCCGAGTTCGCTGCCAAACTCGCTTCGAAGATGCCGGAGAATGATTCGGGCGCGCCTTTGGACCGGACCTACTTCACGAACTCGGGAAGTGAAGCCAACGAGATCGCCGTGTTGATGAGCCGCGAGTTCACCGGTCACCAGGACGTCATCGGCGTGCGAAACGGCTATCACGGCGGCACCTCGGTCACGATGGGACTGACATCGCACGGCACTTGGAAGTTTCCCACCAATGCATCGCCTGGGATCACCCATACCCAAGGCGGCTATTGCTATCGCTGCCCCTTCGGACTGCGATATCCCAGTTGCGGTGTGAAGTGCGCTCATGACCTCAAGAACGTGATCGAGTATCAGACGCCGGGTCAGATCGCGTGCTTCATCGGTGAGCCAATCCAGGGCGTTGGCGGCGCCGTGATTCCGCCACCGGAGTACTTTCAAATCGTCTATGACATCGTTCGCCAGCATGGAGGGTTGTGCATTGCCGATGAAGTCCAAGGCGGGTTCGGCCGAACAGGGGAGAACTTCTGGGCCCATCAGCATTGGGGGGTCAAACCGGACCTGATCACGATGGCAAAAGGCATTGGAAATGGCGCACCACTGGGTGCCGTGACGACCACGGCCGACATCGCGCAGACCATGACCAATCGAATCCACTTCAACACCTATGGTGGGAATCCCGTTTCCATGGCCTCGGGCCTCGCCACCCTGGAAGTGATCGAAGCCGAGAACATCCAAGAGAACGCTGCCGACGTCGGGGCTCACCTCAAAAGCGGGCTAGAGGACCTCGCGGACAAGCATGACTTGATCGGCGACGTGCGTGGGCTCGGACTGATGATCGGGGTGGAGCTCGTCGAAGATCGCAAATCGAAAGAACCGGCCACGCAAGCAGCCGCGGACTTGATGGAGATGACCAAAGAACGCGGGCTGATTCTTGGGAAAGGTGGCCTTTACGGGAACACCATGCGAATCAAACCGCCGATGTGCATCACCCGCGACGACGCTGACTTTATGATCGATGTGATCGATGAATGTTTAGGTACGATTGAAAGCACTCGACATGCCAACGCTTGAAACCATTGTCAACGGCGTTCGTTTCCCGAATCCGTTCGTGATTGGGTCGGGGCCTCCGGGCACGAACGCACGTGTGATCTGTCGTTCGTTCGCGGATGGTTGGGGCGGTTCGTCTGCCAAGACCGTCTCACTGGACGCGTCCAAAGTGATCAACGTGGCCCCTCGGTACGGACGTCTGAAAGACGAAACCGGTGAACCCTATGGTTGGGAGAACATCGAACTCATCTCCACCATGTCCTTTGACAAATGGCTCGACGAGTTCCGTGAAGTCAAGGACAAACACCCCGATCATGTGCTGATCGCATCGATCATGGAGGAGTACAACAAGGACGCCTGGTTCGAAATCATCCAGCGCTGCGAAGAGTCCGGCGTGGACATGTTCGAATGCAACTTCAGCTGCCCACACGGCCTACCCGAACGCAAGATGGGCGCGGCCATGGGGCAAGACTATGACATCCTGGCGGAGGTCTGTGGTTGGGTCAGTGAGGCCGCGACCAAGCCAGTTTGGGCCAAGATGACGCCCAACGTGACACACATCGAAGACCCGTCACGAGCTGCCTTGGAACAGGGCATTGAGGGCATCTCAGCGATCAACACGATTCGCAGTGTCATTGGCGTGGACTTAGAAACCCTGCGCCCGATGCCCACCGTTGAGGGCTACACGACACCCGGTGGCTATTCGTGCAAAGCCGTCAAGCCGATCGCGCTGCGAATGACGATGGAAGTCGCAACGCTGATCCGATCGGAGTTTCCAAACGCGTCGCTATCGGGAATCGGTGGCATCGAAACGGGCTATGACGCGGCCTAGTTCATCCTTCTTGGCGCGGACACCGTGCAGGTTTGTACCGGCGTGATGAAGCACGGCTACAAGATGGTGCAGAAGATGCAAGAAGAGCTCTTGGAGTTCATGGAACGCCACGGGTTTGACACCATTGACGATTTCAAAGGCAAAGCACTTCCGTATTTCACGACACATGCAGACCTGGTTCAGCGGCAGGCTGAAGCCAAGGAGGCCAAGAATCGTGCCAGAGGCATCACCAAGGACGATGCGTGGGATGGAGATGAATTCGTCAAGCAGTCCGATGATTTGGTTGGCAACTAGACCACCTCATCAA
>JBCCYK010000387.1:0-3947 GCA_039189905.1 Planctomycetota bacterium
GAATCCAAACCCGACTTCCCGACTGAATTGCATGCACCAATCTGCTATCGACGCGATCCCGAACCCTTCCCCGGCGCAGTTAGCAGAACTGCCGCGTCAAATGAGCTTTGTCCCATCTGAGACCGGAGCGCTTTCTTCGCTGTCATCCGAGCAGGTCGCTGACTACAACGCTCAGGGTTACTTGATGCCGTTCGATGGACTGGACGAAGCCGAGATTCGCGAGCTGCGGGCATTCTTCGACGGTGTCTTGGCAGCCTACATGGAACTGGGCCGAAACAGCTATTCGATCAACACGGCGCACCTTCGATTCGCGCGCATCTACGATTTGGTTCAGCACCCGCGGATCGTGGAAGCCGTGTCCGATCTCTTGGGCGAGGATGTTGTCTGCTGGGGCTCCCACTTCTTCTGTAAGATGCCAGGTGATGGCAAGAGTGTTCCGTGGCACCAAGACAGCACCTATTGGCCCCTCACGCCAACCAAGACCGTGACCGTCTGGTTGGCCATCGATGATGCCGATCCTGACAACGCCAACATGCGTTTCATTCCCAGCTCGCATGTCCATGGGCTGATCGACTACGACGAAACGCAGGACGCCGACACGGTCTTGAACCTGGCCGTCGAAAACCCGGAGTCGTATGGCGCCGAACCGATTGACGTCACGCTGAAAGCCGGGCAGTTCTCCATGCACTCCGATTTGCTGCTACATGGATCCGAAGCCAATGAATCCCGACGTCGTCGATGCGGCCTGACGATTCGTTACGCTTCGGCGGATGTTACGACGTGGTACGATTGGCACAAGAAGGGATTTATCGTCCATGGCTCAGATGCCCATGGTCACTGGGCGAACCCACCAAGGCCCCCTCAGTAGTTCGCGGGGACACGTGTCCGTCGAGACACAGCCAGCTTCGTTCAAACGCATAGCACAACACGGCTCCTTCATGGCCGCGACTATCATGAATCGCTCTTTTCGTTCGCTATCGATCCATTTGTTGCTGCTCTTGCTGCTATGCAATCCAAACGCCAGGACGGAGGATGCTAGCGAAGCGATCCCGGTCATATTCGACACGGATCTTGGCAATGACTGTGATGACGTCTTGGCACTCGGCATGTTGCATGCCTTGCAGTCCCGCGGTGACTGCGAACTGCTGGCAGTGACGCTGACGAAAGACCATCCGCTGGCTGCTTCGTTTGCCGATGCCGTCAACACGTTCTACGGTCGAGGAACCATACCGATCGGCGTCTGCGACAGCGGTGTCACGCCGCACGAAGGCAAGTACAACCTCCTGGCGAAGACGCGAGATAGCGGGTCTCTTCGCTACGAGCACGACCTGACGATGGATGATCCCCGCAAATCTGCCGTCGAAGTCTTGCGAGGCACCTTGTCCAGCTCGGCTGACGCTTCCGTCGTGGTGTGTCAGGTTGGCTTTTCAACCAACCTAGCGAACTTATTGCGTTCGGGACCGGATCACATCAGCGAGTTTCCAGGCAAGCAACTCGTTGCCAAGAAGGTGCGTTTGCTGTCCATCATGGCGGGCGCCTTTGATTTGATTCCGAATCGCGAAACGGGAGAACCAAGCGTCCATCGCGAATACAACGTTGTCAAAGACATCCCGTCGGCACAGTATTTGGCCGAGCATTGGCCCACTCCCGTTCACTGGAGCGGGTTTGAAGTGGGGCTAAACCTGCGGTACCCACACCAGAGCATCGAACGGGATTATGACTATGTGAAACACCATCCCCTTGCGGAATCGTATGTGCTCTACAACCCGCCGCCTCACGACCGTCCCACGTGGGATTTGACGTCGGTTTTGCATGGGGTGTGGACGGACCGCCATTACTTCGACCTATCAGCGTCCGGGAGCGTCACCATCGACGATGACGGCATCACCCACTTTGCGACCGATCCGCGCGGGAATGATCGCTATCTCATCATTCCGGATGGTGGTCACGAACGAATCACCGAAGCCATGGTTCTGCTATCAAGCCAGCCCCCGCGTAGGTGAAGCCCGAAATTTCTTTCGAGTCGACCCGGCACGCGGTAGGCGCGGTGATCAATCGTTGATCGGCTTCGGTACCGGAGCGTTTAGCTACCGGGTCGCTTAGGGACGACGCCTGTTCCGGGTTCGGATTCCGCGCGGTCGCCGCGATTTCCTCGTTGTTTCCCTGAACCCGGTTTCCCTGAACCCGGTTTCCCTGAACCCTGCGCGTTGGCCTGCGGGCGACGGTTCTGCCGGTTGTCACCCGCGGCAGCATTTGGACGGTTCTGACCACCAGCTCTATCGCCCCGCCCCGCTTGGCCATTGCGTCCAGTCTGACGTGCTTGCAAAGCTGCCGTGAGTTCTTGCAGATCGAGGGCTTGGTTTCTGTTTTGGTCGAACTCAGCGATGATTTGGGTGGCTCGTTGCGATGGATCACCGCCGCGGGCGGCGTCTCGGTTGCCCATTTCAGGCGCGACTTGGCGCTGACCCGCCTGCCCTCCACGCGGCCGTTGCATCGGTCCTCCATCTGTACCGGGACGCTGTTGGCGGTTACCAGCACGTTGTTGCCCACGTTGTGATGGACCACGTTGGCGATTCGGTCCACCTTGAGCGCCACCTCGTTGAGGTTGCCCCATTCCGCTACGAGAACGTTCACCTCTGTTGGCTTCGCCCGGGCGCGCACCTCGCTGTTGCTGTATGGCAGCCATCGCAGTGCCTAACTCCGTCACCTGCAATTGGCGATCACCGTTGGTATCGAAGTTTTGAATCATTTTCGCGGCGAGTTCGCTCGGATTGCCTCCTGTTGCGTCGACTCGCTGCTTTCCACGTTCTCCCTTACCTCTTCCTTCTGCCTGGGGTGAAGCTACCGCGGTGCCGATGCCGAGTGCGAAACAGAAAACGCCGGCCAGTGCATAGGAGAGTCGAGTCTTTGGTTTCATTGGAAATCTCGTATTGGGAGGAAGGGTTGGTTAGATCGTCAAGACAAGAAAAGCAGTGAATGCGAAAGATGCCGCTTGTGCCTCACGCAAGAATCCCAGTCGCGACATTGCCGGCGACGTTGGTCAAACGAAAATCGCGACCGGCGTAGTTGAACGTCAGTTTCTTGTGATCGAGCCCTAGGAGGTGCAAGATCGTCGCGTGCCAGTCGTGCGTGTGCACTTTGCCTTCCACCGCTTCACGCCCGATCTCATCGGTCGCTCCGTAACTGTGACCGGCCTTGACGCCTCCGCCGGCCATCCACGTTGTGTAGCCTTTGTTGTTGTGACCGCGGCCGTTGCCCGCCCCATGCGGTGTTCTGCCGAATTCGCCTGCGAAAATGACCAAGGTGTCTTTGAGAAGATCGCGTTGTTTGAGGTCAGCAAGCAAGCCCGCGATCGGCTTGTCGACGGCGTCGCACGAGGCAGGCAGTTTCTCCCTCAGAAGAGAGTGATGATCCCAGCCATCCGTGTTGACTTCGATGAAGCGGACACCCGATTCCACCATGCGACGAGCAATCAAGCACTTCGATCCAAATGAATCGGTGGTTGGTTCGCCGATGCCGTACATCGCTTTGGTGCTTGGTGTCTCCCGTGATAGGTCGACCACCTCTGGCATCGACGACTGCATCCGGAACGCCAGCTCGTAGGACTGCATGATGCCCTCAACCTGCGGTTGGTGAACGTCCTGATTCAGCTTGGCTTGGTTGAGGCGCGCCAACAGATCCAGTTGCGTTCGCTGGGCGCTTCGATCGAGTGTCGCATTGCTGATATTGGGAATCGCTTCACCGGATTCCCCTCCTCCACCGCCGCGCCGACCACCGGGTCCGCCGCCCGCCGAATCGCCCGTTCCCGAGTTGATGCTGGTTGCTTCGTAACGAGCGGGCAAGAAGGAACTCCCGAAACACACTTTGCCGGAACGCCCGCCTTTGCCCAAGACAACGAAACCGGGCAGGTCGGTGTTCTCCGTTCCCAAGCCATAGACCGACCAAGC
>JBCCYK010000388.1:0-3943 GCA_039189905.1 Planctomycetota bacterium
ATGCCACCGAACCACCACGGCCGAGTTGAGTCCATCGACGGTGACACGGTCATGGTCGAGTTTCCGATCGATGGTAGCTATGACGTTCATAGCCAGTCGGCACCGTATCCGAGAGCGGAAGTGAGGAGACGAAGTGATGCCAAATAAATGCCGTCCCAAGCGCAAGTCGGTGGAGCAACGGATGTTTGAAGCCTATCGAAGCAATCGGGCGATGAAGTTGCGTCCGGAAGATGTTCGGTCCCTGCTTTCAGATGATGCGATGGCAACTCGGGTTACCAACGCGGCGGCTCAAGAAGCTGGGAACGATGCGCCAGGCTGTGACTGCATTGACCCGGCCATGACGTGGGCGGATTTTGGAGCCTCGCTGAAGTGAGCAAACGAGTCAACCAACAACAACAAAGTACAACCATGAACCCGGCACTCTTTGACCACAGCGGCAAAGCAATAGCAACTGAACCGACGGAAGCGTCACGGTGCTTGTCGCCCATTGCGGAAGACCTTGAGACGTTGGGATTCTGGACTGACCAATGGGCGAATGAACAAGCCGAACTTGATGAAGTGTCGCCATGCGACGAGGAAGAACGCAAAGTCATCAAAGCAACGCAAAGGATCCTGCGAGCATGCAAAGATCGCTATCGAGCGACGTGTGTCACGGATCGGGACTATGGCGGTCGGTGGTGCCCGGCAATGTGTCCAATCACATTCGCCAGATTCTTTATGTGGATTGAGCATCCCGATCGTGGATGGGTTCCCACCTATGGTGGGCCTTTTGATTCTTACACGATTCCGGAGCCCGAATGCGACGGCCGCGATGGGCCATTGGTGCGCACCGACGTGGAGTATCGCCAAGAGCGATTTGATCATGACGAAGGTGCTTGGCGAGAGTCCGAAGGCGTTGACATTCGAACCATCACGGATGAATCGCTGATGGAAATAAAAGCCTGCTTACCACCCAACTGAACACACCAAACCACACTAGCTTTCGAGGCTAGTTCGGACAGCTAAACAGGAAACCAATCGATGGCATTGAAGACGATCGAGCAAGAGTGGCAGGGCTTCGCGCGGATGGTGATCCCGAATGCCAAGCGAGGCGAAGTCATGTACGACGAAATGAAGAAAGCTTTCTTCGCAGGTGCTTGGGCTCTGCGAACGGCAATGGAAGAAATTGGAGAGCCGCATGTCAGCGAAGAAGAGGCGGTTGAGTACCTAGAAGGCATAGCTGACGAATGCCTCGCTTTTAAATCGCAGGTCATGCGAGAGTACGGAGAAATGAACTGATGGATGTTCGAACGGGACAAATTCGATACGCCGAAGAGCTAGCAAAACTCGCAGAAGAGGACAGGCCGTACATGAGGCCGATGGAGTATCACCCGACGCCAGAGCAACGAAAAAGACACCGTGTTGGCCGAAACGACAACTGCCCGTGCGGTAGCGGCAAGAAGTTCAAGAAATGCTGTCTATGGAAACAGAGATCGAACTAACCAACCTGGCTAATCAGCGAACCGAAACCGGAATTTTGAAGCCTAGTTTGGAAACCAACACATGAGCCAATTACCAACGATCGAGGAAAACCCGAGCGGTCTTCATCAGCGGTATACCGTCACGAAAAACAACGGTGAGCCGACTGCCCCTGATGTAAATTACTTCGTGCTGCGGCTCGATTATGGCGGTCGGGACATCACACACGTTGAAGCCTGCCGGACAGCAGCAAGGGAGTACGCCTATAAGATCCTGGACGATTGCGAAGCAATGCACCTCCATCAGATGGCAAGTGAGTTGCACGAGTACCTGGATTCCACTGAAACACACTAGCTGATCGAGGCTAGTCCGAGAACCAACACACCGGAGATTGAAAGCAAGATTCCGACACCCTCTTAGCCGGAAGGTGACGCGGATGTCATGGCCGAGGGAGCCAGCAGCGAAATTGACGACGCGAAGTTGTTGTAGTGCTGGAGAGCTATGACCCTGATCGATGCAGGTCTCGGGCGACGGTGGCAGCCCTAATCATCGAAAGCCACCAAACATACCTAAGGCTGAGAGGACGCCGTTTGCTTGCAGAACACGTCAGCCGACACTGAAAGAATTCGGAGGCACCTTTGCCCTCGCGTGGGTGAGCTGCTTTCGACGGGTAATCTGCGAACAGGCGTGACAGTCGGGAGAGACCGACAACAAGGGCCGAGCAGTCCACCGGGTGCGTGACCGGAACCATGGAGAGTGCTATCGAGGGTCGGAGCCTCGGCGGTCCACTGATGTGACGAGTGAGAAACAAGACCCGTTTAGGTCAAGGACTAAATTTATGAGCGGCACTAAATCAGAGACCGAATTGGGCTCAGCGATCACGGTGGAATGGGCGCGAAGCAATTATCCGGCGGAGGTCGTGATTGAATATGAAGGCGATTACGACGACTTGACGGTAACACTGGAGCCCATGGGCCCTAACGAATACGCGATCGACCTGTCGCAGGGGGAAGGATCGGTCTTGATCCCGGTAAAGACCACCGAAGCGGCAGCCGGAATCATGAAAGCTATCTGCGCTTGCCCCGAGTTGGCCGATCAACCCAGTACGTCAGGGGATCCAAGGTGATGGAAATCGCTAGTCAAGTAATCGTCGAATCACTTTACCTGTCAACGCTCCAAGTAAACGAGACTTAACTATGGTCCATTCACTCGAAACGATTAAACGCTTGCATGAGGAGCGAGCCGCCGGTTCAAGCGTTGCTTTGCCGGCAGGCGTTCAGCACCACGAACAGAGCAAAGGAATCCCACCTTCTGGGTGCATTCCGGGTCGCTGGTATCTGCATCGGTCATACGGCCGTGTTCTCTGCCTGGGAACGCTTGACCCCGAAACTTGGATTCCAGCATTTGCTGTCGCAACGGGTGAGCGTCGAATTGAGTTGAAATGGTTTCCTGATAGTGGAGACAGCTTGAAAGAGTGCAAGCGTCAGAGTTGGTGAGGCTTGACCACCAAAACAGATGATGCGACGATGCGAACGCTACCCATTACCAATAACACGTCCCCGGCGATGCCAAGTATCTTCCGCGTTCTCGCGGTGGTATTGGGTAGCCATCGTCGGGGGCTCCATGCGCGGAGAGCAGAGCGATGAAATGTCCGGCATGCAACAAAGAGATGGGCAAGATGAGAGTCACGCCCAAGCACAAGAACCCATTCACTGGCCAGTGGTGCTCGGCAGGGCTCGCAACGATTAAGAGCGGAAAGCCAGAGCGTTCCAAGGCGTCGCCGAAGCTTGACCTGAAGCTTCAGTCACGCGGGTGATCGAAAACAAAGAGAAGGAGCACAGGAGCACGATGGATAGTCACGGAGACTCATCTCGACATCGCATGACAAAAGGTCAGGCCGCGGCTTATTGCGGGATGTCCACTGTCAGGTTTTCGAAATGGGAAGACGATGGAAAGATCAAATCGATCCCGAGTTCGCCGAAAGGCAAGCGTCGAGAGTACCTCAAAGTACACCTCGACGAGTTTCAGTCTTGGCTGGCCAGCGAAGCGAAGGTGTCGGCAGAATCATGAGCACCGACTACTGTGCCGTCGTCGCGTTCCATGGTGACTTCGCCTCGCCCGACATGCTTCGGCGTGACGCAGGCGATCCTGTCTGGATCGATCATTTCTTCGACGGTCACGACATCGACGAAGCGATCGATTTCTGTGGCAAATTCAGGCAGGTCGTGCTCGTCGGCTATTCCCGTGGCGGTGATGTGGTCGCTGCGGTGTCACAGCGCATGTCCCACATCGTGGCAGCCGTGCTTTACGAGTCACCGGCGAATTACGTTCCGGTGGGACGCTTCCCGGCAATGCTGATTTGGAATGACCGGGGCAGGCGCCGAACGCGAGCGGCTCAAGAATCCAACGAGAAGTGGAAGCGGAACCGCGAGACGACGGAGCTAAGCGGAAGCGGCCGGCATTCCCGGCTGATTTGGGGTTGGCC
>JBCCYK010000389.1:0-3942 GCA_039189905.1 Planctomycetota bacterium
CCCCACCTGCCTCAACTGCGGGAACTCTCTCAATATCTGCAGGCCTGCGTCTCCGATAGGCTGGGCCTCAAAGTTGACTGCGGTCAGCTTTGGGAACTGCCTGAACTTGAGAAGATCCGCATCCGTGATGCCCGGCCTCTCGCCGACAGACTTTGCGAAAGCCTGATGGTTGATCAGGAATAGACCAGTGACGTTTCCGTCATCGTCAATGCGCATCTCAAAACGCTGCACCTTCTCGCCAAGCTTGGCGGCAATGGATTGCTGTGCTTCGCCCTGCGCCTCTTTGATCAGTGCGGCTGGAAGGCAAAGCCCCGATAAGCAGAGACCCGACAAAAGGAGCAGGAGACTCATTCAACAATCTCGGATACGGTTCCGGTGCTGTCCGCAAACGCATCGGTTTCGATCCCCGCCGACTGGGCAACGGTGAGCCACAGGTTTGCCACCGGGGTCCTGTCGAAGCGATGGTGTCGTCCCGTTTCAATGGCACCCCCAAGACCTCCGGCGGTCACGATGGGGAGATCGTTGTAGTCGTGAACGGTGCCGTTCCCCATGCCGCTGCCGAAGGTGAGAAGCGAGTGGTCGAGCAGACTGCCTTCGCCATCGGAGATTTCACTCAGCCGGCTCACCAAATGCGCGAATTGCGAAACGTGAAAGCGATCGATTTTTTTCAGCTTCTCTTTCGCTTCTTCACCCTTGGTATGTGTGAGCACGTGATGATTTTGAGCGTCGTCGAACACGCCGTGGTAAACCCGTGGTGTATCCCACCGTTCGGGATCGATCACCAAGGTCGCGACCCGCGTGAGATCTTGCTGAAAGGCAATCGCCATTAAATCCATCATCAACCGCAAATACTCGCCGCGATCCTCTGGCCTGCCTTTTGGTCGTGGGATTGGTGGTGCCTTTTCGGTCGACACGTGCTCCTCCGCCTTTTGAATCTGCTTTTCAATCTCGCGCACCGAGTCGAGGTATTCGCGGAGCTTTGCTTGGTCAGCGGCTCCGAGCGATCGTTGCAGGTTGCCGGCGTCGGTCAGCACCGCATCCAGGACACTGCTGACTCGTGGATTCGGTTTGCCAAAGAGTCGATCGAAGACGTCCCGTGGGTTCTTCTGTACGCCAGCGGCATAGCCGGGCCCGTACCAAGCGATGTTCTCGAAGTATCGCGTCTCTTTCTGATTCGTATGGTCGTTGCAACTGAGTTCGAGAGACGGCAGAAGCGTGTCCTGGCCGATCTTGCGGGCGATCATCTGGTCGAGCGAAGTGTTGACGGGGAACCCGCCGTCGAGAGCCTCCGTCGGTGGCGAACTGGTTAGCCAACAACAACCCGCTTGAGCATGCACTCCCGTGCCACCTCGGAATTCACGATCAAGCCCCGTGAAGACATTCAGATGCTTTCGAAATGGCGCCAAGGGTTCCAACGAATCGGTCACTTCCCAATCGATACCGATCTTTTGTGGATGCCATGCATCCTGAACGACGCCATTGGGAATGTAGACCCACGCGAATCGCTTCGGAGTGTCACGCCTTGCTGGCTTGGCGATCGCGGGCCGCATGGCGTCAAGCCATGGCAAGGCCAAAGCGGCGCCCGTTCCCCGCAACAACGCACGACGCGACAAGGAACGGTTGCTGAAGCGGACGCGATTATCTCTCATGCTCACTCTCATTGGTTGACACGCGCGCATTGCGAAACGGATAACTCTTCGCGATCTCCAGTATCAGACGTGAGATGCGGTGGTCGTCCTCGATGGTCTTATCCACGATCTGGTCAACAACGGGAACGTCGTAATACTCAAGCTTCCGCCCCAATGCGTAACTCAGCAGGTGCTCTGCGAATCCCTGCACAAACCGTCGTTCCTGAGTCATCAGCAGGGCTCGAAACTCCTCGGGTGTGTGGAACTCACCCATCCCCGGCAGTGCTGCTGACGCGTCAATCACATCGTCACCATCCTTATCTCGCCAACGACCAATGGCGTCAAAGTTCTCCAGCGCGAATCCGGGCGGATCAATGCGATCATGGCAGACAGCACATGCTGCGTTCTCGCGATGCCGCTCCACTTTCTCTCGCAGAGTCAGGTCGGCAGCGTCCTGTTGCTCATCGATATCAGCCACCGCCACCTTCGGGGCGGGCGGGTGCCGGTTGAACACGGTATCGAGAATCCACACGCCACGACGAATCGAACTGGTGCGATGTGGAAATGAGGTGAGCGTGAGCACTGCCGGGCTGGTGAGCAGACCACCTCGCTGTCGATCAAACTTATTAACGCGATTCCAGACGCGATCGTTCTTCTGGTCATCCGCAAACAGGGCCCCGCCATCCCCGACCCTTTCCAAATCAGTCACATCTCGCCCGTAGAACTGCATCATCTTGCCATTTATGAACAGGTACTCGGCGTCGAGAAGTTCGGTGACCGGACGGTCCTCCACAAGGATCGTTTGGAACTGCAACAACACTTCCGCAAACATGTCTTGAGCGAGTGTCCGTTTGCCTTGCGGTCCAGAATAGAACGCAGGAAACTGCCGCGAGTCTGGCTGGGCAGTCCACAGTTCCGGGAGTCGTAGCCACTGGACGAAAAAGTTTTCTGAAAGCTCGACGGACCGCGTGTCGCCGAGCATCCGACGAACCTGTTCTTCGATGACCACGTCGTCCTGCAGTCTTCCCTGAGCAGCCAACTCAAAAAGCCCGTCATCCGGCATGCTACTCCATAGGAAGTAACTCAGCCGAGACGCGAATTCATGATCTGAAATCGAGGCCACGCCCTGAGATTCAGTTGCCCCGCTGGATTGTTCTGTCAGAAACAGAAAGCTGGGCGACGCGAGGATCGCTTGAATCGCCGATCGCATGGCTGATTCATCATTGGCGCCCGATGCGATTTCCCGGCGATAGAGGTTGTGATAGGCCGCCACCTCTTTCGGCTGGACGCTGCGACGAAATGCTCGGGCCAGGAAGTTAGTGAGACGCTTCTCCGCCGATTGCTTCGCAAGGTTGCGATCCAGCTTTGCTCGCGGTTTCTCTGCGACCAGAGTCTGAATGACGACGGGCTCTTCCGCCTGAATCAAGGGTTGCAGGATCGGCTTGTCACGAGTGATGAACGCCAGATCATCCATGAGAACGTAGTCGCCAGAGAACTCGCGCCCATCGACCAGCAGTCGCTTGATATGTCGACCATCGGGAGCTGCAAATGACGCAAACACATTGTCGGTTCCCGCACCACTCTTGAGCGTCACAGACAGTTCGGCGGTGGTGTCGTTGTCGAACGTTGCCTTCAGAAGAACGGTTCCCTCCTGCCCGCGTCGACTCAGTAGCACGACGCCCACTTCTCGAAGGCCCGCAAATGCAGCCCCGCCCGTTGACTGGAAAGTGAGCTCATATCGACGTTGCCCCTTCTTGTAGTTGGCGAGCAATGTGTCGCCACTGCTTTCATTCGCAGTTGAAAACGGCGCGAACCACCAATCCTCGTTGGGATTGATGGCGAACGTCCTCATCGAGTTTTTTCCGTAAGCAACACGAACCAGTCCGCCTTTCCCTGGGATCATCGTGTTCCGCATGTCGTCACCACCAAACACCCCGCCATAATCCTGAGCGAACGCTAAGTCGACGCGCCGTCGAAACTGTTCGAGGGTGAATGCACTTCCATCGGCCGTACGGCTCACGTTGTTGTTGGTGGCGATCTGCATCACGCTGCCGGCAAGTGGTTTCGACTTGGGTGATGAACCTGCTGGGATCTGTCGGAATCGCGCATTTGCGAATAGCTCCTCCATGCGTTCCGCTCGGCTCAAGAGTTCGGGATGGAAGGCGATTTCGCCCGCCATCTGCACGTACTGCTGAAGCCGGACGGCGGAAAAACTTTGAGCATCACCGCGGTTCGAGAACCCATACTCGGCACGGCTCTCACCCGGCATGCTTGCGTCGCGCAGCAGGACTGGATATTTCGCCCCGTATTCGCG
>JBCCYK010000390.1:0-3941 GCA_039189905.1 Planctomycetota bacterium
CGTCAATGACGTAATCACGATAAGGCCAAGCGTATTTGCGGTAGAGATTGGCCTCACCGCCCGTGGTTTCTCCCCAGCGGATGACGTCGAGCCAGTGCTGTGCCCACCGTTCGCCGAAATGGGGTGAAGCCAAGAGTGTATCGACGGCGTCTTCATAGGCGACGTTCGGGCTGGCTGCGTAAGCCTCTTCAAATGCGGCAAGCTCCCGCGGCGAGGGATACAACCCTGTCAAGGTGACGGAGAGTCTCCGCAGTAGCGTTCGTGGCATCGCAGGGGGCGACGGAACTAAGCCTTTCTCTTGCATGTTGTCCTGTAAGAAGCAATCGACTTCGTTGCGCTGCAACTGGCCATCGATGGGTGACGGAATCTCAGGTCGGTGGATCGGCTGCATCGACCAGAGTGTGATCTTCTCTTTTTCACGCAAGGACATTTGCCCCGGCCAGACCGCACCCTCACTGATCCACCTGCGAATGAGCTCGATATCCGCCTCGGGTAATTGTTCGTCTCCATAGGGCATGGACAGATCTTCGTCATCCGTGGTGAGCACTTTCATCAGGTAACTGCGAGACGGGTTACCGGGGACGACTCCGATCTCGCCTGAGTCGCCTCCCTCCACCAGGTCCCAACGGTTGTCTGTTCGAAACCCCGATTCCTGGAGGTCTTCGCTGTGACAGTCGACGCAACTGGCTTCCAAAATTGGTTTGATTTGACTTTCGAAGTCGACCGTTGCTTCCATCGATTGCTCCGCCGCCGAACTTCCCACCATGGCAAGCACAATCAGCAGCGCCAAACCGGCTTTTACGCCCCGGGCGAATTGAGGACCAAGGGTCCCATGACGAAAGCCACGGGAGAATCGCCTTTCGTTCTCCAAATCATCTGGCTGATGCCGCCTTACCTGATTCACGGTTTTCCCTGCTCATAGATTTCAAGGATCTCTTCGGCGGACAAAGCCTCGGCATAGATGGCGAATTCATCGATCCGACCATTCAGCGACCGAATGGAGCTCATGGTGGAAATGGGCTCAGTCCAGTTCCCAAGATCGGCAGCTCCGATGCGCAGTTTTGGAAGCATTTCATCCATATTGCTTCCGCTACTAAATCCGACTCGCCGTCCATTGACATAGTGGGCAACGGGATTCGCTTGCGTGCGATCGATGGTGCTTGCTAACAGGAACCACTGACCGCTCAGGTTTGCGGTCCAAAAAGCGTCAGATCGGAACACGCGATTTGAATCGATCAGTTCCTGCCACATGACCGTCGAAGAATCCTCTGGATCGACGGGAACACCAATCGGACTGATGGCGATGTGAAGACAACCCTCCCCCGAAAGCTGCCAATGCACTTCGCCAGGGTCGTAGTAGTCGGTGAGAAAAAGCGAGTTCAAGCGACGATCCAGGGCATCGATTCGCACCCAGGCGTAAAGCGTGATGGCGTCAAACTCGTCCGGGACTTTGAAGCGAACTCGATCACCTTCACCGCGAAAATCCAGCGCCGACTTGCCCGGCCATCTTCCTTGCGCAATGCTCGCACCCACGATTCCACCATCCAACTCCGTGGCGGTGCCGGACATCGTTCGATTGGAGAGTCGGCGTGACGCATCACTTAGACCCTCAAAGTCGTAATAAGCGATTAGCCTGGGGTCACGACGGCGTGCCTCCGCGGCGGACTTCCATTGCGAGTAACGCAACTCTTCCACGCCGTCAGAACGCTGGATAATCGAGTCAATACTTGGATATTCGGCCTGACCTGGCGAGTTCGACTTCGATGCTTCGCCATCGGAGAGCTGCGCAGAATCGCCCGCGAACAGCGAGACTGCCTCACCCGAGTCGCCGATTGCCCGCACCTCGCCATCGAAAACAAGGATCTCCGACTTTCCATCTTCCCTCGCGGATACGCCAAAGCTTGTCCCCAGGTCCTCGAGCCTAACGTTTGCCGTCTGGATCTCAAATCCTCGCGCAGCCGGGGGGACATCCGCTCGCAAGCGCCCCTGGTGCAGCACGGCCAGGTTGCTGTTCACAATCTGTAACTCAGCGGGTCCGGATAGCGTGACGGTTGCACCGCAAAAGAAGTCCAGTTGGGCGAGACCCGAACTCAAGACCAATCGCCCGGGTTCGATGGCGACCCCCTTCCCAAACGATCTTTCTCCAGGAAGCCCGCCGACCGCATCCGCTTCCGCAGAGATAACGGCAACCGTTCGAACCGGCTGGGTTCCGTCCTCCTTGGTCAACGGTGCGACGGCAACGTCGGCCTTTTCGGGCCTTCGTCCAGCTTCCCAGGCACGGAGAACCAGGACGATGACGGCGGCGCTGACCGCAAGCGTTTGGAGGACGCGAAGGGGCTGCATCCACTTGGTTTGCTCCGCAGCCGATGGACGCGCTCGAGTGCGATAACCGTCGCCAAACTCGCGCAACTCAGCATCGAGCCGAGCCTGCAAGACGTACTCCTGGCGAGCGGATGGGTGCTGCTCCAAGAGTTGCTGTAGCTCAGCGAACTCCGCATCGGTGAGGCGCCCATCAAGGTGAGCGGACGACAATTGCTTCAAACGGGATGAGTCCATGCAAGAAGACTCCCGCTCACCGCGTCATTGCCCAACGATTTCAGACATTTCTGTGATTAAGCCGCTCCTAAACGATTCTGGATGCACTGTCGGAGCTTCTCACGGATCCTGTTGAGCGCTTTGTAGAGCGCCGCTGCAGACTGGCCAACCTCTTCGGCGACATCTTTGATGGACCGATCATCAGTATAGGCTGCGCGAATCAACCGGCCGGATCTTTCAGGCAGTGATTGGAGACACTGATGCAACGCATCGCGGTATTCGTTCTCTGGCGAGCTTGCACTGAGTTCCGTGGCGGCGCTCGCCAGCAAATCCATGACGTCTTCTCGAAAGACATGCCGATCACGGGCTCGGGATCGACGATATTTCAGCACTTCGAAACGCGCGATCACCCGTGCCCATTGAAGAAAGCTGGACTCCGGTTCAAACTCACGCCACTTGCGCCACATCACCAGGCTGACGGTCTGCATCACATCATCGACAGCCACCCAATCAAGCCCCATGGAACGAATGAACGCGGCAAGATCGCGTTCGTGCGCTGCAAACAGCTGAACAAAGCGCTCTTCGGCATTGTCGGGGCTCGTGCTATTCACGGATTCCCCGTTCCAAACATCCGAGCGCGGCATGTTGAGGCACTCAAGATCCGCCCCAATGCAGGATCTTGCTCGGATCAAATTCGGAATCCTTCGACACCTGAACCATCGTCACGCGGATTTTGGTCGGAAAATACAACTTGGGATCAGGTTGTAAATGCGCGTGAGCCTTCCCGTTTACCTTGGGACCTTTCAGTACGAGCGACATCTTCTTGATGCCCTCCGACCAAATGATCGAATCATTCTCCCAGAATTCGGCCATGCTTTCATCGCGATAGTACACACCCGTTTCTGTATAACTCGGCGACGTGACACAACCATAGTTTCTGTTCTGGCCCCTTATCGGGATGTAGCAGAGGCTCCAAAAAGTGCGAGCACCTCCTTCAGGCTTTTCAAGCACCTCCAACCGAATGTGGATCCTTCCATTCCTATAATCGCATGGGAAGGTCCAGTCTTTCGGCGTGTCTTCTCCGAACTGTTCCGCGAGAACATGGAGGTGCGACTTCGTGGATACGGAGTCCTTTTCCTCGAAGGTAAACGTCTGATCAAACAGAACGAACTGTTCGGCAAACACAACGCTGCACAAGCACAGGCTCGACAAGGCGAGCCCGACTCGTATCGGCCTTGAGCTTGGATGAGCTATGTCGGGGTGCATCGTGTCGTTCCTCGTTATCAGATACTCCAGCAATGTCTAGGCTTCCAGTTCGGCGATCTGTCCCGTGCTGTCTCCATGTGTTTTTACGGCAATTCCCGAACGGGTCAGCAAGGTCAGCCACAGATTGCAAAGTGGCTGAC
>JBCCYK010000391.1:0-3928 GCA_039189905.1 Planctomycetota bacterium
AGTCGAAGGCAAATCGCTCCGCCAACTCCGAAGGCTGAATTCTCGGAATCAAGATGGAATTGAGCGTTTCATCAAGCCGTGCAAGAAAGAGCGTATGCTCGGTGCTCAGCAGTGTGAAACCCCGGCGAAGTAGATGGCGATTCAATACATTTCTGGCTTCTTCAAGCGGATAGGCTCGCTGCGTCAGAAGGTTCAGTTTTCCTTCGGGAAGTGCACTCCAATCAAGGTTCGCTCCCGACTCTTCGGCAAACCACTCTAGTACTTGTCGCCAGTCGGCTTGAACAAAACTGAATCGAACACTCTTTTGCCCGTTCTTCGATTGCGACGAAGCGACGGTCGCCCCTTGCGCTGGCTTCCCATGATCCGCAGCCACACTGGCATGAAGCGAAGCGAAGAATAGGGAAAGCAACAGAAATGCTTGAAACATACAACGCAGCTGAGACACAGTTTTCTCCATTGCGGCTAGCGGTGAATTCGGGCATGAAACGATCAACAAGACAATGTGCAAATGGCTACAAAACCTCTGTCGAATGACGGTCACCCTACGTTCTTGGTATTTGTGGCGTTCTCGGTGTTCTCGCGGCGCAACGACGGTTTTGGTATCGGTTCTCGCGGTTCGTCATTGCTTGGCGTTGAAGGAGTGATCGAAGCCAAGAGTCCTCTTCGCTTCATGAATGCAGGAGACTCGTAGCCTCGTGCACTACGGCAAGTGTGCGGATCTTTTTCATGCCTCTGTTCCGAATCGACTTTGACCGGTGACTTATTGGTGGACTCGCTGTGAGCGTCGTTCGCCCGTGAGTTTCTTGTCGTGCCCGTGTTTGTGAGCATGTCAGGGCGTCCCGGCCATCCGCGCCATGTCGACCTTGCATCAACGGTTTCACCGCTTAGCACAAGCGTGTGCTGTCGCAGACACGCATGATCTTCGACGATCCCCTGCAACATCACGCGTGAACCGGTCTGGAGCGTGGTGTTGGCACCGAGAGTCACGGGCCCGAGTTCCCACTCGCCCCGAGTGTTGAGATGACAAACGAGAATCGCCCGGTCGATCGCCGCACCCTCTTTGATCGTAAGCAGGTCGGGCTCCGTAGGCAGAGGGTCGGCCCCATTTGGGAAAAGGCAGGTGTTCCGTCCGATCGATGCCCCTTGAGCCCGGAGGAACCAAGCCAAGTATGCCGTACCGCCAAGCATGTCGAGTAAAGCGCGGCGGCCGAACCAATGCTGATGAATCCGTTCAAAGGCTTGGTGAATCTTCCAGCGTTGACAGTAGGAGGATACGTCCCACGGGTGCTTGCCAACCGTACGTTGACCTACGAGCGTCCATTTGACCAATACGGTCTGAACCAAGGCTGCCAAGGCGAACACCGCATGAAGAATGGCGAAGGATACCAATAGCAAACAGCCGAAGACCCCGATGTTGTGGCCCTCCGACAAAGGGAACGCGAACGCGAGCGCCACTAAAAGCAACAAGGATCGATAGACGGTGGCACCGGCCACAACGCAATTATTTAGCAGTGCATGTGCAATCGAAGGCCACACCCAATACGCAGGGCTCCCGCTACGAAGCGCTCGACCAAACGGTCGTGAGGTCGACGCATTGGCTCGTTGCGGCTGGCCAGCTTCGACCTCGATGGGTCCCGTGCCGTCGAAACCAATCCACGTCGAACCCGGCGGGGCGACAAAATCAGGTAACGTCGTCGTTCCCGAGCCCAACACAGCGTTACGCTGCACCTTGGTCCCCGGCGCGAGGAAGCAACGATCGGCGACGGTAGCCCCGTCCTCAATCGTGATTCGCTTGGCCACCTTCCCATCACACGATAGAAGCATCGATCGCGAACCAAACGTGACGTCATCACCGCAGACAAAAAGATCGTACTCAATGAGGTGATGCCCGGAACCGGGCCAGTAAATACGATCTCCCACGTTCGCGCCGAGCAAACGGTACAAATTCGTGATCATTGAAAAATTGCTTCCCAGCAACGGACCAAGTCCTCCGAACGTGCCGTCGGGAAGCAGCCGCCACATGAGGTAGCGCCGGAATTGCGGGATCGGTTTATCCTGGCCCGGACCCTCTTTGAATGTCCCAATGATCAGTCGTTTGATCAGCACAACACCGGCAAAGTAAAGGAACGGGCTCAGCACTGCCATGGTTATCCGCATGAGCAAGTACACAGACATTTTTTCGGGTAGCAAGAACCATCCTGCTACCGTTTGCCAGCTCAACAGCGATGGCAACGGCTCGACAAAAAGAAGAAATGCATAGAACGGCAACCACGATAGGAGTAGGTTTCCGGCAACAAGGAGGCGGGCCGCCATTCGCCACGGTAGAGCCGGATACAAGCTACAAGGCCGACAAAGTCCAGCATTTCCAGAGGCGGTGTCGGGTTCACCCGATTCAACTAACGAGCCGGGTGCCACATGATGATCGGGAGTCAGCGTGCAGCCCGGGGACACCACTGCTCGCATGCCGATCGTCGACCGCGATCCGATCATGATCGGCTTCAGCTCCATGGTGCCCGATTCGATGGAAAAGGGACGAATCACCGCTTGCGAGTCAATGCAAACATCATCACCAATCGTCAAAAGGTCAGCCTCACCAAGGATGGCGTCTGACAGGATGCGCGTGCGCTTTCCCACCTTCGCACCGAGCAGCCTGTAATAGACGGCTGTACCTGCATACGACGCTTGAAATAACCCGAGTCCGGTGAAAGACAACCATTGCCGAACCAACCACCAGCGAAGGTAGTCGGTACCGAATAACGCATAGCGCGATCTTCGATAGCGTCCAACAATCATCCACTTTCCGAGAATCCCCAAGATCGGAAACGTCAAGCCGATGATGCCTCCGGTGAGAAGCAACGCAGTTAACAGCGAAGCGGTTCGGCTCATATTCAAAGCCTGAAAACAGTTCACCCACAAGATGATGAATAATAGCCACCCAAACACACGGCGCAGGGGAAAGAATGCAAGTATGGGAATCGCCTGGACAGCCAGGGTCGCAAGCGAAACGGACGAATTGCTTGGTTGCGACGCCTGACCGGCTGTGTGCTGGAGCAATGGACGCGTGTGATGGCTCGCACGCATCTCGCCGAGTGCAGTTGCAAGCTTCGTAATCGTACGGTGCCGAAACAGCGCCGTGCTTTCAATCGGAACCTGAAGTAACCGTCGTAGCTCGGCGGCCAACTGCACGGCCAGGATGGAAGAACCACCCAGCTCAAAAAAGTCATCGTCGCGGCCGATCTGCGAAGTTTCAAGCAAGTCGCTCCACTTCTCGTAAAGCAAAAGCTCAAGCGCATCCCATGAGTGGTCCGGCGCGCTCCGAATCACTGCTTCATTCAATGCTTCTTCATCCGGCTCTCGATTGGAGTTGATCGGGATGTTTGTCAGCTGCAGAATATGGCGGGGAACAAGATACTCCGGCAGTTCCTTTCTTAGACGGCCCTCGAGTATCTCGGTCGTCGTCGATAGTCCGGTGACCGCAAGCCGCACGGTGCCTCCCGATTGCCAGACGTGATGTTCGCGATGTGGTATTGCGTCGGCCACGACTGCGCATACCTGCGCAAGATCAATCTCTACCGGCTTGGCCGGGATAGGAGTTCGTTGATTTGTTCCGCGTTCGGGACACTCCGCTTCAAACAAACGTTCCCATTGAGGACAACGCTCATCAACCGAATGGAGGCCTAGTCGCTCGGCCAGAGAGATACGCAACACTTTGTTGGCGTCGTTGCGTGGAAGCTCATCCATGTAAACTAACGCGAGTGGCCATTTCGATGGCGGTAGTCGCCCCTTGAGGAAAGAATGGAGGGATTTCAGATCTACGCGTCGACCACGGGTTACCAGCACGGCCGCAACAACCTCATCGAGCACGTCGTGCGGCGCAACAAATGCCAATGCCGACTGAATCTCGGGGTGGCTAAGAAGCGCGGCTTCG
>JBCCYK010000392.1:0-3911 GCA_039189905.1 Planctomycetota bacterium
AGCCCAACACAATCCGATTCGGTCACCCGGTTTCACTTCGACGCCTCGCACATTGGCGCCACGGGGGCAAACACGTCCGATCTGCGTCAGAGGCATGTAGACGCGAAAGAACTCTTCGCTTGCCAACGTGATCCGGCTCGGATCCTCACGCAACCACAACAGCTTTTCTGGCATCCTCCCCAAGTACGCCAGGATCGACGTGGCGGTATGGATGATCGTGTCACGCCCGCCGGCAAAGGCGAGGTTGCCATACCCAAGACACTCCTCGCGTGTTAGGCGCCGATCTCCCATCCTTGCGTGAACCAGTGCGCTGAAGAAATCATCACCGGCATGTGCTTCCGCCCGATCCAACTGCGTGTTGAGATACGCCTCCAGCACGTTGCCCGTCTTGAACTCGCCGCCGGTGACTTTGAAGACGTGGATGCCCCATCCGATCCACGTGTCAGCCTCGGACTCGGGCACGTTGAGCAGTGTCGTCAACGCACGCGACTGGATTGGCAACGCCAAATCCTGAACCGCTTCAAAATCGCCCAACGCCAGGCATACATTGATGACCTCGTCCACGATCGAACGCACGTTTGCGATCACTTCTGGCTTCTTGGCACGTTCAAAGAACGGCTTCGTGATCTCGCGGTACTGGGTATGAAGAGGCGGGTCGGTTTCGATCGGCAACTGCCGAATGGTCCGCACGGATTCTTCCGAAGGAATCGGCACACGAAAAGGCGCATCGGAACTGAAGGTCTCCCAATCTTTGGCCGCCTCGCGCACATCCGCATGGCGAAGGATCATTGTGATCTCCTCCCCATGAAACGGACACCGCATCACCCCCCTATCACGCCGTGGTTCCACGAAGGGATCGACGCTCTGAGTGTTCGAGCGATTCGCCATGTCCTTGTCCAAGTGGGGCACCTCCAGATCATTGCAAACTCAACGCGCTAATCCGGTCAACCGTCTCACGCGACTCAGGAATGGTGAAACCAGAGAACACCGGCTTCGCGCCCCCCCCGACGGCGAAGCCGGTCAGCAAGCCACATTAACCCTTGCGGCTACCAAGGTCACCAACCAAAGCCATACGGGTCGGGGGTGCCGTTGAACGGGATCACGCGTGAGGGGCGGAAGTAGGTGGGGTTGCTGAAGAAGTCGTTCGATGACGACGACGATCGACTGGATCGATGGCCATTGGACCAAGTGCGGTAGCGACTGCTGCTACTTCGGGTGGTGTTTGACTTGTTCTTATACCGAGCTCGATTGCTCGTGTAGAACGCGCCCAAACGCTGGTTGTATGGCTTGGCCCAGCCCCATCCGCCGGCGGACGCCTCGGGAGCCATCGCAAACGCGCCGCCGACCATGAACGCGGCGATCAAGACTGCTCGAATCTTGTTCGTGAACATCGGAATTCCTCATTGTGGGGAAGTGTTGAGAGTGGACAGAGATGTCGTTTCAAACTCTCACAGCGAAGCGAAGCGAAAAATGTGACAGGGTGTTGAGCGTCATTCTAGGAATTTGGCCATCATTCGCCCAAACCTCCCTAGAAATGGAGCTCCGAAATCTAGACTTCCGCACGCCCATCTGGCCCCTCGATGGGGAAGGCCCCATCAGCTTGCGGGTTGATGGCGAGAGCGAGCTGGACACATCTCGCATCGTCCTTGACTTGCGAGTCTTGGCGGCGCGACGAATCGCGGGTACCCTCTTAGCTCCAAAGAGGGGGTGGTTTGCGCATCTGACGATGACCGACCCTGCTCGAAGCATGGTCCCAATGTCATGAATGTGAGCGATGTTTTGAACACGACTGCGAAAGGGACCGGTTTCGCATCGCCAGCTGGGACTCATGCATGAATGCTGCGGAACCTGGTTGGGACAAGGCCATCGTGTTTCTTCGAACCGTCGTCGGTGCGTCCGTGGTACTGGCAATCATGTTTTATCGCACGCTGGGAGACGAGAAGCGGCAGTCTCCGCTCGAGACCACCTCACGTTCTGAGCAATCATTCCTCAAGCGAGCGGAAGCCACTTCCCCATTCGTCCCTGTTTGTTTTGATGAAAGAGAAGAGTGGCAGTCTTTCTTGAATCAGAATGGGCACCGATATCAAAACGTGGTCGTCGGCTTGTCACCGGACGTCAGCCATTGGTTGATTTGGTCCTTGCGAAGATCGGTAAAGCTGCCAGCGGTTCCAGTCATCGCGTACGGGCTTTCGGAGTTGATCGCGGAATCGATGTCCAGCGATGAAAACTTGGCCGTCGTATCACGTCAGCCTTTTGGGGTCGGGTATCGGGCGGTACAGTTGCTCGCGATCGAAGCACGGACGACTTTGTCGCGGCCAAACGCTCACTACCTGGGCATTCCTTGTCGGCGCTATGGCTTCGCGTCGAGGGGTGCTCTCGAGCAGACCATTTCGCAGACGCTGTCGGGGAACGCGCTCCCGCTGATGTCCACGAAGATCCGCCCTGATGCCCTTTCGGAGATTGAAGTCAGCGTTCCAAGTTCGTCCGTTTGGTGGCAGCTTTTTCGCGCGGGTTGTGTCGATGCGGCGACCCAATGCAGTGTGAAGCTGCGTTTTTTGGAACCTTCCTTGATCTCCGAACGAGATCGACGGATGCCGTCGGGCTCGCTCCTCGTGCATCTGAGCGTGGACCTGCCTCGTCGAAGCGGCCGGGTTGCAGCCACGTTCGATTCGCCTTCCAGCGGACTGGTGCTTCGAACCCACCATCAACGCGTGGCCGCCCAAGTGGACGCCCTGATTGCGTCCCGGTTTGAACCCAACGACCGACGCGAGCTGAAGGTTTGGTGTGTTCATCATGCCTCGGATTCCGAGCTAATGCTGAGCCTGAACCAAAACCTCTCCGCGGCAAGAACGGATTACCGATCCGCCCTCGTCCTCCCTACCAACTGATTCCATGTTTCGTGCCAAGTTCAGCTACTTTCTGTTCGGGGTGTCCGTCCTTCTGTGCTTACAGGGTTGCCAGGACTCATCGGCTCCCCTCTCCAAAAGCGTTAAGCAGGCCGAGGCTGAGATCGCGATCGCGCGTGCTGAGGCTGAGCTTGCGAAAAGCAGAACCAATGTTGCTGACAGTGACTTCGGTATCCAACAAGACGAACCGTTTGGCCTGAGTGCGTTTCCAGCATCCTTGCTGGCGCAGGCGCGAGCCTTGGTGCCCGACGAAGCGCAGTCGAAGGCGAGATTCATCGCGACCGTCGAAGCCTTACGAGAGAGCGACCCCTGGCTGGATGAAAGCCTGAAGAAGCCCTTGCGACACCCCTTGATCCGCGAGGATGGTTCTTTGCCGGGGCCCACCACGCTGGAGTGTTTCGGGTCTTGCCAACGACTCTTGGACCTGATGCTGAAGGATTATTTGGAGAACAGCGATGACAGCGAGGCGGCCAAGGAGACCCTCACGCGCTGTTACAGGTCCAACTTGATTCCTCTTTTGCAAGAACAGGTTCAGGGCGAAGACAAAGTCCAGACTCAGATCTTTTCGATGTTCAAGACGGGTGAAAGAGAACCCCTGGTTCTGTTCCTGAACCTCCTTTTTTCCCTGAACGACCATAACCGTCTTTTGATTTCGAATGAAGTGGCGGAGGGACTCCGCTCGCGGCCCTGTTCCCCCGTCACGATCATCACCTTGGTCGCCCATACCAAAATGCAGTGGAGTGCCTTTGAGCGAGACGAACGGATCGCGCTAACGCGACTTGCCGTCGACGCGATCCCGGGCTTCTATGAGCAAGTCTCCAAGCTGGAGGATCACGACGAGGTACGTCACTGGGCCATGTATCTCTTGAGCCTGCTGCGGGCGAAACTGAGTCCCAGTGGGCAGGCGGCGATGGTGGATCAGATGGTCCGTCTGTGGCGCACGGGTGATGCTCCGGCCATGCTTGATGAGTATCAGATACTAAGGATCGTCGGGATGGTCTTGGG
>JBCCYK010000393.1:0-3768 GCA_039189905.1 Planctomycetota bacterium
CGTACGACACCGCGTCCTGATCCTGCACCAGGCAACTGTGGCTCAGGACACACTCGGACAACCAACGCGAAAACACTTTTAGCCTTTGCATCATAGTGCATGTTCGTCTCACAGTGACGCCCGTTGTCCTCTTCTATTGTGGCATGTGGCATTGGCGGCTTCACACGTGGATTAATGGCATGCAATGAGCGTTATGGCACAGCGTTCCGTGCTGCTGTCGCACAACGACCCTGAGGCTCTGTTGGTCCGTCGGTTGAACTTTCCCACGGTTCCAATCATCGAGCACACCTTGGGCAAGTCGTGGTGAATCGTATCGAGTGATTGAAAGATATTTACCACGGAGTCTTTGGCCTATTGGCACGCAAGCCCTTCCTGCAAACTGAGTTCCCACGCCAACCTGATGTATCGGAACGTTGCCGCTGGCTTACGCCAAACCCGCGGTCGGCGCCTACACATTGGAACCGTCGCTTGCCCCGGACTTGCAACACGTCTTACCGAATCAGCGCGTGCTCGAGATGTTCACGGACGACATGCTTTGTCGTCGATGTCGTCTCATCGGCTCGAGCGTGAAATTGGATTTGCCGGTGGTCCCGTACGATCCGCCTTCGGTGCAGAAACGATATCGACGAGATTATGGATTTCCTGGTCGTGAATTGAGAGTTCGCTCGAGTTTTGGACATAGTCGCAGAGCCGACTTGCCGACGTTCACGACATCGCCGCTGCAGATCGGACCCCACTGCAGCAACATGCAATCCTTGACGTATCTGCCGAGAGTTGGGATGATATCCGCTGGCCGACTACTTGGCGCGATTCGCGTTGTCACCGCCATCTCGCTCAAGTCGTGCCACCTGGATTCGCTCGTCGTCTAGCTCTCGAGAGATGATGTTGTTCACACGATAGCTGATCCTGAGAAACTGTTGAATCGATCGCCTTCATCTGATTTGACTCGCGCGCCTGTCTTCGACCCTGTCTCCCGCACTGTCTCCAAGGTCGCTTCTACAGGTATGCTTCGTCCCACCCGCCACTTGATGAGAATGGACATCCGAAACCACTTGTGCCAGAGCACTTGCGGGATCAACCTCAGTTCGCAGTGAAGTCGCCGACGCCGGAGCAAGTCGAGGAGGTCGAAAAGATCTTAAATGTCGATGAGGAAGAGAGAATGCTCTATTATTGTTGGGCCTGTTTTAATGATGTCATGCGGCCTGTCGATAGTCCAGAAGTGGATATTCGTTTCAAAGAGGCAAACCCTCGCCCGGTGAAAATGCAACCATGACACCGGCGAAGATAGAGTGTCTCAGGAATGGTGTGATCCGACCAGCTCAATCACCATGGGCGTTTCCAGTGTTGATGTTGTAAGGGCGCGACGCCAGGTACCAGCGATGCTTTTCGAACGTGTGTGGATTTCCGGAAGCTTAACTTTCATGTGCCCCACGAATCGTTCCAAATCCTCGTACTGACGACGGACTGGCATTCCTAGCCAATCGCCGTTACCGTACGTCAGTGGACATCCGTTGGGGGTATGACAATCTCTTCCTCTCTCCGAAAGCACAAGACATCGTGACTTTTTCGTCGCCATTGGGCACGTATTCTTACTTGCGGATGCAATTGGGAGTAAAGCCTGGACGCTTATCTTGCCGTCAGTTACAGAACGACCTGGGCGACTTAAAGTTCAGAGATGTCTTTGTGTTCGTCGACGACGTCGTCATCATCGGGCACTCGGATCGTAGGAGACACATCCAAGTGGTGATGGAGGTGTTCTGTCGATTAGCACGCAAGGCATACTCAGTGAAACCACAAAAGTGAATTTACTTGTGGATGAGTTCGTATTTTTAGGACACGTCTCCACACCGACCTGAAGCCATCACCAAGAAGCAGGGCCCGGCACCCAAGAAGCAACTGAGATCGTCCCTGGGTTTCGCTTCCTGAGTCCGTCGATACATCGAGAATTTCAGTCGCATCGTGGAACCGCTCCGGAAATTGACTGAGATGAAGGTACGGTTCGAATGGACGTCAGATAGCATGGGACACGGTAGTTGACGCAGTCGTGAAGACCAAGGGCGTGTACCACCCTGACTACAGCTTGCCGTTCCACATCCGGACCGACGCATCTGCTGCTGGATTCGGCGCGTACCTTTTTCAGATCGTTGAAGTCGAGGACGCACATGGCCGCGTCAAGACAGAAGAACGAGTCATCGAATATTGGAGCCGTGCTTGCCCAGCTGCGACGAGGACCTACGACCCCCGTCGCTTGGAACTCGTTGCCGTCATCATGGCGCTCGAGTATTTCCGTCTCTACGTCGAGGGGCATCGCGTTCGCCTGTTCGCCTGCAGACGGACCATCGCAATTTGACGTGCAGATGATACGATGGGCCCAGCGACTGAGTGAGTTCAACCTTGGATTACTGCGCTGGCAAGTCAAACGCGATGCGTGTCCCTGACTGCCCGTCGCGAAATCCGTTGGATCAGCTCATCGAGACCGACGAGGAGGGTCAACCCGTCAACGAAGCGTACTTGATTGTGAGCGACATCCCAACACCAACGCAAGGTTGCCATGTGGTATTGAGTTACGCACGAGGACCGAGTCCGAGCAACGCCCATCAATCGGCGCATGCGTACAGGAGCTGTGCCAGAGCTGGAACGCGAGAGCAACCCTGAGCTGTGGCCGACTCCCTTCGACTTCGTGGACCAGGTCGAGGAGATTTAGATGAGATACGGGAGCACCAACAGGATGACGAGTTATGTCAGCGTGCGCGCGAACAGTTGCCAAAAGGTATTCGTACCCGCAGCAAGGGACGAGCCAGGAAGCGCAAGTACGATTTGGAGAAAGCTGTATCGCATTGACCATCGGAACGAGCGTCGCCAGATAGTGGTTCCTGCTACGCTCAAACGCAAGGTCTTCCGCCAAGCTCATGGTTGAAGGTCGTCTCGGGCGTGATGCCACGGTGGCGCATTTGTTGCAGCGTTTCTGGTGGCCGCTGTTGCAGAACGAGGTCGCACAGGTCATTGCAGAATGTGTAGACTGTAAGAAAGCACGCGATCCCGTTTCGTCAGGGATTGTTGCAACAGCCGCCACATATCGCCGACGGACACACTTTGGGTATGGATTGGTGCCCATTGCCTGAGTTCCATGGCAATCTGTTCAAGATCGATGCGTTCTCTCATTTTCTGACGTTGGAAGTGATCGACAGCAAGAAAGACACCAGTGTGCTCGACGCAATCGTCAAACGGATTCTGTTTCAGGGTCATTTACCGCTCGTCATTGTAACTGGCAATGGAAAAAGAGTTCCGAATTCAGCTTTTGGCAACGGTTTTGACCCAGTTCCGCGTGCGTTCTCGAGCGCAGATGATTGCCTATCATCCCTCGTCTAACTTCGCTGAACGCGCCAACAAGTTCATTGGTGATACGTTGCGCATTCTAGTCAACCAGGCTCATCGGTCTGTTCTAGAATGGTCTCAGTTTGTTCCCTTCGTCGAGTTCGCCTACAACCGGGAGTTCATACCTGGGACCCAGGTGTCGACCTACATGCTACGTTATGGGCGCCAGCCGATCATCCCTACTGATCTTCCCCTCGTTCAACGTCCTGAGACGTTGCCCCAGCCCAAGAGCGATCATCTCCGGCAGCTGACTGAGAGATTACACGCCTGCCATCGTTTGGTTGAAGCCGCACACATGCCAAGGCTCGCGATCAGCAGACCATTTCGTACAATGAACACCAGATTGATGTGCAATTTGACGTTGGTGACCACGTGTTGCGTTACATCCCCAAG
>JBCCYK010000394.1:0-3670 GCA_039189905.1 Planctomycetota bacterium
CACCCACAATGCGCTGCGCCTTGAACCGACCTTCCCAGAACCGCCCCGTGCATTCGTCCTGCCGATTCGCCGCCTCTTCATCGGACCCCTGCGAGCAGACATCGGGTCGATTGCGGAGGATCTGGTGGCGGTGGTTGCTCATCACGGCGTACGAAAGCACATCGACGGCAAAGACCGACGCCGAGGCTTACATGCGTCTTCGGATCCACTCCTTACGACACGAATAGTCCTTTCCCGTTTCGCCATCCACACCCGCCAAGAAGGCTCTGCGAATGCACCGCTGCACGACATGCACGACACAGACCTCATTGGGATCGAACTGTTCCGAACGTTGGGGCCGCGGCATCAAATGTCTCCTGTCGAGTGTTGCCGAAATCTATGGCATTGCCACGGACTCGTCAATACTTGGTGGGTGGCACCATCGGAAGATTCGAATACTTGGTGGGTGGCACCATCGGAAGATTCGATTCAAATTACTAGCGACCATGAAGACTCAAAACGCCCCCCCGGCGTGTTTTCTTGTCTTCTATCGAGCATTAGCGGTTTGCTGGGAGTTTCGGTTGGCCGGCGTGCCGTTGCTTTTCGCGATGATTCTACTCCTAATTTGTTGAACATCTCGGAGGCTATGGCTTACCGAATTGGAAAGCAAATCAAATGCAAGAGGTACGTCGGTACGTGCCATCTCGGAAACATCCGCGTGTTCGCCCCAAAATCGGTTGGCGACCCTTAGCAACTGCGAAGTCAGCGCGAGCTGGTGATGAGCGAGTGTTCCCGTCGCAAGTCCTGCGTCCAACAGACGTGGTAGGGGCACGCAAACTGATTCAGTGAAGTGCCCAGAAACTTCATCGAGAATTGAATTTAGTGACTCGAGCGACTCGGGCCGAAACTCCCTGGATAGCCCATGTTCCAAAGTCGTCCGAAGTTCGCTCACCAGTTTGTCGCAGGTTCGCTCGAGAAATTCTGCCACTAAATGCATCTCTTTGCCGTTGTTTCCCACCAAACACCGCCCCCACGCACCGCAACAAAAATTTCGAGCAACCCCACTGACCACCCAAGCGGGCTATACTGTATGCTCTCTTTGAACGCGTGCCAACCGGCTCCGTTTCCGAACAACATCTTCGTCACTACTCGATCTTCGTCACTACTCGCTAAGGGGCTTCCGCTGTGAGGAAAAACTCTGAACCACCGGTCGCATGGGCTTGCGTTCCGATATCCAAGAATGCGGAGTTGGTAAGTTCTCGGACCGCGTGGCTCTGCGATCGTCTCCGAGGTTTGGGGATTAACGATCGGCTCTTTGACCTTCCAGATGATGATTGGCAAGCTCAGATCGAGCACATAAGACTTGGTAAACTGTCACCATTTCTTGACCAGTACCAGTCGGATTATAGCGTGGACAGTATTGAGGGCGATGGTGACACGCTGAAGTGCCTTGATGTTGTATGCATAGCTTCGCGCGGCTCACTTACTGCGACATTGCGAGTTCTGTGGTCCGCGCCTCGAGCAGATCGCAGTTTCTTAGCTCGACTCTTGGAGGCCACCAAAAGTCATATCCTGGAGCCGCTTGCAATCGCGTCGAAAGTTGTGCCGAGTGATAGCAAACATCGACAGTCCATACAGGAGAAAGCCAGCTTGATTTCCGCTTTGGACGCTGGGGAAATCATCTCTGAAGGGTTGGCTTCAGTGTTTCTAGATGAGAGATCCGCTATTCATTGAATGATCATTGAGGTTGACCGTTTTGAGGTAGTTTGGCGGCAGATCATCGTCCCCTCCATTAGCTTATTAGAACGACGCTTAGTCCACTTCGATCGCTCTTACTGTGCCAATTTCGCCGCCAACAGTGCTAGGTGATTGCAGGACTCGTCTAGACGAAGTTGATTGGTAGTTTTCAACGTGACGTTAGAAGACGTTTTTCATAATGTTAGCTGGATCCTCGTTTCTCCCGTGATAGACGAGGTTGAGGGCATCTCGTCTAATTTTGATTCAACTGAGGGGTCGATTGCCGCGCAAGAAGATGCAATCGCTACACTTGCGGAGTGCAAAGCTGCATTAACAACTTGGCACGCCGTCGTGTCGGAAATCTGCGGGGGTGACTCTAATGGCGATCTTCCTAGACAACTGCCATCTCTGCTTGATCTGACACTTCGTTTCGATGACGTTTCTGAAGCATTGACTAACGATCTGGCCGCTGTGCACGAGAAGTGCAAGGCTTTGGCTAGTTCGTTGTATAAACTGCTCGAGCCGGTGACCACTTCGGTACGGCTAGTACGCAAGCCCGATTCTCCGCTAGTTTCAACTGACGGACACATTGTGCGACTCCTGCACCTAAGCGATCTCCACGCACGGCCAAGTGAAACGTCGACAGGCTGGAAGTGGAGAATGTACGAAGACAGGTTTCTCGAAAGGCTGAAAGAGTATGTCGCTGCGGAAGGGAAGGTCGACGCGATAGTCTTTTCGGGAGACATCTCTTTTTCTGGACAGCCCAGGGAATTTGCAGAAGCGAGCAGCATCCTTGAAAAGGTCAGAAGTGCTTTAGGAGCAAATTGCCCTGTGCTGCCGACGCCTGGTAACCATGATGTCTCTCGGAAAGTAATGAGAGATAAACGCAAGTATCGTCTTCAGATGATGGCGCGGCTTCACGAGGAACATCACAGCCTTACGACGTTTAATGAGGATGCCAATTGTGACACCAGGAAATTCGTCAAATCTAGTTTCAAAAACTACGCGGAATGGGCCCGTGAGGTATTGAAAGATCTCTCTGATGTTAAACTGGGGCTCTTGCCCGGTGACTACAGAACTCGAATCTCCTGTGGCGCGATACGAATAGGTGTTTTGTCGATAAACTCGTCAATCTGTCAGTTGGATTCTGGAGACGCGGAAGGGAGGCTTGTAGTTGCTCAGAAGCAATTTGAAGAGCTGTGGGATCTAAAGTGGCTAAGTGAGAATTCCTTCAACATTGCAATTACGCATCACCCAGCATCTTGGCTTTGCGGTGATTCATCTTCACTTCTACACAGTGTTTTTGGCGATCGCCTAGCAAAGCTTGCGTTTCATTTTTCTGGTCATCTGCACGAATCCCTAGTTGATGTAGCTGGGCTGGCAGACCAGCAGAAACGCTACGAGCTTCGCGGTCACGCCCTTTTCGGTTCACCCAATTACCATAAATGGAGCGGTGCGAAGAACAAGACTGAGATCCGGCGTGAGTTTGGTTTCAACGTCGTGGAAATTGTTGCTCACAGCGAAAATTCACCAACGCACTTTCGAATCGTCCCGTTCTCTGCTGTTCCGAGACGAGCAATTGTGCCGAATTACACAAGCTTTGAGCTTCAGCACGCAGAACAAGTTGGAACGAAGTGGATCAAAATTGACACGTAAGCCATCAGCGGAGCCAGACTATTTAGGTTAGAGAGACTGCTGCATGCGCATGAGTGCATGGAGGTGGCTTGGGATCCAGATTTCCACTCAATGATCGAGTGTCGTGATGTTGGACGAGGTCGCGGTGGGAAAGGGGTTGCGTTTCTGTAGCCACTGCGTTTCTGGCACTGGCCGTGAAGTTGTTTATGGTTCTGTTTTGAGGTAACCGTTCACGGGTCGGCTTAAGAAATCAAGCTTCCGGCAGCAGTGACGGGGCGGAACGCTTTGCGAATTTTGCTTCCATGGCGGCAACCAGAAA
>JBCCYK010000395.1:0-3656 GCA_039189905.1 Planctomycetota bacterium
CTGGAATCCGTAGCCGTGAACGCAGTTCCAGGGGCAGCATGGTAACCCAACCATCCATGCCGGGAGTGCGGAGCTGCGATTCCCCACCTCCCAGAGGACCAAGAAGATGAGCTTGCTGCCGCGCTACCTCTGCAGGCGATCTTCTGAGTCGTTCTCACCATTCGCGGGCGGCGTGTAGAACATCGAGCAACTCAAATCGGAAACACCTACTTTTCGGTCGTTTCGTACTCGTCCCAGTGATTCTCGACCATGCTCGCGTCGGTCGCGGCGGACGTCACCAGGTAGCGATAGCGTGACTGGTATCCTTCTCCGGGCGTGATCTTGAACTCGCCTTCCACCATGGGCGCGAAACAGAAGTAAGGCTTGTTCGGATGAATGCGCACAGTTTGCGGCGAGCGAAAGTTTTTCGGGCTGGAGAACACAGCGGTCGACACGGGCTGGCCGTCGATCAGTCCCGAAAACGCGACCCAGTTGGGGCGCGTGTGATTGCCTTCCCAGCGGTCCTTCCCATCGCTGGTGAGATACTGCACATCGCCCGGCTGGATACCGTGATCCTGTTTCTCCTTCAGCCATTGGTAGTTGCCACGAATCGCCATGCCACCGTAATGGTATTGGTCCAGCGTCAGTGGGTGGTCCGAGACGCACCGCTGCACGCTGGCAATGTCAAAGAGGAAATGGTCCGCCGGTGTTTGATGCACCGTCACCGTCCACGTTTCGTGGAGCACATCCTCCCACACGCCAGCGACTCTCACCTTGAACGCATGTTGGACAGTGAAGGAAACGCTTCGATCATCGCGCGTCAGACCCAGAACCTTGCGGAATTCAATTTGTCCGAGATCCTTGGCCTGATTCCAGAAATCCACTTTCCGGCCTTTGTATGTGCTTTTGGTCCACGCGAAAAAAAGGGCGTGCTGGTGAGCGTGATCCAACGGGTAGTCACCCGTGATCTCCTGTCCAGTCGGAGAGTAAGCTGGGTGGATGTACCCGCTGCGACGGAAGTGCTCCTCCACACCGTCCGGAACCGGCGGAGCGGTCTTGTTGTAAACAAGAACCGGCTTGCCTCGTTGTGTAATCCGGATCGTGCTGTCTGTCTCAGTGAGGTTCAGTTCTCCCCCGCTCCCAGGTGAGACGGGGATGTTCATGCAACACGACAGCACGAGGATTGGTAGGAGAGCTTGCTTCATCGAAGGATTGTTCCAGCTGGGTTCAGATCGTGATCACGGTTGATTTCGTGGAGCGAGAACCAACTAAGATTAGTCATCCCGAACGCGGGGTGCCGACACGCATCCACTTTAGCACATGTCAATTGGATGGCTGGAATAGCCGTCTCGATCCCGTTTCAGATCAAACCATGATGAGATTTCGCTCAACGGCGCACTGTTCTACTTGGTTCGTCATCTTTACTGTCGGGGCCTTAACTTCACCCGTGTTCGCGCAGCCAAGCAGCGCCGCGGACAGTCGCAGCATCGAACGTCCACCGTGGCGGCAGTTTATCGAATCGGACTTCCCGTTCTTCTCCACGACGCTCGATGCCAGCTTCCCAATCAAGCAAGGCACGGAAGAGGACATCGTACCGCGAGCCCTGGTCTTTCCGCTTGCGCATGATTGTTTTCTCGCCTACGACGTCGACCTGCTCCGTGTGATTGCCGTTTGGCAGGCGGGGGAATCGCCTTTCTTCAACGCCAGTCTGGCCGTCAAGAGTTATCCATACGGGTCTGACAAGGTGAAGGCTGGCACCGGGCAGTTGCCGAAACCCAATGGCAAGATCTTGCTTCGCAATGGTGTTTGCGCCGGCGTGGGAACCGGATTACCACAGGTCCGCGATCCACGACCGGTCCTGCCGGAAGAAGAGTTAGTCACACGTGGCGGACTGGACCCAGGTCTAGCTCGGTTTCTCGGTCTCAGCCTAACCGACGGCGTTAGCCTCGAGTACGAAGTCGGTGGGATTCGCGTGGACGAGCGATTCCAATACGAACGCGAACAACTGCTGCGCGAATTTGAGGTGAGCCCTCATCAAGAGCCGATCTATTTCGTGGTGGCGAGCGAATCAACCGGAATGGACTTCAAGTGTCGCGGTGGGCTCATCAAATCGGTAGACGGGCATACGGTTTGTCTGCTCGAGCCTTCCGATCAACGACAGCTCGTCACGGTGTCATGCACACCGTTGGTGTCTGCGAAGCACGATGGGGCGACGGCCCAAACGCCCACGCAGGTTCCAAGAACGGAGCCTACTGAGCGTTGGGAACAGGACGTTCGGTTATCACTTGAGGATTCTGAGCAGGCACACGATCTCAGTCTGGAGGCAATCCCACTTCCCACCGCGAACCCCTACGGACGTGCGGTGCGACCGGCTGACGTCAGCTTCTTTGAATCGGGGCGTGCCGCGATGGTCACCGTCGATGGGGATGTTTGGCTCTGCGATGGGTTGCAACCCGACTCAAGCACTGTCGTGTGGCGTCGATTCACATCGGGGCTACATGAACCGCTGAGCATCAGGATCCGCGACGGAGAGGTTTTTGTCTTCGACCGAAGCGGGCTCTGGCGCTTGCTTGACCGTGACGAAGATGGCGTCGCCGACTACCACGAGCTTTTCTGCTCTCGGATTCACCAAAGCGCTGAGACACGCGAATTCCCCTTGTCGCTGGAACTGATGCGCGACGGCGGTTTCTTGGTCAGCAAGCCGGGTCAAGGTGGGAACTACAGTGCCGTCCTAAGAATCGCTCCGGACGGGCGCGATGTGAAGTTGATCGCGAGTGGTTTTCGTCAACCCTACCTTGGCTATGACGCGGTGACCGAACGCATCGTCGCCAGCGATCAGCAGGGCAACTGGGTGCCCAGCTCGCCGATCCATCTGATCCAGCAAGACGGGTTCTATGGCTTTCGACGCAGCAACACACGGGACGATCTTCCGGTGACGCCACCGCTGACTTGGATCCCCCACGCAGAGTGCGGTTCCGCAACGACGGTTGTTTGGATGCGCGACGCTAAGATGGGGCCCCTGAACGGCAAGCCCGTCCTAATTTGCTATCAGCCTCCGCGTCTGATGCAGGTTCACATGGACATCGATGAGGCCGCTGCTCAAGGCGGCGTCACACCCTTGGACCTCGACATCGGTTCCAAGCCCATATTGAAGGCCGCCATTAATCCGGTCGACGGACTTCTTTACCTGACCGGTTTCAAGATTTGGGGGACTTCGGCACAGGACGCGATTTTCTTTGGTCGCGTTCGGGTTCCTTCGAACGTCCCATGGACACTCCCATCGATGGCTCAAGTCGAGCGACGCGGCATCCTGATCACGTTTGAAGAAGCACTCGATCCCAAGTCCGCATTGCAGCCCGAGGCGTATGCCGTTCGTCGCTGGAACTACAAACGCACAAGTGATTACGGGTCGGGTCACTACCGACTCGACGGTGAGGCCGGAACGGAACCGATGGGGGTGTCGTCCGTCAAGCTCTCCCTTGACCGTCGATCGGTGTTCTTGGGCATTCGGAACATGCGGAAGGTCATGCAGATCGAAGTTGGCTACGACTTGGAACTCGAAGACTCAGCGCCGTTTCGACGCCAGACTTTCTTGACCGCCAACACGCTGCGAGAATTCGATCTGGTTCAACAAGGATTCGCTGACGACGAAGTCGATCTTCGTGCAGTGGATCGAC
>JBCCYK010000396.1:0-3631 GCA_039189905.1 Planctomycetota bacterium
ACATCGCTGTGGGAAATACGGAATCAGTATTTCTCGAGTAGTTCTCAGGCTTTTTGTCACACTCTCTGTGCCTCATGGAGAGTTTATAACAACCAACGATGAATTCGCGCGACGGATGAGACTGTGCTCGACGAAGATCAGCAAATTCGGTTTACAAAGTTTTGGACGGAGACGCAGCCAACGGTGAGTCAGTACGTTGGTTCTTTGGTGCGAGATCAGTGGGCTGTTCGGGATATCGTCCAAAACACATCCTTGGCTTTGTTGCGTAAATTCTCTGACTTTGATGAATCGCGGCCATTCCTTCCCTGGGCGTTAGGAGTTGCCAAATTCGAGGTTTTGGGCCACTTTCGCGATCACGCCAGGAGCCGGTTGATCTCTGATGCGAGACTGCTCGATCAATACACGGAATCCTGGGCCGAAGCCGCGCCGAGGTTATCCGAGGAGCAGACCGCTCTCCAGGATTGCATGAGCAAGTTGAAGGGTCGGTCGCGGGCCATCGTGAAGCTGCGTTATGTCGAAGGCCATGCCTCCGATGTGATCGGTCGCGAGTTGAATCTTTCCGCTGCGAATGTCCGCACCATTCTGAAACGAACGCGTGAGGCGTTGCGGCGTTGTATTGAAAAGCACGTTGCTTTCCAGGGAGTTGCGACGTGAACGACGATGACGTGGACGAAGATATTGAGCGTCTCATTGAAGCTCATCTCGAAGGCTCGCTTGACAGCGCAGGACAGCAACCACTCGAGGCTTGGCTGCGAGCACATCCGTCGCATATGCGATTGTTTGTTCAGTCGAGTATGCGGGATCAGATGCTGCGAGATGTGGCTCGCTTAGAGTTCCTCACCAACGAGATTCAGGGGGTGTCGAAGGGAGATAAGGCTCCTCGAGGCGTTTTCGAACTATCGCGACGATTGTTCACGAAGCGGGCTGCCGCCTTTGTAACCGCTTTAGCTGCATGCCTCTTGATTTGTTTTTTCACCTATCGAAGCGTGGAGTCAGGTGCCGAGCAGACTGCTGAGGTGAAGGTTGAGCGAACCGAAGGAACTGAGGCTTACTACACCGTCGCGATGGTTCAGGAAAGCGATACCAGTCTGCGAATCGGCGATCGGATAGGTGCTGAGTCGATCGAATTTCAGCGCGGAATTGTTCGGATGCAGTTTGATGACGGGGTGGAAGTCACGCTTCAGGGCCCGGCGTATTTCGAGTCGATTTCCCTCGGAAAGACTCGCTTGCATTCAGGATTGTTAGCGGCGACTGTTCCTCCAGGCGCGGAGGGGTTTCAGGTTGATACTCCTTCAGCACAAATCGTTGATTTGGGCACTGCATTCGGAATCGAGCAAAGTCCGAATGGTGTTTCCAAGGTCTCCGTATTTGACGGTGAGGTCGAAGTGATCAGCCGCAGCGAGGATCTTAGGCGTCTGTTAACAGAAGGCCAGTCGGTTCGACTCGATAGTTCGGGCGACTTGCAAGAAACTGACTTCGAAACGCGCCAGTTCGAGAAGCTATGGCCGGCGGCTTCGGGAATCGTTGGATCGAGCGGAGCGTTTGAGTTCGCACCTCAGTGGCCGAGAATGTTAAGACGAGTCGAAAGCGATACTCGGATCTTTGTGTTGCCAGAGGGTTATGCACAGGAACTTGACCAACCGTGTCCGGTCGATCTCTCGACTGACGCTCTCGAAGGGACAGTCATCCCAATTGGACATCGTGTCCAGTCCTATCTCTTGCAATTCAATCCAGTCGATTCTGACGAGGGCGGGCTTGGTCCGGGACGGCGTAGCGGTCGTCGAATCACGGGCAGCGTCACGTTTGAACGTCCTATTGTTGGGGTCATCACCCAAACCGCAACACTGAAGACGACGGACGATGTGTTCTCACTCCGACGCGCAGGCATGATGCCAGGACGCGGCCTAGAGGAGCGTCCTCCGCGCCTGGCAGACAAGGTTTCCTTCAGCGAGGACGGTCGAACATTGACCTTGGATTTGTTCGTCGTCAATCGACTTAGTGACCATGTGCGAGTGATCATCGACGCAAGACTGAATGAGCCCGAACAGCATTGAGCAATCAGTGATGCGACTCGAGGCACCAATCAATCCGCGTTTCATGAACTACTACTCTTAATCGTTTTCGCGATTGCCTCTCATGCCGAGGTGATCCCCATTCTCCTCCCCTCTCTCTTCTCATCTTATCAACGGAGATATGAAGTGAATCGCAGTAAAATAACTGCAAACCGCCGTATGCATCGCCCTAGCTATGAGACGTTGGAACGCCGCAATTTGCTTGCCGGTGACATCGGCCATAACTTTGTCGAAGCGGAGGATGTCAACCTCGATGGAGAGGTTTCTGCAATCGATGCGCTCAACGTCATTAACGAATTGGGACGTCGCAACCGTGGCGGCGCTGTTCAATCAGGTAATGTTTCGCAGATTCTTGCGGATGTTGATTCCAACGGGGAAGTGACACCATTAGATGACCTGCGAATTATCAACCAGCTTTCACGGCCACAGCGGTCACCACCGGAACTCGAAGCAGGAGCAGATCGGCTGGCTCAGGCGATCCTCTCAGAGGACCTTCCGGGTTCGATATCTCAAGATACAGCCGATCGTTGGCTCGAGAGACTTGAGCACCGCACCGAAACAACTCCGTCTCGCCAAGGCCCATTCAATCGGCTTGATGCCGATGATGATGGTCTGATCAGCGAAGACGAAGTGCCCGAAGAAATCTGGGATCGAGTCTCAAATGCGGATGCAGACGAAAGCGGTTCGGTCACGGAGGAAGAACTGAGGGCTGCACGACCCTCCGAAGATACTGTGAATCGTCCGAAGCCGGAGGCAGCAAACGCATTCTCGAAGATTGACGCTAACGAAGACGGATTGTTGACAGACGATGAGGTTAGTGAAAAAGGATGGGCCAGAATCTCACAAGCCGATTCCAACGGTGATGGCGGCGTGACGCTGGAAGAGATTCAGGCAGCACGCACGGAACGGGAAGACAGAGTGCAACGCCCCGAACCTGGGCAACGCTTTGCGGCCTTGGACCTCGATGAAGACGGGCGGCTGACCGAAGACGAGGTCAGCGAAGAGCTGTGGAACAGAATCTCCGAGGCGGATTCCGACGGTGACGGCGGAGTTACGGTTCAGGAGCTTGGGGATCTACGTGATAGACGTGAAGACACTGTTCACGGTCCCAATCCAGCCGACGTCTTCCGAAAGCCGGACATCAATGACGACGGGCTTCTGACCGAAGACGAAGTCAGTGAAGAGTTGTGGAACAAAGTATCTGAAGCAGATGGCAACGATGACGGTGGTATCTCAATTCAGGAGCTAAGGGAGCTGCGGGAAAGTCGAGCTAACGGACCAACCGGAACTGGTGGCGGTCGCGCGACAATCAGGCGGTGAAGGTCATCCGACAGAGATGAAGTGTAATAGCCGTAGCACCGTTGACCGTAGAGCCGGGCCGAGGCTTCTAATTCCGCGCGTATGAACGTCAGTTTTTAATCAACAAACCCATTTGAGGACTCTAGTGATGCGTAGCAAATTTCTTATGGCATTGGTTGTCACGGCATTTGTCGCCGCCGAACTCTCTGCTCAGCCACCCGGACGAGGCAGGTTCGGAGGTGATGGAGACAACCAAAATC
>JBCCYK010000397.1:0-3629 GCA_039189905.1 Planctomycetota bacterium
AATTCAATGAGTCTATGGACCTGGGCCTTGCCTGGGCCATCATTGAAACAGAGTCCGGTTCTAACTGGTATTGGCACAATGGGGGAACGGGCGGTTATACTTCTTCTTTGATCTTTAGAAGAAAGGCTTGGGAAAAAGGCAACTATCAATCGCAAGCCGTTTCATAAAGCCGACCTCAAGGTCACGTCCGCAGACATTGGCAAAGCCAACCAGCTCTTGGGTTGGACGCCGGCTGTCGAGCTGGACGAGGGGCTTGATGCCTGTGTTGCCTGGCACCGCGACAACGCACCTATGTCGAGCGAACTGGTGTTGCCCTAGAATTCGAATCACGTGTGGGCGCTTCGAAGAGTCCGCACCGGGACGATCGAATGCCGGAGCCGATATCCAATGACACGTCTGTTTGCGGGAACCCCATTTGACATTCCGCCGCGGTGCGATGATTGCGCGGAGCTGGAGGAGAATTGTCGTTGTGATCCCGATGAGAAGTCCTCCGCAGAAGCCGCGAGGGAACGCTTGGCAAGGCGTTTGCCACCCGAGCAGCAAACGGCGGTTGTGAGTCTCGAAAAGCGGAAGGGGAATCGTCGCGTCACCGTGGTGCGTGGCCTGTCAGCGGATGCGAATGATTTGCCCGCGTTGCTTTCGCAGTTGCAATCCGCCTGCGGTTCCGGCGGAACCGTTCGCGCGGATGAAGATCTGCTTGAGATTCAGGGGGGCCATGTCACTCCCGTTAAGAAACATCTTACGAAATGTGGCTATCGCGTTAAGTGACAGGCTGGATTCGCTGAGATCCCGTAAGGACGCTGGTTGAAAAGGCAGGTCTGGGTTCGAATCGTGGCATGAATCCAGAAAAGTTGCGCCCCATGGTTGGAGCAACGTTGCAAAGGATGCAACGTCAGGAAGGACGGAGTGCACGTGGTCGGCCTGAGTCGATCGTTGCAATCGGCTCGACGGTTCCTTGCGCCTTGCCGGGCTTGCTAGTGGTGCTGACATGCTGTGGCGTTTTGCACCTCAGTTCGTTGAACGGAGTGTTCACATTTGACGATACAGGCTTGCTACAGAATGAGAGCCTGACGGACTTTTGGGCTTTCAGCTGGTTTCGTTTGACGGGTCGCCCCGTCACGACGGCATCGTTCGCCATCAATTTCACGTTGTTCGGTCCCGATGCTTTTTACTGCCATCTGGGGAACGTCATCGTTCATGTTTTGATGGTTTGGGGCGTCTTTCAGGTGAGTCAATGCATCCTGCGTTCTTGGCTATTGCGCTTCGACGAATGGGCGAGCTTGCCGTCGTGCGAGTTCGAAGACCACGTCGCAAGACTCGCGTTGGCAGTGGCCTTGCTCTACGGCGTGCATCCGATCACGACCAGTGCGGTGACGTACATTGTGCAGCGGGGCGAATCGCTCGGTTCCGTGTTTCTGATCTTGACCCTTTGGGCGTGGACGAAAGCCTTCCAAGGGAATCAAACCGTACCGCAGCCGTCTCGTGGGCATGCTCAGGTCAATTACCAGCCGGCCTGGGCTGCATTGGCCTGCGTGTTTGCGTTTGCGGCGTATGGCAGCAAAGAGATGGCAGCTGGATTGCCTTTCATGTTGCTTCTGTTTGACTGGCAGTTCTTGCGCGATGACTTGCCAGCTTCAACGCGGCGAAGCAAACGCATCTTGCTTGGGATCATCACCCTGCCCGTGCTCGTTGGTAGCGTCCTCTACGTTCCTCGTATCATGAACCCCGGACCCACCTCCACGATTGGAGTTGGGATTGATGGCATATCCGCGTTGGGCTACTTCGCGTTTCAGCCTCGCGTGTTCCTCGAGTATGTCAGACTGCTGTTACTACCGTTCAACCAGGTGATTGACTACGGTTGGATTCCGCCAGAGTCGACCAGCAGCAAAGTGATTGGAGTGGTTGCTTGGCTTGGGTTGGGGATTTTGTGGTTGTTCGCGTTTCTTCGCAGTCGACCCCTTGGCACGCTCTGCCTCATGACGCTGATTTGGTTGTTCCCAACGTCAACCATTGTGCCTCTTCAGGACTCAATTTTCGAACATCGGATTTATCTACCAGCGGCCTTCTTCGTGTTGTCGATGGTCGGACGCATAGCCGTTGGTTATCGACGTTCTTTATCCAATGGGAGGGGGATATCTCGGTTCACTGTTGTAACGTGCATCCTAGCGGCGATGCTCTCCGCGCTGACATTTGTCAGGAACACGGAGTATTACGATGCAAGTCGCCTCGCCCGTTTGGAGTTGGAACGCCAGCCGGCGAATCCCCGAGCCTACGCGTCGCGATTCTACAGTGAGGACGTCGACGATCCTCAGTTGGCGGCGGATCTGATGTTGACGGCAATCCAGTTGTCAGAAGAGCGCGACTATTGGTACGCCGGCACCAAGTACAAGTGGTGGCGTGAGCTTGGCGACCTCTATTTTTTTAGTATGAACTACGATGCGGCAGAGCGCGCGTATCAGAACGCTTTGCCCGAAAGCCACGATGATCTTCAGCGGGCCGAAGTCCTTCTTCAATTTGCATTGATCCACTCCATCCGTGGTGAGGTCCGTCGTGCCAACCGTCGATTTCGTGATTGCCTTGAGATCAGCAGCCGAATTCAGGGCCGAGCTCAGGAGTTGTTTGATGTTCACCTCGAACGCCACGGTTCCGTAGAACAAGATCAGGTTGCGGGAGGCTTGACGGAGAGCGAACAACCATGATGAATCTGATGCTACCATGCTTGGAGTGCCGTTCAGTATGACATGACTGGAATCGATATGGTTGCATTGGTCGCGAACGAAGGCAATGACGATGAGTGAGCTGCGACAACTCGAATTCATGACCTTGGACGAGGCCGTTGTTGAAGCGAAGGCTTTGCTTCGCTTTGGCTATGAACGGCGGGGCAACTGGTCGCTTGGCCAGATCTGCCAGCATTTGTGCCTTGTGCAAGATCCAAGCGTGGAGGGGTATCCGCCATGGATGTCTTTGTTCGCGCCCGCACGGCCACTCATGCGCCGTTGGCTCCTTCCGAAACTCTTGCAACCCGAGTTGCAGATCCGAGTGAGCACTGCCTCGGCTTTTGTTCCGACGAATGATGCGAGTGACGAGCTCGAAGTCGTCGCTTTTGAGGCGAGTGTTTCCCGGTTGTTGGCGGCCGACAAGCCGTTCTACCCTCACCCCGCGTTTGGGCGTTTGCCGAACGAGCAAATTCGGAGGGTGCATTCTGCGCACGCGGCGCACCACATGCGATTCTTGGAACCGCGGAGCTCGGCCCAATGTGAATGATGGATTCTTGGTCTATGATGATGGGACGTCTCTGGGACACCCGATGCGTTGTCCGTACGGTCAATGATTGAGTGACCGCCACATCGCGGAAGCAGGCCCTATGACCGAATCCGATCAGGTTAGCCATTGGATCGAACGTCTCAAGGCGGGCGAGTCCGAAGCCGCGAACCAAATCTGGCATCTCTATTTTGATCGCCTGGTTCGATCGGTTCGCCAACGCCAATATGGCTGGCGCTTTGCCTTCTTTGGCGTGATGGCGGTCAATGTCGTCTCGCTTTTCGCCCGGCTGCGCTTGCTGACCACAAATTTCGGCGCAGTGCAAACCAGCGAGGGGGCGCCCCTGACGACGCTGTTCAAAGAGCAAT
>JBCCYK010000398.1:0-3626 GCA_039189905.1 Planctomycetota bacterium
AGCGGCCCGGGGTTTGAGTCCACCCGAGCGTCCATCGTCAACCAATGGGAAAAGCCTCCTGGATCACACCATCCTCGCCGCAGACAAGCCCTAGCCAAAAACGGCCACGCTCAACGCTGCGCACACTTTGGACAGCTACGTCACCGGTGATGTTGCCGCCTTCAACGACTATCCCTGTATCGGCCCGATTCCCGTGTTGAGTCAGCGGGCTGTTCAGGTGCTGAAAGACTTGCTGGGCCCCTGTGGCGAGTTGCTCCCACTCACCTCAGATATCGGTGATTACTTCGCCTTCAACATCCTTACAAAGTCGGAAGCACTCGATGTCGAAAACTCGGAGGCTGAGTTCGCTCCATCAACCGGGAAAGAGACGGCTTTCTCGATCGACCATTTTGAGTTTCATCGCGACCAAGTGGGTCAACATGCAATCTTTCGCGTTCGTGAAATGCCCGCTTACGTCCTCGTCACGGACGCCTTCAAAACACGTGTCGACCAAGCGGGGCTTTTTGGATTTCAGTTCTCGAAGCTATGGCCACTTCCACGAGGGGAGCGTTGGGAGATCCTCGAAATGCGGGAGAAAAGAAACCGCGATCAGACACTCCAGCCTTTGCGAGGGCAATCGCTTACAATCGATCTCTTCTACGATGGCGCTGAATCCGACGCGGAGGATGCATTGATTAACTCGCTGGTGGAGAAAATCTCGGGCGTGCTTGCTGGTCACAGAGACTCAAAGGAATCAAGTTTCGTGGGCGCGGTTGAGGGCGTCGAGATGTTGGAGGGGCAAGATCGCATCTGGATTGTCTGTCCCGAGGCGGAGACCGTGGCGAGAATCGTTCTTCCAGTGTTGCGAGATATCAACTGGCCTGGCGTGTGCGGGATGACTTTGTTTCGCGGCAATCGCTATGACCCAAATACCAAGGTCAAGAAAGTGACGGTGGAATGATAGGCTTGCTTATGCTCTCAGCAAGGCGAATCGTGCGAAACTGACACGGCCCGGAACTGGAGAATTCATTCCACTTCGGTTTCATTGGATCTGTCTTTGATGGCTTCTCGAGAATCAAAACTGCCTCCCGCTTATCGCAGTTTTCTAGAATCGCGTTCTTCCTGGTTTGCGGAGCACCCAGCGTTGAAGAGGCGACGGTGGCGGCTCGCGTCGGCAGGAGAAAACAATCCACTGCAACTGGATTCGATTTGCAACATCGATTGCCAAGAAATCAAGTTTGTTGATCAAGCCAAGGTGTGGGCGGAGCGGCTGGACTTGAGCCCAAAATCCAGGATTCAAAACCAAGCAATACACGAACAGTTGGCGAGATGCTTGGCCATCGCGGAAGACAATTCGGAAACTTTGAGGAAACCTGGTGCCGCTAAGCAGGCTTCCCGCCGTGCCTTGCGTCGCACTACTTCACTGCGTCAGACGCACGGAAATTGCGCACGCCGCAGGTCAGAAAGACCACACGTCCGGTGGCAATTGACTTCTCAAGCCGCTCAATCATGCCACGTTGGGGGTTCAGACTGCCAGCGGCGATCTTGGCTTTGAGAATTGGAAGCTGCTGCTTCAGTGACTCCTTGTATTCGGCGGTGGTCTGCGATGGTGCCTTCCAACGCACCCAAATCGTGTAGGGACCACCGGGCAAAACAACGGGGCTGTCACCAGTGCGTACATTGTGGAAGGCCAGATGTTCATCTTCGTGGGTGATCGTGATCGTTCCCTCCTTCAATTGACCCTCAGGCGATGCATCTTTGAACCGCCGTAGAGAGAACTCCACCATCGCCAAACCGGGAACATCGATATGGGCAATGGTCCCACCCCGCATGTTCATCTCGCCGAGTAGGTCTTGACGATTCAGGACAACCTGTGACCTCTGGAAGCTAAATCGATCCAGACCCAAGTTGGCGGGGTCGAGTTGTTTCGGCGCAGGGTGTCGGACGATGCGTGGCAGGATATCGACTCGATACACGCGGCCATCATCGTCACGTCCAACCTCGAACGACTGCATGGAAAGATCCGTCATGTCGAACGTTCGTCTGGTCTGCTCTGTGACACGGTCAGACTCTCTTGGCTCAATTGTCAGAACTATCGTAAACCGAGAGTCTTTCCATCGTCCATTGACCGTCACACCGAAATCGCGGCCGTTCTTGCTGAAGAAGGTCCCAAAAGTACCACCAGGCCCAACGCCACCGGTTCCACTCCCCTGAACGCTGTCGATTCCTTTCGCGGGAACGATCGAGTAAACCCTGACATCGGCAAAATAGTCGCGTCGTTCTTTGGGCCTATCGTTCGCCGCAATCTGGGCGTAGGCGACAGAGACGCTCGCTAGCAGCGTCAAGCTGCACACAATGACTCGCGTAAAGAACATTCACTCATTCCCCAAGAAGACAGTCGGCGATTCATTCAAGCTAAATGTGCTGGTTTCGATTCTCCCGACACCGCACAGATAGACTTCCGTCATTTCAAAGAGGGGCTGTTCCGTAGGCACGACGACGGGCACCGATTGTTCTGGCGATGCGACCATTGTGCTGAAGGCGGAATCACCGACTTCGTGCCGTAAATGAAACCCGATCCCGAAAACCGCGGCCAAACAGGCTGCCATGAACACCGGAACAGGGATCGAAATCGAACGTGTCCACCAGGGTCGCGTCTCTGCCACCTCTGCATGATTTAGTTCATACGCGACAGCACGACGGTAGCGGAGCCTTGCTTCCGCGGAAGGTCCCAGTTCACGGAGGCTCAACAGCTTCGCGGCGACATCGTCGTCGGTCTCATTCGTGCTCATGTCTGAGCCTCAGTGGTTTTGAGTTCGTGTCTCAGTTGGTGCCTTGCGCGGTGCAGCAAGCTCTTGACCGTGCCCGTTCTTTCCCCAAGGACTTCGCTGACAAGTGCGATGGAGTAGCCCTCAACATAGTGCAACAGCATTGCTTCCCTGGCATTCTGCTTGAGTGATCCAATGGCCATCATGGCCGCTGCAACTTGTTCCCGAGCTTCGAGCCTGGCTTCAGGAGAGGGTCCCGTGTCGGGAACTCCGTGGGCCGCATCGATCAAATCCGTGGGCATGGTTCGTTTGCGCCAGTCTCGCTGTTTAATGCGACGTGCGATCGTAAACACGAACGCGGGCAGTCGCTCCGCATCGCCTCTCATGCTCGGAATGGACCGGACCAACTGAGCAAACGTTTCGGCCGATTGGTCTTCAGCCAGATGATGATTGCCATGGTCGCAAACGAAGAATCGAAATAAGGGCCCCGCATAATCGTCGACCAAGCGTTCAAAGGCGGCATGATCACCGCCTTTGAGGCGTTCAAGGAGGGCAGAATCCCAATCTGTCACAATCTTGCATTCCAAAAACGATTCGCGGCAACACGATGAAAGTGCCACGTTCTTCAGCTTGGTTGCAAGTAATTTGGAACTTTCGACAATTCTCGCTATTGGCCACCACGTTCACCCTCCCGCGGCTTTGCCGCGGGAGGGTCGGCCCGCGTAAGCGTGGCCGGGGAGGGCCTGTCGCAAGAAAACGATCGCGCCAACAGAACCTCCTACCCGCGCCCTCCCCGAAATCTCGCTTAAGGCTCGATTTCGACCCTCCCTTCGCTGCGCGTGGGAAGGTGAATTTTGGTGGCCATCAGCGAGAAGTGTC
>JBCCYK010000399.1:0-3600 GCA_039189905.1 Planctomycetota bacterium
AAAAAATGTCTTGCTATGCAGGAGCCATCCACACAGGACATTCGCTGCGCGCGCGAAACAGTGAAAAATTCTCAATATTAGCGAGATGTCGCGACTTTGTTGGTCGCTGTACCTGGTTAAATTGGATGGGAGGACCGATACCTTGCATGCGGGCTGTCGCCTAGCCAGCGGACGAGTTGGATGAATCATGCCACCGGCAGCGACAGGTCATTGCGTTTTGGCAAGTCCTTACCAGCCTGGTTTTGACGCTCCACGCGCTTTGGCTTGCTCAAGCCATCCCTTTACCCGGGCGTCGGACTCCGTCACCCGGGTGCGCCGTGTAAGTGCCCACTCCAGCAACCGATCCTTCATCTCGCTACGCACATGCTGATGTTGCTCGTCTTCATGAAGGTCGTGTAGCTCTTCCGGGTCATTGACCAGGTCAAAGAGTTGGCATGGAAGGTCTTGAAAGTGGACATATTTCCAGCGGTTGGTTCTAATCATGCGGCCCATTGACCGACTTGGATCGAGACCAAGTTCGCCTCCAGTGGCGAGATATCCGAAGTCCAATTCCGAAACCACAGCCTCACGGATTTGTGCCGCTTCTTCTCCGGATAGCAAAGGCATCAAGCTATGCCCTTCAAGACGATGTCCAGTGACGTCACCTCCCAATGCATCAAGAAACGTTGGGGCGAGGTCGATCGCTTCAACGAAGGCATCTGACGAGGTCCCGCGTGATGGATTCGCGCCTTGGCGGGGGTCACAGATGATGAGCGGAACGCGTACGGCGGGTTCATAGAACATGGCCTTATCGGCGAACCAGTGGTCGCCAAGGAAATCGCCGTGGTCAGAGGTGAATACGATCAAGGTATGATCGCTTTGTCCGGATGTTTCCAATGCCGACAGAACGCGACCCAAATGAGCGTCAATTTGGCTGACCAACCCCATGTATGTCGGAATCACAGTCCGCCGAGTCTGCTCGTTGTGGAAGGCTCGACTGTCTGTCTCGTTCATCAGTACCCCTGCGATCGGATGTGGGTTGTCTTTTTCAAAAGCGCTGCGTTTTGCGGGTGCAATGTCCTCCGGTCCGTACATGTCGTTGTATGGGGCTGGAGCCATGTAGGGCCAATGGGGTTTGATGTAGCTTAGGTGCAAGCACCACGGCTGATCGACATTGTCATCAATGAACTCAATGGCGCGGTCCGACATATAGGCGGTTTCAGAAAATGGCTCCGGAATACGTGCTGGCCGCGACGCATTGCGGAGTTGCCAGCCGCTGAGAATTTCGCCGTTCTCATCTTCTGCAGAATTTGCCCAGCATTGCCATGGGTTGTCTCCGTCAAAGCCGTTGTCGCGGAGAAACTGATTGTAGGGGAAGTCCCTTTCCCTCGTTGCCGAACGATGCACACCGTCATCTCGCTCGACAGGAACAAAGCCGCCCTGCGAAAGCCTTTGTCTGGCTAGAGCGTCGTCAGGTATCCCAAGCCAATCGAGGCTTTTGGTATCCGCTTCAATGTGGGTCTTCCCGACGATGGCGGTTTTGACACCCAGTGGCGCGAGGTAATCGGCCATGGTGCGCTCGTCGATCCGCAAAGGTGTCCTGTTCCAGTTCGCACCGTGGCTGGAGACATAGCGACCGGTGTAGTACGACATGCGCGACGGTCCGCAGACCGGTGACTGGACGTATGCCCGATCAAACCGAACCCCACGCGCGGCCAAGGAGTCGAGGTTCGGTGTCTTTATCGTCGAGTGGCCGTAGCAACCGAGGTAGTCGGCTCTCAGTTGGTCGCACATGACGAAAAGGACATTGCGGATGCCGACCGTCATGCGGCGACACCTCGCAGCGTCTTGCTGTAGCGGAAAACGAGCACGACGAGCGTTGCCACTCCGCCGATGACCCCGATCCAGTGTTCCGCGGTCGTGTCGAAGAGCGCCAAGATGCCGAAGCCGACCGCTGCCAGTTTGATCACGTAGTCCAATGCGGTCTTTCCAACCATTCCCAACCCCATCGTAATCAAAATGACAGCAAGGATAGAACGCGTCACAACTGAGAAGACATCGATGAAGGCTGGATCATCGACTACCAGGAAAATCTCCGGCGAGTAGATGAACACGAACGGGAAGATGTAGGCAACAATGGTGAGTCGGAACGCCGTAAAACTGAGCAGAATCGGATCGGCATCTGCGATAGGTGCGGCGGTGTAACTCCCGCCAGCTACGGGCGGCGTTACAGCCCCGAGGGCAGCGTAGTAGAGAATGAACATGTGCATCGCCAGAATGGGCGCTTCGAGTTGTACAAGCGCGGGGCCCATTGTGAGAACGACGATCAGATAAGCCGGTGTGGTCGGCATACCCATCGACAAAATGGTTGCGGCCACGGCTGTAACCGCGAGCGACAGGAAAAGCTGCTCACGCCCAAGCTCTCCGATCAGTTGCGCAAGTTTGACGCCCAGACCTGTTGAGTTGATAACGCCGACGAACATCCCGATGCTGGCGATGATAACCAGGATTTTGACCGAGTTGATCCCGCCTGCAATTAGGCCGTCGACCAGCGCCATCGGGTTACGCCTTAGTTCGGGGTTCAAAAGAAGCGCCATGCCAATTGTCACGAAGATCGACACGAACCCTGCAAAAGACGCGGATCTTCCGGCGATCATCACCCCGATTATGGTTAGGATCGGCGCGAGGAACATCAGGCCGTTCAACCAGTCGCGTGCTGTTAATTTGACGCGGTCTTTCTCTGGGATCGGCTGAATTCCCGTGCGACGTGCTTCCAGCTCAACCGCTAGAAATAGGCTGAGATAGAAAAGGAGAGCGGGAACCGTTGCTGCGATAGCGACGGTTAGATAGGGCGTTCCTGTCAAATCTGCGATCAAAAACGCCGCCGACCCCATAACCGGGGGCGTGAATGTGCCACCTGTCGACGCTGCTGCTTCAGTTGCACCAGCAAAGCGGCCCGAGAAGCCCTGTTTCTTGATGAGCGGGATCGTGAAGGTCCCTGTCCCAACCACGTTGGCTACCGTGCTGCCAGAGATCGATCCAAACGTCGCCGACGCTCCAACCGCGCCGTGCGCGGCACCCCCGCGCGTTCCGCCCGCAAGCGACATCGCAATCTTGATGAGCGCGTCCCCGGCCCCTGTCTTGGTAATGATGGAGCCGAAGACGATGTAAACAATGACCAGCGTCGTCAGAACGCCAAAGGCTGTCCCAAGCGCTCCCGAGGTCGACAGCCACAGCGCGAGGACAACCGACTCGGCAGAGTAGCCGGCGTTGCCGAAGATGCCAGGAAGGTGCTCGCCGAAGAGCATGTAGAAAATCGCCAGCGCTGCGATGATCACGATGGTCCAACCGAGCACCCGCCGTGTCATTTCAAGCGCGGCGAACATGGCCATGAACCCGAGCGTCAGGTCGAGGGGGCCGAGGAAGAAGAAACCGTCTTCGAACTTTTCACTAATGGAGAAATAGCGATAGCACGCCCAGAGCGTGCCAATCAGGATTATCGCGTCGATCAGCCAGAGGGTCGCAGCCTTAAAACCGTTCGCGTTGTACTCGCGTGAAAGGGGCAATTAGAGAAAACCGGTTGCAATCGCGATCCCAAACACCATCGGCCGCAAAAGCAAC
>JBCCYK010000400.1:0-3596 GCA_039189905.1 Planctomycetota bacterium
AACTTGTCTCGCATCAAGCGAAGTCGTTCGAAATGCTCCGGACCATCCACCAGGTTGCTTAGCTCCTCCGGGTCATCGCGCACGTAGTAAAGCTCTTCTGCTGGCCGACGTCGATGCGGAAGCGAAACGCAAAGTGATGGCGTATCAACGTCGGCCAGCAGAAGAGCTTTACTACGTGCGCGATGACCCGGAGGAGCTAAGCAACCTGGTGGATGGTCCGGAGCATTTCGAACGACTTCGCTTGATGCGAGACAAGTTGAATGAGTGGATGACGCGTGTTGATGACACCCAGACCGTGTTTGGACGCCCACGGAAGATCGCTCCCGAGTCCGCACCGAACATCATCACCATCTTCATTGACGACATGGGATTCTCCGATTTGTCATGCTTTGGCGGAACGGACACGAAAACGCAGCACCTCGATCGATTGGCGGAGGAAGGGATTCGATTCACAAACTTCTATGTGAACTCGCCCATCTGTTCGCCATCGCGAACCGCCTTGACCACCGGGCAGTATCCACAGCGCTGGAATATCGGTTCCTTCCTGAATCACCGTGCCGCGAACGCGCAGCGGGGCTGTGCCGATTGGCTGAAGCCCAGCGCGCCGATCCTGGCTCGCGAGCTTCATCACGCTGGCTACTACACAGGGCACTACGGCAAATGGCATATGGGCGGTCAACGGGATGTTGGAAACGCACCCTTGATCACCAAGTACGGATTCGATCGGAGCCTGACCAATTTTGAGGGACTTGGACCGCGCATTCTGGGTTATAAGGACGCTTACGACGGAAAGAAGCCTCAACTGCATTCACTCCGCAGCGACACGCTGCCGACCGGGCCCATCTTGTACGCCGATCGCAGCGAGATCACGGGGCGCTTCGTCGATGCGGCCATGACCCACATTGATCGTGCGCTTGCGCAAGAGCAGCCGTTCTTCATAAACGTTTGGCCAGACGACGTCCACTCGCCGTTCTTTCCACCGAAGGTCCTGCGGGATGCGACCGACGAAAGCAAACGCGCGCTGTACTACGCCGTGTTGGATGCGATGGACGAGCAACTGGCACCTCTGCTGGACCGCATTCGTTCCGACGAGCAACTCCGCGATAACACGCTGTTGCTTGTTTGCAGCGACAACGGCCACGAACCTGGTGCGGGGCGGAGCGATCCCCTGCGAGGCAACAAAACGCTGCTTTACGAGGGTGGGATCCGGTCTCCCTTGATTGTTTGGGGGCCCGGGTTCATCGAGTCTGAGAAAAGCGGAACGGTCAATCGTGAGTCTGTCTTTTCAGCGATCGACCTCAACCGATCTCTCTACACGCTGGCCAACGTGCCCACGCCCACGGGCGTCGTGTTGGACGGAGAAGACGTGATAGACACGATCTTGGGGCGTTCAATTGGTTCGCGGCAGCAGCCGCTTTGCTTCCGCCGCCCACCCGATCGTCCCGACCAATCTTGGGGTATCAAGGGCGATCCGACACGTCGCATTGATGCACCCGACCTGGCCATCCGTGATGATCAATGGAAGCTGTTGATCAACCTGGATGGTTCGGGCGTGGAACTCTATGACCTGCGGGCGGATGAGTCCGAGTCAAACAATCTGGCGCAAAAGCACCCCAAAATTGCGAAGCGGCTGACTGAGGAAGTGATGCAATGGAACGCGAGCCTTCCCAAAGACGCGTGCGATCCCACGTTCGTGCCTAGAAAGGTGGCTGGAGGAAACAAGAAGCTCAATAGCAATCGGTAGAGTCGCCCCGAGTCTGCGCGTCACGATGCGGGAGGTCACCTGAATACCGCATGCTGTCGAGGCGCAACGTGGGCTTCAATCACGGGACAATGAAAGGAATGACACACAATCATCACGGGATCCCAAGAGCCATTGCGACGCGACCGAGGTCACAGTTTCACCTCTGGCAGTTGTTCGCGGTCACCACCGTTTTCGCCCTTGCTTTCTCTGTCATGCGCGTGGTTGGCTACGAAACGGCATTTTCGTTAACGCTACTAGGTTTCGTGTTTTCACCGTGTCTCTCGTTCGCGGTTTCAGCAATGCTGTTCCCGCGTTGCCGCAGCAGGCGCGTGCTGATGCGACGCATCTTCCTATTCGGTTCGGCTGCGGCGTCGCTGGTATTGGATTGGTACTTCGCACCAGGCGCGGCCGGTTCCGCTGTCCTCTTTGCCATGCTGGTGTTGTGGGGGCCGCAGCTTCTGCTGTTGCGAAAATGCTCCCGTTTGCGCATCGCCTTAAGCGATCCCTTTGCATAACAGCATGTTGTGATCAACGGCTTAGACAACTAATCGGATGCTGACGACGCGTCGCATGCGATGACGTACCGGTGTGTTGCAATCCCGTCGTAGTCGAAGACGGCATCGAAACGCAGTCCACACTTCTCCAAGACACGCATCGAGGCTTGGTTCTCCGGCATGACAAACGCAAAGACACGTGATAATCCCATCGTCTCAAAACCGAATTCAAGGCAAGCTTGGCACGCTTCCGTGGCGAGACCCAGTCCCCAAAAATCGGGCAGAAAACGATAACCCACGTCGACGACATCCAGATCGGCGAGGTACTTGAACCCACAGAAGCCAATGACCTCCTGAGTCTCCTTGAAGACACAGGCCCATCGGCCGAACCCCACGTCGTCGAAGTCGGGATAAGCACGCACAAACTCGCGAGCCGCTTCCACCGATTTCATCGCCACGTCGACCGTGTAACGCAAGATCTGTGGATCATGATTGAGCATGAATGCCACCTCCGCGTCCGCAGGCTTGAACTCGCGGTGCATGAGGCGAGTTGTCTGGGGACCAACGCGGAATACCTTGGATGGTTTCACAATGCCGTATGCAGTTTTGGAACTCGTTCGAGTGTCTCATTCCCCTTCTGTTCCCACGCACTCGCCCGGAGATTGTATCAGCCGCGGAGCGTTAGGCGTCTGAACCCAGGTGGTTTGTGGCCGTGACCTTAACCCCCGGAAGCATTTCGCGGAGGCCCGCAAGACGTTCCGCGCTGATGTGGGTGTAGTCAAGATACACTTCTTCGAGATGTGTCAGTTCCCGCAAAGGCCCAAAGTCGAGGTCGTCATCGATTTCAATCATGATCCCGAGGAACCGCAATGATGAGAGGTTCGTGATCGGCCTCAGGTCATCGACCTCTTCGCAGTCCAACACAATCGAGTGAACCGAATCGAAATAGTCGATCCCCAACGCTCGGACCAGCCATGCAGGTGCCAAAGGCTTCTTAGGGTGGACAAACGTTTGCGTCACCTCGTCGAAACTGCTCGCGAAGGTGATATGCCCGCGTTCCGCGGCGACCCAAGAACGACCCTCCTTCTGCTTGCGGGCCCGATTGACAGGGCCAGCGAGTAAGCAGCCGACAACTGCGGTGAAGATCAGCAGCGATCGAATCGAGAAGCGGCGCATGAAACGCTTGGCTCAGTTAGCGTGCAAAAACAGGTTCGCTCAGTTGAGTTTGACGGCGTGCCATTGAAAAGTACACTTTTGAGGACACTTCTCGCTGATCGCCACCCAATTGACCCTCCCACGCGCAGCGAAGGGAGGGTCGAAATCGAGCTTTAAGCGAGATTTCGGGGAGGGCATGGGTA
>JBCCYK010000401.1:0-3554 GCA_039189905.1 Planctomycetota bacterium
AGAACGCCGCTTTGACAGCGGGTGTCATCTCGGCTTCCAGCTCGGGCGGTATTCTGCTCATGCGAGCATTGAGACCCAAAACCGCTCTCCAAGTCCAGCCCGATTTTCAAAAAGACTTGCACCGACCCGTGAACGGTTACGCAGAGAATCCTCAAGAGGGATGAAGCGAATAGCGAAGTCCAATTCTCCTGGATCCAATCACTCGGCCAAACTACTTAGGAAAAATCTACCTGTTATTCGCTGGACAAGCCGCCTGCTCGAGAAAGCACTGTGTGGTGCCGTCGGTGTCCAGAACTGAGGCCAGGGCAATCGCATCACATTGGTGAATCTGGGTAGTCCAGTTCAGGAGATAGTGAGAGAATAGGTCTTTCGGTTTTATCCTCTTTGCCAAGGATGGCGACATGACTGGAACAGCTGATTTGGTTGACTGCTTCTCGGACCTGGAAGACCCACGACGACGTACCAGTGAAGTCGAGCATCCTCTGGTCAACATCTTGGTGATCGCGATCTCCGCGGTGATCGGTGGAGCCGACGATTTCGTCATGATCGCCCAGGTTGGTCGGCAAAGGAAAGATTGGTTCGAGAAGTTTCTCGACTTGTCCAACGGGATTCCCTCTCACGACACTTTCAATCGTGTTTTAGGCGCGTTGAATCCCAAGACTTTCGAGGAGTGCCTCCTGAGTTGGATCACGGCGCTCCACGAGATCACCGAAGGTCAGGTCGTCGCAATAGACGTCAAGACGCTTCGCCGAAGTTATGATCGTGGCAGCAACAAAGCAGCGATTCATATGGTCAGTGCCTGGGCGAGCGAGAATCACATCTGTCTTGGTCAAACGGTTACCGACGCCAAGAGCAACGAGATCACGGCGATCCCCAAGCTGCTTGAGTTGATTGCGATCAAAGGCTGCCTGGTAACGATCGATGCGATGGGTTGTCAAACCGCGATTGCCGAGAAGATTCGCAAACAGGACGCCCACTACGTCTTGGCCGTCAAGCAGAATCAACCAACGCTCTACAAAGGCATCGAGCAGTTTTTCGAGGACCACCTTTCGGATGAGTTTCAGCGGCATCAGGCTCGAAAGCACGAAACGAACGAGCGTTCTCACCGGCGAGACGAAAGACGCACCTACTACGTCTGTCCCATTCCAGAGAAGCTCGCCGATGCGGCACGGTGGAAGGATCTCAAGTCCATTGGTATCGCGATTACGGACGTCGACCGCGACGGCAAGGACCACGTCGAAGTCAGGTACTACATTCTCAGCAAGTTCATCTCGGCGAAGCGTTTCGCCAATGCCGTTCGCGGTCATTGGTCGATTGAGAACCGGCTTCATTGGCAGTTGGACGTTAGCTTCGGCGAAGATCAATCACGAATTCGCAAAGGTCATGGTGCGACCAACGTCAGCATTCTGCGACGGACTGCGTTAAGCCTGCTGAAGAACGAGACCTCAAAGAAACTCGGAATCAAAAACAAACGCATCACAACAGCACTCAGCGAAGATTACATGCTCAAAGTCTTGCTCTCACAATGACTTAACGTGCAATTGCCCTGAACTGAGGCGGGTCGGCCTTATCTCTCTCGAAGCTCTCGCCAGCGATACCGGTGCTGAAGCCGTATTCGTACGCTTTGACGTTGAGTTCACGGCCAGCTCTTTGACTCGGTATCGAATAGTCTCGGTATCGAATAGTTAAGAAAAAGAGCCGCTGCTCCGCCTGGTAGGGCGGAGCAGCGATTGCGAGATCGTCGAACAGTCCTGATCTAGTTGCTCAGATAGCGGGAGATCTGCTTTCGCAGGCTGACCATTGACTCGAAACAAAAGCTGGCGGCCTTCAGCGGACCGATTTGCTTTCAAACAGTTTGGTCTACGAATCCGCCGGAGTCATTTCAAATCTGTAGGTCCTTCGTGTTTGGTGCTTTTTTGGGTGTTTGAGTTTCTTTCGGCGTTTAGGAAAACGAAGTCTCCGCCGTCCGCGAAGCGGACAATGGCGACGTTTGTCGGGGGTTAGATTGCGAGCTGTGGCCATCGCGCTAACAGAAAATGGCTTCAGGATCGAAGCACTGCTCATCTGGTGCCTCGGAAGCAAGTTCAAAGTCGTCCCAATCGATTACACGACCGCCGTGCACAGGATCGGATGGGTCTTCGAAGACTTGGTCGGGATCGGCGATTAAGAATCCGAGTCGTTTGATTGCGGACACGGTTTCGCCTGTTGCTAGAGCAACAGCACGATTGATTTCTTTTTGATTCATCGAAGAAATTTCCGGGGTTTATGTGAAAACAAAAAAAGCCCCGGCCACCTGACATGGATCAGGTAACCGAGGCCGGAAGTTAAGTAGGTTGTTGTGAGGTCAGTCGGCCTTCTTCAAAAGCCAATAGGTGTTTAGCCAGGTGACTTCCGCAGCCAGTGCATCTCTGCGTCTGTCGTAGGGGCCTAGTACGGGGCCATCAACAATGGAAAGATCTGCAATCCATTGCCCAGTCGTATTTGGCTCTACGTAGGATCCCCTTTTGATTGACAACCGACCAACGGATCTGAGATCGAGACAATCGTTGAAGACCGCTCTTAATTGGCCACTCGGGCGGATAACCACGGTCGGCATCAGCGAGGCCCCCGAAGGACATTGCGGCGGGGACGATCGCTCATCAGTTCATCCAGGCAGGATTCCACTCGCGTTAGTGAGGCGGCAACTTGCTGACGAAGCGATCCGCGATCTCGCAAGTCTTGAGGGGAAACACCGCTGATGACCTGGCGCGCACTGTCAACGAGTTCGTCGAGTTCCTCGCTGCTGCCGATATTCAACCGCTGGAATCTTTCGAAGAACTCATTCAGATTCGTCACGGCAGAGTCGCGAAAGACTTTTGGTTTCCCATCGATCGAACCGGACAGCCGCTCTGCCAAATGATTGACGAGTTGCGACAACTCTTCTGCGAAAGTCTGCTCGGCAAGTTCGACCGCTTCGGCAAAGCGTTCTTTCACTCGCTGACACTCGTGTTGGTACAGTTCCGGGTTGACGGTCCGCAGATAGGCTGGTGGGGTCACGGAGGGAAAGTCCCACGAAACTGCAAACAGATCGGAAACTGTTGAGGGATAGTCTGCAGGGTCAAACAAGTGTCCGAGTTGGCCCCGAGCGGAATCGATCAATTCGCTGAAACAGCGGTCCAGTTCCGTCACCGACTCGCTCAACTCGTCCTGAATGTTGATCATCTGTGAATCAAACTCAGAAACATCGCAGCGTCGCAACAATCGGACGCCCGGTTCGATGTACGGCAGAGTCATTCCCTTCCAGAGCGAAGACGCCTTCGTCTTGACGGCCGAGACGGCACGAAACGCGGGATGCGATGTGTCAATTAGTCGTTTAGCCGCCGACAGGGTTCGACTGTCAGCGTCAAACGCACCTGCAGCTTGCTGCTTCTGGTCGCGGCTTAGACTCTTACGAGTTCCCGGCCAGCGGATGTGCAATCGGACAGCCGTCGTTTCCGCTTGGAGTCGGTTGCCCTGCGACTGTGTCGTTTGACTCTCAGGTTCATCGAGCATGACGCTCATGGATTCTCCTTTCG
>JBCCYK010000402.1:0-3503 GCA_039189905.1 Planctomycetota bacterium
GACCCCTTTTCGCCGTGACGATGCCTAGGCGGGAAAAGACGCGATCGGCGCTGAGATGAGAGGAGACGCATTTTCACGGTACCCATTGGGTGCTGATTAGCATTGACGGCAAACGAACGAGGGACCACGCAAGAACGGGCTTGCAATGGTCTCCTACGGGGCCGATCCGCCAACGGGGTTCGCGGTGTCCGGCTGGCCCGCGCGAGTCGAAATCGCTTCATCCGCGTCATAAGCGGGAGGCCCAATCCGGGCCGGGACGGGAAATTCGAGGGTGAACTTGGTGCCCCGTCCCAATTCGCTTTGCACGCTGATACGTCCGCCATGCGCCTCGATGATTTTACGCGCCGTGGGCAGTCCTAAGCCAGAGCCGCCATCCTTGGTGCTGTAGAAAGGTTCAAACATGTGCAGCAACACGGCGTCTTCCAGGCCAGAACCCGTGTCGATCAGGTCGAGCGCGACACTGCCCCGCGTGCTGTACGTGCGGGCGTACAACTGTCCCCCGCCGGTCATGGCTTCCAAGGCGTTCTTGGTGAGGTTCATCAAGGCGGATTGCAACGCATCGCTATGGAGCAGGATGGAAGGGAGGTCTGGGTCCAGGTACCTCTGGACATCCACCCCCTGTTGATCCGCTTGGGTCTGGTATGCGTCCAGCGTCCGCCGGATCTGGTCGTTCAAATCGCCCGCGACCAGATCGATGTGGCGTAGCCACGCGTAGCGCAGGAAGTCACGTAAAAGCCCCTCCATCCGCTCACACTGCTGCCGGACCAAATCGACGCGATTGTGACATCGGCGGCTGATGGGCGAATCGATTTCATCGAGGTCTTCGCTCAACAAGTCGATGTTCATGTGAATGATCGACAACGGATTCTTGATCTCGTGAGCTAGCGAGCCAGCCAGCTCGGCCAATTCCTCATACGCGCCGCGGATCTCCTCGACCGACTCTTGATGGCCGGCGTTGTCGCGGGAGCGGGATTCAGATCGTGTCATGGCCGTCAGTCATGTCTTGGTGTTGGGCAGCCGATTGTATCCGGCGGGCGTCCTGTTCCGAAGCTGTCATCTCGACGATTCCGGAGGCGGGAGATAGGCTCTATCGTGACGCTCCGGTCCTCTCCGCAGCGTTTTAGCCCTCGATCTCCCGCTCGTCACGCCGAATTCCCCGCGAACATGTCCACTGCTTCCCCGACGTCTCCTGAAACCGAAACAGATCCTTACTTTCAGGCCCTTTTTGCCGAGCGGATCGGTGGCGCCGGATACGGCAAAGGCACCGAGATCTACAAATTTGAGAAGATCAAACGGGCGAAGCGAAAGGCCTTGGCAGACCATCCCGATCGGCAACTGCTGGATTTCGGGATTGGCGAGAACGATTCCATGGCCGACATCCGTGTTCGCGAGTTGATGGAACGCGAGATCAACGTGCCGGAGAATCGAGGCTATGCCGACAACGGCGTGAGCGAATTCAAGGAAGCCGCGGCGAGGTTCATGCAACGTCACTTTGGCGTGGAGGTGGACGCCGAGACCCAAGTCAATCATTGCATTGGAAGCAAGCCCGCCTACGCGATGCTGCCAGCGGTCTTCATCAATCCCGGCGATGTGACGCTGATGACCGTCCCCGGCTATCCGGTTGCCGGGACGCACACGCGTTTCTACGGAGGCGACGTCTTTCAGTTGCCGCTGACGGCGGAGAACGGCTTCCTGCCCGACTTGGACGCGGTGCCCGACGATGTGTATCGGCGAACGAAATTGTTGGTGTTGAACTACCCGAACTCACCCACGGGTGCGACGGCTCCGCGCGAGTTCTTTCAGAAAGTCGTGGCCTTGGCAAAGGAAAAGGAGTTCGTGGTTGTCAACGACGCGGCTCACATCTTGCTGACGTTTGACGGGGAACCGTACAGCTTCTTGCAAACACCGGGTGCGATGGACGTCGGCGTCGAGGTGCATTCGCTTAGCAAGGGCTATGATATGATCGGTTGGCGAATGGGGTTTGTCGTGGGCCACCCGTTGATCGTGCAAGCCTTTGCCGATGTGAAAGACAACAGCGACAGCGGCCAATTCATCGCGACACAAAAAGCAGCGGCCGCCGCTTTGGATGATGATTCGATTCCCAGTCGGATCCGAGAGAAGTATCGTCGGCGGATGGACAAGTTGGTGGCGGTGCTTCGCGATGCGGGTTTCGATTGCCAGGTTCCGGGTGGTTCTTACTTCTTGTACACCCCGTCTCCGAGTGGCACCGCAGCAGGCGATACCTTTGAGAAGGCCGAAGATGCGACGCGATTCTTCATCGAAGAACTGGGCATCGTCACGGTGCCGTGGGACGATGCGGGTTCCTACCTGCGATTCAGTGTCACCTACCAAGCGGAGGACGCGGCGGCCGAGGATGCTTTGATGAAGGAAACGGCGGACCGTCTCGCCAAAGCCGAGTTGCAATGGAAGTCCTAGGCGGCCCCTATTTCTCCGTGGCTGGGGCGGGGGAATCGCACGGCCCCGCCATCACAAGCCTCGTCAACGGCTGTCCGCCCGGGCTGAGGATCCTCTGTCGTGACGTGCAGTCGTACCTGGATCGTCGTCGTCCGGGCGGCAACAAGCACGGGACGCCTCGCAATGAGAAAGACAAGGTGCTCTTTCTGTCCGGTCTTTATCGCGACGATCACGAGCAATTGCTATCGGGCGGAACCTTGCGAGCGGATGTCGGGGACGCCACTTTTGAGACGGATCTTTACGGCGACGGCCTGACAACGGGGGAACCGATCGCAGCGATCGTGTTGTCAACCAGCAAGAAGTCGGGCGACTACACGCAGTTCACGGGGCCGACCGGCGAAGTCCGCCCGGGGCACACGGACCTGGTGAAGTTTCATCAATCCGGCGGTTACATCGACGTCCGTGGCGGCGGTCGGTCGAGTTACCGGTCGACCATCTCCGATGTGATCGGAGGTAGCGTGGCCCGACTGTTTCTGCGGGAACACTTTGGAACGCGCATTGTTTCTTCCATCACACGCGTTGGGCCACTGAAAGCCAAGCAAGGCTTGGCGGATGTGAGCGAAGAGGGGGATGCTTTGGAGGCGATGCTTGCGGACGCGGCTATCCCATCGGTGGACGCGGCCTTCGCTGCTGATGCGGCTGAGCTCATCAAGAAAACGCGTCAGAAGGGAGATTCGCTGGGCGCTTGCGTCGAGGTGTGGGCCTTCGATGTTCCTCCCTTACTAGGCAATCCGCTCTATCAAAGTCTCAAGGTCCGCTTGATGGGTGCCCTTGGTGGACTGAACGCGGTCCAATCATGCGAAGTGGGCGATGGCCTGGATGTGATTGGACGTTTGGGAAGCGAAAACAACGACGCCATTCGCAGTGATGGCTATCAGTCCAACACCCACGGTGGGTTGATCGGGGGCGTGACGACGGGAAGTCCCTTGGTGATGCGCGTTGGATTCAAGCCCACCTCCACCATCAATCTGCCGCAGCCGTCCGTACGCAAGAACTTGGACGAGATTGAATTCGAATTGGCAAAGGGA
>JBCCYK010000403.1:0-3502 GCA_039189905.1 Planctomycetota bacterium
CCAGCATCCCGCTCCACTGTTTCAACGTCCAAGCCAGGGAGGCAAACAACATGTACGCTCCGTTGCTCGCCAAGTTGTCCAGCGGCGCCGATAACGCCCCGCAAGCTTTTAGTTGGGCGATTGTGTTCTCCTGATTGCAGCGACGGTTCGCCGCGGCAATCACATCGCGACTGGGAAACTCGGCGCGGGATTCGTTCGTGATGTAAAAGAAGTAACGTTGCTTATCAAACAGAAGCTGTTGCCCTCGCGTCACCTCGATGTCTTTGCGAACGACCACCATGCGGTAGGGTTGATTGCATGCATCGGGCTGGTAGTCGAATTCGGCATAGCTCTCGCTCTGCAAGCGTTGGTTCTCATAGCCGTGAGAAACGACAAACGCCTCCTTGTGATTTTCGGAACGGGCCCGCTGTTGGTCCAGTGGCGTCGGCTCTCCCTTGCGTTGCAGCGTTTTCCAGGCTTTTTCCGGCAATTCGCCTGCGATGCCCGTCAGCTTCCTGTTCGCGTCGTAGCCCAGAACGAACTTCACGCCTTCTCCGTCCCAACGATCCAGATGCTCCGTGGAGGAGAAGTCCGTATCGCCGCGGAGAACAATCTTGCGAAAACCGGCTTCACGACACTGTTTGATCGCCAAATCGAAGTACAACGACGAGCCTTCGTGACTGGGGCGGTTTCCGCTCCGGTTGGCCAGATAAAGAACCTCTTGGGTCTGAGCCAGCGAGATGACCAGCGGATGGTAACCCCACTGGCCTTTGTAATTCATGCCAATGCCTTCCTTCTTCTCACCATAGGTTTCGACCATTGTGCCGTCGGCTTCAATCGTCGCGCAATCAAAGAAACTGTCTTCCTGTTGCCGCCACACGGTTTGCCGAGACCGGTTGATTCCCTGCATGACCAACCGCAATTGCTGATTGCTGAAGCGTCTGCAAAAGTCCCCGGCCGTGGTTGGATCAGGAATCCGCTGAGCGCCAACGGCGTCAAGATACGCCTCATCATTTCTTCGCTGCTCGATGTGTTCCAAGCAAGTCCCCCCTGCAAGCGTGTTGAGTGCGATGTTGAGAATGTGATCGGCTTCATCGTAGGGCAGATGGAGCTTGAACACCTTGGCAGAGGCGTTGAGCGAACGGCGCAGATCAATCGCCTTGATCAACTGCATGATCATGGCGATGCCGCCGCAAGCGACGGCCTGTTGTCGCTCAGCAAGTTTCAGTTGGGTCTTTGCTGGTCGGAACATCGGCGATTGCCAAACCCCGTCTTGCAGTGAGAGCCTACGTCGCAGTTTTCGTTTGCGTTTGGCGAGCGTTTTTCGTAGCTTGTCGTTCACTCGAAACCCTCCTTTTCGGGCAAGTAATGAAGTGTCGCTAACCTCCATTAGACGCTTGAAACGCCGAGGGTTTTCGAGTTTTTCAACACAAACTGAAATCAAGCTTCGCTTGATTGAGGTCTAGGTACCAATCGAACCGAGGATGTGGATGGAGAAGAGGCTCTCGCCCCAGACTATGACTACCGGGCCTGGATCGATAGCAGTGCCAGTCCTCGCTGGACGAGTGGAGCGGCAACACCATCAGGAAAGGATTTCTTTGTCGATGATCCGTCGAGTCTTCTGCAGCGAAGGCACTTTGGTGATGGGGCGAACGTGGCTGCCGGCAAATCCGCAACCCTCCATGTCCCTCTCGCTGACCTAAAGATTGATTCCGATCAGAACGGAGTGTTTGGAGCGAACGATAACTGGGTCGAACTGGATCGAGAGAATGGACGTGTGATCGAGGTCATTTCGGGAGACATGGACAGCGATGGTGTTGTTGACTTTTTTGATTTCGATGGAATCGCCGGTGCGTCCTTCGAGCCCATCAGACTGTCGTTGAGCAGTAATCTAGCCGCCGCAGCTTCTGCTTCTGAGATCACAGTTACGTTCGACTATTCGTTTGCGGGCGGTAGTGCAACTGAATCGAATGGTGCGTTTCGTATCTGGACGAAAGACGCTTCCGAAGATCGATCAGCCACGAGCACGCTAATCGAGCCCGGCGTTTCCTATCAGGCAGTGTCTTTGGGCTTACAGCCAGGCAATGAAATCACTCTGTTTTTGGAAGCCGTGCAGCCATCTCGGAGAACGCGGTATTTTGACAGCATAGAGGTCGATATCGCAGTCAACGGCAGTTGGTCTGGCAACCTAGTTGATGTTGTCCATGCCAAGGGGGTGAGGAACGAAGCACCTGAGTTTGAGCAGGATCAGTTCGACGCCTCGATTCAAGCAGGTTCTGAATCAGTCTACGCGGTTGGCACCTACGTAGCCACGGACCCTGAGGGTGACCCGGTTGCGTACAGGCTCGAAGATACATTTGGTGGCTTGTTCTCTGTTGATGAGACAGGAAAAGTGACCATGAAAACGTCAGAGTTCACCCCGGTCGATCAGGACGCGTATGCTTTGCGTCTTATCGCAGAAGACAACAAGGGAAACGAGGCAACAGCGGACATAGATTTAGATTTGTTCTCAACGGTTTTCTTCAGTGGAGACAGTTTCGCTTCGGAAACGGGGATCGACACCATCGAGATCACAGTGCATCGGATGAGTTTCAATATGGACCATCCGCTCGAAGTGACCTTTGAGGTAGACGCTTCGACGCGTACGACGCCACTGACCGCAGATGATTTTGAGGATCCAAAGGGTCTCTTTGGCGAAAGCCCAGGCGTGAACATTCCTGCAAACGAGAGCAGAGTGACATTGACGCTTGACCCTCTGTCGAACGCGGACAATCACGGTGAAGACTGGAATGGACGCGAAGATCTCGATTTGAGCTTTGTCGAGAAAACAAGCACGGTTCCGTTTGGCAGTTACAAGCAGGTTACCGAAGAAATGACAACACCTGGGTTTCCCCAGGGACATTTTGCCTCTGTTAACAGGCACTTGAAAGTGGTGGAAGGAATTCAGCTTTTCGTGAAGGGCGACGGCGATGCAACAGACGTGCATTACAACGATGTCAAGCAGGGAAACACGGGTAACTGTTGGTGTTTAGCAGGTCTTGCAGCAGCGGCTTTTCGCAAACCCAGTTCCCTGAAAAGCGCGATCACCCTTTCCGAAGATGAGGCCGTGGTCATCGTGACATTAGCTGGTGGCAAGACGCTTGAATATCCATTTGAAGCGGAAGGCAACATCAGCACAGCTTTCTTCGGTGATGTGGATGGAGACAAGAACCAAGAAACTTGGATGCTCTTCGCCGAGCGGGCGGTGCGTGACCACCGCGACAGTCTTGGAGTGGGCGGGTTCTTGTTTGGTGGGCAACCTTCGCTGGTTTGGGAGTATTTTTTTGGAACTGCTTCCACCACATTTGTAACCGACTCGAATGATGCAACTGATGAGTATCCGCACCTGACGGACCAGGATTTTGCTGACACGATCGTGAGCGCTTTTGGTGCTGGAAAGTTGCTCGCAGTTGGCAGCAAAAACACTGCTCCGTCATGGATCGTGTCCAACCATGCCTACGTTATTACCACTGTGAACGGCTCG
>JBCCYK010000404.1:0-3489 GCA_039189905.1 Planctomycetota bacterium
ACCGAAATCAGCATAATAATGTAACAAAACATTCTCACGCGATCGGTCATAATCCTCATAGACTTCAGCAACATACAAACGACGGCGCCAATCAGATCCAGAATTCGGTTTGCGGAAGATCACAAACTTCCCTTGTTCAAACTGATCCCGGAAAGATGGTGGGTAGACGGACAAATGATCAGGATCCTCGATGCGCTCAGACGGCATGTTGATAACCGGCGTCAAATGCTGAATAGACGCGGGAATCAGCGGTGCGTCTGGCTGAGTGGGATCCTTGATCATGTAGGTGGCAGGGTTGACCTTGTGCATGACAACGTACGGGCCATGCCAATGGAATCGTAGCTTGTTGTGGCGCTTTGGGATGTAACGCAAGACGTGGTCGCCAACCGCGAATTGCACATCGATTTGGTGTTCGTTGTACGAAATGGCGTTGCGGACGCGAGATCGTTCATGAGCCGCGTCCACCAAGCGATGGTAGGCGTGCAACTTCTCTGTCAACTGCCGGAGGTGCTCGCTCCTTGACTGTGGCAGTGTTTCAGGGTCTTGAACCAACGAAAGCTGAGTGGGAACCATTGGCTGGCGTCCATACCTTAGCATATAAGATGACACCTGGGTACCCGGTATGACCTTTCGGTTATTCACGAATTCCACGTAGCCAACGAATTCGGGCCAGTCGGTCACAGATCGACCTGCCTGGTTCACCAAAATACGTAACATATCACCAATGAACTTGTTGACTCGTTCAGTAAAGTTGGACGAAGGGTGGTAGGCAATCATCTGTGTGCGAAATCTCATGTGGAACTGAGCCAAGAACGTATTGAGGAGCTGGTTCCTTAACTCCTTGCCGTTATCAGTCACAATGATGAGCGGCAAGTGCCCTTGCAACAGTATCCGCTTGACAAACGCATCGAGCATACACAAGTATCCTTCTTGCTATCGATTGCCTCCAAAGTCAAGAAATGAGAAAATGGGTCAATCATGGTCAGAATAAATCGCTTGCCATCCGATTCAGGCAACGGTCCCACCAGATCCATACCTAGTGTATGCCCATCCGCAATACGTGGCGGTTGCTGCAACAAACCTTGGCGGTATGGTATCGATGTCTTGGCCTTCTTACAGTCCATGCATTCGGCGATGAACTGTGCAACTTCATTTTGCAACATCGGCCACCAGAAACGCTGTAACAAGTGTTCCACCGTGGCATCACGACCGAGGTGGCCGTTCAACGGACCTTCGTGGGCTTGGCGGAAAAGCTTTCGTTTGAGCGTAGCAGGGATCACGATCTGACGACGTTGATTCCTGTGGTCGATGTGATACAGCACACCATTTTCTAAGTCATAGTTGCGCTTCGTGGCTCGACCTTTGCTCCGAGTACGAACTCCGCTCGGCAACTGTTCTTTGGCACGTTTACACACTGGGTCACCTTGTTGGTGATCACGGATCTCATCTACGGTGACAGTCTCCACAACTTGATCCACTAAGTTGAAAGGAGTAGGCACAGGTTCTGGGTTAGCTTCGTGTTCTAGCTCTGGCACCGTTTCAGCAGCGACGTATGCATGAGCGGACTGATCATCAGTTTTCGAACTTGGTCCTCGAGCATAACTCAAAACCACGTGACAACCGTGTGTCGGTGTCGGAATCTCACTCACAATCAAGAATGCTTCATTGACAGGTTGACCCTCCTCATCAGTCTCGATAAGTTGGTCAACAAGATTCCGCGAAAGGCAGTCTGGAACGCGCATTGCGTTAGACTTGCCGGGGCAGTAATCCAACTCGATGTTGAACTCACTCAGGCGCTGAGCCCATCTAACCATCTGCGGTGAGGTTCCCTTATAACGCATCAGATACGTTAGATTGCGGTGATCCGTCTGCAGACGAACACGATGGCCTTCAATGTAGAGCCGAAAGTACTCTAGCGCCATGATAACAGCAATGAGCTCCAAACGACGAGTATCGTAGTTCCTCATCGCGGCTGGACACGCTCTACTCCAATATTCAATCACTCATTCTTCTGTCTTGACATTGCCATTCTCGTCTTCGACATCAACGAGTTGAAAGAGATATGCGCCAAATCCAGCGGCAGATGCATCTGTCCGTATGTGGAACGGCAAGCGATAGTCAGGATGGTACACGCCCTTGGTCTTCACCACGGCTTCAACAATCGTATCCCATGCTAACTGACATGCATCATCCCACTCGAAACGAGCATTCATCTCAGTCAACTTTCGTAGCGTTTCCACGATGCGACTGAAATTCGCGATGTATCGACGGACCCAGGATGCGAAACCTAGAAACGATCTCAACTGCTTCTTGGGGTCTTTACCGGGTCCCGCTGTAGGAATCGGCATCTTGGTAATGGCTTCAACCGTGCTCGGAGACGGTTTCAGACCAGTTGGTGTGGACACGTGTCCTAGAAACACGAACTCATCTACAAGGAGATTGACTTTCTTCGGCTTCACCGAATATCCTTTGCTCGCCAGGCGACAGAACACTTCCATAACCACTAGGATGTGTCTCTTGCGATCCGCATGACCGATGAGAACATCGTCGACGAACACAAATACATCTCTGAACAAATAATCACCAAGGTCGTTTTGTAACTGACGACAGAAGAAACCTCCCGCAGGTTTCACTCCCAATGGTAGCCGTAAGTACGAATACGTGCCTAAAGGCGAGGAGAAAGTCACAATATCTTGTGCCTTCGGCGACAGCAAGAGATTATGATATCCCCATCGAATGTCCAAGGATGTTCGGTAACGGCGATTAGCCAAGAATGCCAATCCGTCGTCAGTCCGAGGATTCGGATACGAATCGTGTGGTACATGAACGTTCAACTTCCGGAAGTCTACACACGTCCGAAAAGCATCGCTCGTACCAGGCGTCGCGCCCTTCTTCGGCAACATCAACACTGGAAAAGCGCATGGAGACTGAGCAGGTCGGATGACGCCATCCCTGATCCACTCTTGGATTTGTTTCCTGAGACACTCTATCTTCGCCGGTGTCAACCTATAAGGCTGCATCTTCACGGGGCGTGGATTGGCCTCTTTGAAACGAATGTCCACAGGAGGACTGTCAACAGGGCGCATGACATCATCGAAACATGCCCAGCAGTAGTAAATAAGGTCACGCAAAAGCTTTTTCTCTAGCAATGTGATGTGGCTAATGTCATCCACATGCAAGATCTTCGCGACGTCCTCGACTTGCTCGGGTGTAGGCGACTTCACAGCAAATTGAGGCTGATCTCGCAAATGCTCTGGTACACGAGGTTTCGGATGTCCATGTTCATCATACTCGGCGTCTGCCCACGGCACATCGTACTACACCATGTAACTCCACCTTTTTCCATCTGCAGGTTGCTCCATCGCCACGTTCACACGCGGTTCGTCGTTAGCGTCATCGTCATCGTGCTTCGATTCGTCCACCGCATCAGCTTCAAGACCGTCAGGGCCTCCCCCCCACAGAAACGGGCGTCGACCCCGATGCCACAGG
>JBCCYK010000405.1:0-3480 GCA_039189905.1 Planctomycetota bacterium
AGCAGACCAAGGTCCAAAGCGGAGTGGCCCGGGCAAAAGCGCTGCTGAAGCGTGACGCGCCGTGGCTGCCGGGCTACCCCCTTGGGATCGAGTTATGCGAGCGTTCGGGTGCGTCACGCTTCAGCAGCGCTTTTGCCCGGGCCACTCCGCTTTGGACCTTGGTCTGCTTTCTTCCGAGTGGTTGCATGGTCGTTGGTTTGCTGGCTGCCTGGTGCTTTTGGGAACAAGAAGCGACGGCACAAGTTGGAGTGCAGGCTTTAGCCGTTGACCACGCACCATCCAAACATGAACGGCCTGTCGATCCTCGTTTCCGGGTCGCAAGCTCTTGTGACGACTTACCTTTGCGTACTCCTTCATTGCTTCGTAAGAAGCAGCCACAAACGTGAGGAAGCCAGAGAATCCGCGCCGCCGACATGCTTATCGGACGATCGCAGTCAACCAGACACGATGATGATGCCGAGGTTCGCCAAGGAAACGAAGTGAATCGGCCTACTTTTTCTTCTTCTTTCCGCCAAATTCAGTGTTCAGTTGCTCCCAGCGCTTGTTCATGGCTTGGAAACGCTCTGGATAGTCATCCGCCAAATTGTGCATCTCGATGCGGTCTTCTTCGATGTTGTAGAGTTCCGTTCCATCAACCAACTTCCACGCTCCCGCCCGTAGAGCCGAGTACTTGCTGAACTGAAAATAGAGTTCCTCGTGCAGATGGCGTGTCTGGCCACGCATGACGGGCGCAAGGCTCAAACCGCGCGCCGGGCCGATGTCACCGTCTTGTTGTAGGTCGGCGTAATCGATGCCAGCCAAGTCCAGGCACGTTGCGTGCAAGTCGACCAGGTGGGCTGGATCGCGATCGAACTGACCACCACCCGCCAAGACGGCCGGCCAATGCATGATCATCGGAGTTGAGATGCCCCCTTCGTGCTGGTTCTGCTTGTACTTGCGATACGGTGTGTTGCAAGCATGCGCCCAGTTTTGGTCGTACAACCACCACGATTCGGCGTCCCATGGCATCAGGTTGTTCTCTCGCGTCTTTGCCTCGGTCCGCTGGAACGGGCAGGCGCCATTATCGCTGAGAAACATGATCAACGTGTTATCGAGAGCGTTCTGCGACTCTAGTTTGGCGACCAGCGCGCCCACGCTCTGGTCCACCTTGTCGATCATGGCCGCGTAGGTGGCCATCATCAGATCGTGATGATCGACTTCCTGTTCCGTCAGACTGTCCCACGAGAGCACGTCGGTTGGAGTGGCCGAAAGCTCCTGGTCTACTGGAACAACGCCCAGATCGATCATGCGAGCCAGACGTTGCTCGCGCAGCTGATGCCAACCTGCCTTGTACCGGCCGCGATACTTGGCGACATCCTTCTCGGGTGCTTGCAGCGGATAATGCGGCGCGTTGTGAGCAATGTAAAAGAAGAACGGTTTCTCAAGGTCACGTTCTTCAAGCAACCTGAGCGTGTGGTCGCTGAATGCCTCCGTCGTATAGAAACCCAACTTGGGAACTTCCCAACGCTCATCATCGAGCATGAAGTGAGTGCCGTTTTTCTGACTGCTGACCCCCGTGAAGAAATTGACGCAACCGTTCAGAAAGCCAAAGTAGCGGTCAAAACCGCGTTGCGTCGGCGTTTGGCTTTGGTGCCATTTACCGACCATCATCGTCTGATAGCCGGCGGTTCTCATTGCCTCCGGTATGGTGATGCAGTTGGCCAACTTGCCACCGCCCACTTCGGGGAAGTAACGACCGCTGAGCAATGTGGCGCGCGTGCTCTCGCACTTGGCACAGTTGTAAAACTGTGTGAACCGCAGCCCATTGGCAGCCAAGCGGTCGATGTTGGGGGTCTCGATTTCGCCCCCGTAGCACCCCACGTCGGAGTATCCCATGTCATCGACCAGGATGATCACGACATTCGGCCGCGCGGGCTTCGCCAACGCGACAACGGGCAGCAGGAAGGGAATCGCAAACGCGATCGTCATACATCGAGCGGGGATCATCAGGTGTCTTCTCTGGTGGAATTCAATCGAAGGAGCCGAAAACCAATCGCAACCAGTTCTGCCGGGAGCGACAGCACAACGCGCGCGTTCCCGCCCAATGTGCGTGGAGCAAACGAGCACGCCTGGAATTAGAATAACGGATCCATTGCCGCACTGTGTTCGTTTCGATCCGTGTCAGGCAACGCTGTCAGAACGCAACCGCGTCGGTTGGACGTTCGGAATTCCTACCAGTTCGAATCAACGCGATTCCGACCACGACAAGGGTTGCCGAGGAAGCCAGCCACCACAGGGGGAGGTGTTGTTGTTCTAGCTGACCGATGTTCCACTGGGCCAGAAGGTCTCGTGACTGAACGACAATCAACAACGTGCTGTTGTGGAAGGCATGCAGAATCATGGAAGGGATTGTGCTGCCGCTTCGCCATGCAACCCAACCGAGTAACACACCCATCAGTGTGCTCGGAAGAATCCGTTCCGGTGCCGCACCGCCGGACAGAACGACGTGGAACAAACCGAATGATATCGCCGAGATCGCAATCGTTGCGGTCGCTCCAAGGTGCCGCTTGAGACCCGAGAAAAGGAAGCCACGAAAGAAGGCTTCTTCGCACAGCCCAGGCACGACCCCAAGGCACAAGACGACCAACCATATCGGCACTTGCTCCCAACTGGCCAAGAGGCTCTCGACATTTTCGATCTGCGCCGGATCGAATCCCCGTAGTCCAAGACCCTGAGCTACGATCACGGCCTCGAAAACCCATGGCCATGTGGTGAGCCCCAGAAGGATGGCCGCAAACGCGTGGAGGGCGGTCGGACGCTTTAGACCAAACCCGCTCCCGCTCGAAACACGCTGCCAGCGGAAAATCAACCAAGGAACACCGACAAACAGGACGGCGGTCATGATGGCCGAGGTCATCAGGCGTGAAGCCGGTTCGGATTCACCTCGCGCAAGGACCCCAGAGACAAGGAAGTAACACGGGAAGAGCAATGCCAGCGTCGAAAGCGATGCCGAGATCGTGGGAAGCTTCGTCGCGGTCTTCGGACGCTGCCAGAGGTCCTTCCATCGCCCGCGACTGCCGACCGCGACCGCGTCGTTCCCAAAGACCTGGGCGGCCAAAGACAAAACGGCAACACCGTAGAGCACCGTTGAAATCACGGCGACCGCAGCGGGAAGCAACTCAACCGTTCCTTCCAACAACGATTGGGCAAGCAGCAAGATGTTGATCAGCGGAACGGTGGCGGTCAATCCGGAAAGATTCCAGCCGGGCATCAGGATGATCAGTCCAGGAGCGATCGAAAGCAGCAGAAGCGGTATCAGGTATGCCTGCGCTTCCTTGAAGCTCCGGGCCGTGCTGGTCAGCAGCAACAACACGGCGGATATAGATCATGGCAAGTCGACGCTGGCGGACCGTTTCATTCAGCACTGCGGTGGACTCAGCGATAGGGAGATGGACGATCAGGTTCTCGATTCCATGGATATCGAGCGGGAGCGAGGCATCA
>JBCCYK010000406.1:0-3470 GCA_039189905.1 Planctomycetota bacterium
AAAGAGAAGCCCCGCCGTGGAGACCAAAGCCAGCAAGATACGTTGCTACTTGGCCTGCTTCGGTGTGACTATTGCGGCCACGCGTACACGAGCAGCTTCGTCAACAAAAAGAGGAAAGACGGAACCGTTCAGCGCTATTACTACTACAAATGCGTGAACAAGATAAAGAAGGAAGCCGAAGCCTGTCCCGGTGGCGACCTTCGAGCCGAGATGATCGACAATGCCGTCGTTGAGTACATCCAGCAGCTAGCGACCGAACCAGAGCAACTAAAGGCAGTGATCTCTGCCGCCGCGGAAGCGTCCAGGGATGGCGTGAAGACCCTGGAGGTGGAACGCAAGAAACTCAGCAACCTGCTGTCCAAGGTCGAGAAGCAGTCGCTCGCCCTGGTCGACCGACTCGCCGATCCCGATTTCCAGGCGATTGGAGCGATCAAAGACCGACTTGGCGAGATGGACAAGGAGCAACAGTCATTGAAGTCAAGGATCGCGGAACTGACGCTTCAGATCCGAGATCGGCGTGACCATGACACGTCTGCTGAAGAGATCCAGGCAGCCTATGAAGACTTTTCAGGCCTTTGGGATGAACTCGAATTCGACGAACGCCAATACGCGATTCGTTTGCTGCTGAAGGAGATTCGCCTGCGTTTTGAGAAGAAGGCAAAACGGGGCGAGATCAAAATCGAGGCGTGGGGCAGACGCCCCACGCCATTGAAGGTGTCCATCGAAAAGGCCCGCGAAAAAAAGTTGCGGAACCACGATGGAAGGTACCCCCGAAGGGATTCGAACCCCTAACCCCTGGTTCCGAAGACCAGTGCTCTATCCAGTTGAGCTACGGAGGCAACTCTGGACGAAAGATACCCCATCGGTTCTAGCGTGTCACCCGGTCGCCAAACAGCATTTCCGGAAGGGATGACGATGGCGTGCGAATTCCACGTTTTGCTCTATAATCCAGACTGAAACGTGATTTCCGTCGATGCGTTCCAGACGCTTGGTTTCGTGCCCGATCCAGTCCCCTTTGATGGTGCCTCATGCCGATTGCTTTGAAATGTGAGTGTGGAAAGCAATTGAAGGTCCGCGATGAGCTCGCGGGCAAGGCGATCAAATGCCCCGCGTGCCAACAGCCCGTGCGTGTCCCAGCTGCCGGAAAAGCCGTGCCGGCTCAACCAGCGACCCGTACGCGGCCAGCGCCCGCCCCGGCCCCGACTGCCGGTGGCGATCTCGACTCCTTGTTTGCCGAGGAAGGCATGGACCAGGTCGTCGCACAGGCCTGCCCGGCTTGCGGCGTCCCCATGGCGGCAAATGCCGTGCTATGCACCAAGTGCGGCTACAACATCCAAACGGGCGAAAGGCTGGAGGGCCACAAGGTGGCGGGCGTCGACATTGACATGGGAACGATGGCGCTGGACAAGGCTGCGTCCGACATCGAAAAAGACAAAGAGCTCCAAGAGAAGATGCTGGGCAAGTCTGGCATGCCACCCTGGATGCTGGCGTTGGTGCTCTCAATCATGGCGGGTGCCGTCGGTATTGCGACCCTGACTGTCAATGCCTCGCGTCGCGCAGAATCAATCGGCTTCAGCCCCATGGCGACGTTCCTCAATTTTGCTGGCGCCTTGTTCTTGGTGGTTGCGATCGGCTCCCTGTTGTCACTGATGGGGGCCGCGTTCAAAAAGAGTCGCAATCAGGGCTTGCTCACATTGACCATCCTCTACGCGCCCATCTTTGGCTTGATCAACATCAAGACCTGCTGGAAACCTCTCCTGGTTCTTTTGGTGTGTGGTGGGGCCGGCGGCGGGCTCTTGGCAGCCGCGAGCAATTACTGAGTAGCGATCCCACGTTCGTGACCAGCAAACCCACCAGCCCCAAGCTTGCGTCTTCAGAGCAGCCACAGGACGCCAGCGTTCTCTCGACTTCGCAAACCAGTCCTGAGAGTCGCGTCGAAGCGAGAAACAGGTCGCGCTCGTCGATGGTATTGGAATACCCCGGTGACCTCCCCATCGCGGCTCGGCGCGAGGAGGTGATTGCGGCGATCCGTGAACATGCTGTGATCGTCTTGTGCGGTGAAACCGGAAGTGGCAAGAGCACCCAGTTGCCAAAGCTGTGCCTCGAGGCCGGGCGAGGCATCACGGGTATGATTGGACATACTCAACCAAGGCGGCTGGCGGCCCAGAGCATTGCAAGCCGGCTCGCCGACGAGACCAAGACCACACTTGGCAACGCCATCGGTTACCAAGTTCGTTTTGGAGATCGAACCGGTCCGGAAACCCTTATCAAGCAAATGACGGATGGGATTCTATTGGCCGAAACGCGACGTGATCGTGATCTCCGTGCTTATGACACGATCATCCTGGACGAGGCCCATGAACGATCTCTCAACATCGACTTTTTGCTGGGCTACTTGCAACGATTGCTCGGACGTCGTCAGGACCTGAAAGTGATCATCACCTCCGCGACGATCGACGCGGAACGGTTTGCAAGGCACTTCGGCACCGCGGCATCACCCGATCAAGTGGAACCTGCGCCGATCTTGATGGTCGAGGGGCGATCCTATCCCGTTGAGCTGCGTTATTTGCCCTGGGAGGCCGTCGCGACTGAGGAAGAAAATGTTCAGCTGGCTCGGCCGGATCTATCGCGACACGTCATTGCGGGTCTCGACAGCCTGAGTCGCGACGGTTCAGGCGACGTGTTGGTTTTCTTGCCCACCGAACGTGACATCCGGGATGTGTCCCATCGTGTCGCGGCTCACTACAAACGCTTGGGCGTCTCAGATCGGAAGGAACTCTTGCCGCTGTATGCACGGTTGCCGTCTTCCCAACAGAGGAAGATTTTTCACCCCGATGGAAAATCGCAACGGATCATCTTTGCAACCAACGTGGCCGAGTCGTCCCTGACCGTTCCTGGGATCCGATCCGTGATCGACGCCGGCACAGCGCGTATCAGTCGCTATAGCCCGCGAAGCCGCATGCAGCGTTTGCCGGTTGAATCCATCAGCCAGGCCAGCGCGAATCAACGAATGGGGCGATGCGGACGGGTCGGCCCCGGAATCTGCATTCGACTCTACGGTGAGGACGACTTCCTCGCCCGTGCCGCTTACACCACACCTGAGATCAAGCGAACCAATCTGGCCAGCGTGATACTGCAAACGAAGGCACTTCATCTGGGCCCGCTGGCTGAGTTTCCATTGATGGACCCTCCCCGTCCTGAGTTGGTCCGCGAGGGCATCGCGACGCTTCGCGAGATTGAAGCGATCGACGACCGCGACGAGCTCACAGAAATCGGTCGTCGCCTGTCGCGACTGCCGGTTGATCCACGCGTAGGCCGCATCTTGATTGCGGCGGAGGAACAGGCCGTGCTATCGGAAGTGTTACCGATTGCCGCCGCCTTGGAGATTCAAGACCCGCGTGATCGCCCCCCAGAAAAACGTGACGCCGCGGACGAAGCGCACCAGCCGTTTGTCGATGCGGAGAGTGATT
>JBCCYK010000407.1:0-3445 GCA_039189905.1 Planctomycetota bacterium
CAGCTGGAGTACATTGAAAAAAGAACGAAAACTCCCGGAGGCCTCAAGAAATTGCAACGTTTACTCGCAGCCTCAACCCCGCACGAATACCGGGTCGTCGCATGATCCGATGCACAAAAAGCGCAACTTCAAAACTCACGCTTCGGGTTGTGATTTTGAATAAACCGAAACGCTCCAAAGAGTTTCGACCAACGGCAAGCAAGCGAGCTGACGCGGCCTCATTCGCGACGGCTTCAATCGGAAATGACGCAGCGGCGAACTCATGGAATGTCATCATCCCTTTCGCAAGGAAGGCACGTCAGCAGTCTCAATCGACCAAGTCGACGCGAAAATAACCATTGCCGAGCTTGCCATCCACCTGACGCCCGGCAAACTCACCCACGATCGTTCTGCCGATCACATAGCCCGTGTAGGTGAACGTCCCATCTTTACCGCCTTGAAGCGCCAAACGTTTACCGGTTTGCAGCTGCACATTGGCCCCGTCCAACTTCCCTAGCAGCTGATACTTGGGGTGCCCTGAGTATTGATGTTGATTCTCCACTGTACCAAGTAGTTGGTAAGCCTCACGCTTGTCAAAACGAAAGCGGAGCGAATACTGCCGCTTGTGTGTCTTCACGTGCTTTCGATACCCGGACCATTTGCTTCCGGCTTTCAAAGTGAACCCCGTGTTCAAGACATCACCCAGCCGGTCCAGTTCGCCGAACAGCACGATTGCCAAACCTTCCTGACCGTCGTTGTTGAGCGACTTGGCTAAGGCTTGTGCGGGGCGCACCACCGTGTCACGAGCCTTCGCGACGGCCTGCCGATATTGAATCAAGGCGGGAAAGAGTTCCTCACAGCGTGGCAAGGTCCCGCCTGTGATCAGCCACTTCCTGACGTCCTGCACCATTTCCAGCTGTTCTTGCGCGGCGAGTCCCAGACCACCGCGTTTGACAACCATCTCATAGTTCTGGATGGCTTGCAGGAAGTCACGTTTGGCTTTGTCTTCCTTCACGCGGAACTGATCCACCGCGCGAACCACGTTGTTTCGCAGTCGTGAATCGGGCAACTTGTCCAGAAACGCCTCCATCGCCTGGCACGACTGCGTCACCAAAACGCCAACCAGACAAATTGCCCCAATCCAAGACACGCGATGAACCGCCTTCATTGATTCTCAACCTCGTCGACCGAGTCACACGGATACGTTGCGAGTATCATACACGTATCCGGACTAGACCTTGCTGTCCCGTTTAAAAGGCGACGCAAGGAGACATCACTTCAGCGGTTCGGAGCCCGCGACAACCCCGAGTCGATCGCTTCCTAGCGGCCGTGAGGTCACTCGTCCCAATGGCTCACTGGCATCAAACCGAAGAGCGGCAACCGGGATCGGTCGTCCCGTCTGGGGTCAGACGCCGTGTCAACAGGTCTCGCACGGCATTGGACGGCGCGCCCGCTAACGCTCGTTCTCGATGTTGGATTGCGTTCTGCATGTCACCACTTTGGCGACTCAGGTCCGAAACAACTGCGGACCATAAATACGATTGCGACAGCCAAACGGGAGGCTCGAAGTCCTCAAGGAGTGCCAGGCCGGCTTCGGCACCCTGCCAATAGCCGACCGCGACCGCACGGTTCAGCCGATGGATGGGCGACTCAACGATCTGCTCGAGCAGTTCATAACATTCTGCCACGCGATCCCAGCGAGTGGCGTCAAATGAGTCTGCCAAGCAGTGCTCGGCTGCAATGCCCGCTTCGGCATGGTAGCGGGAAAAGTGTTCACCCGCCGCTGATTTTCCCAACCAGACGAGACCGGCTTCGATCAGATTCTGATCCCAACTCTGGCGGTCCTGTTCCTCGAGCAGCAACAGGCCGCCGCTTCCGTTCGTACGCGATGGCGTCCTCGCGGCATGCAGAAGCATCAATGCAAGCAGAGCATAGGTCTCGGGCGTTCGCCCCACGGGGTGTTCGACCAGCATCTTGCCAAGTCGAATGGCCTCCTCACACAACTCGGACCGAATCGCGCTGTCGGCCTGCGATGACAGGTGGCCCTCGGTAAAGATCAGATAGAGCACTCGAAGCACCCTCGGCAACCGTGTCGCGCACTTCTCCGGACAGAAGTCGTCTACAAGATCCTCGGGTGATGTCAGCTCACACAAACGTGCTCGGGCCCTTGCCAAACGTTTGTAGACATTGGCTTCGGACGTGAACAGTCGGAGTGCGATTTCACGCACATCAAAGCCACACAAAACCTTCAACGATAAGACCAACTGAGACTCGAGTGGAATCGCTTCATCGCACGCCACAAAGAGCATTTTGAGCAAGGAGTCACCGAACGAACTTGGATCGAGCGGGCTGTCCGTCGACTCCGCCACGGCAATTGGAGCCACATGAGTGGCAACCAAACGTCGCCGCCTCGATTCCTTGCGAAGCCCCTCAATCAAACGATTGCGCGCGACTCGGTACAGCCAAGCGGATCGGTCGTGAGTTTCCTGCATGCGATCCGCTTCGGATCGATCCCTCTCAGGCGAGGTGTTCTCACAAGGATCTCGGTCATGCGTTTTCGTACGCGTCCACCGCTCCAACCCCGACATCAAGGCTGCTTGCACGGCATCCTCGATATCGGCCATGGCTCCAACACCGAACTGGCACGAAAGCACGGCAACCAGTTTGCCGTACTCGTGTCGGAAGAAATGGTTGTCCAGGGGCGGCGAAGTCACGAAGTGTGAATCTCCCTCACTTCCACGCTCGATCCTGGCATGATCGTTCCCGGACTCTCTTGAGCCACCTTAAGCGCGTCTTCGAGACTCTCCGCCTGCACAATCATGAAACCTCCCGCGATCTCCTTCGCCTCAACAAAGGGTCCATCTGTGATGGTCTCCGACGTGACGACCGCACCCCCGCCTAGCTTGCCGCCCATATCGACTATGTTCTCCTGAAACTTTTCTCGCCAAGCGGTGAACTTCGCATACATCTGCTCCATCTGGGCTGGTGACGGCGGCGTGCCTTCACCGGGGACACTTCGCTGAATGCAAAGATAGTTCTTCTTGGACATGGTCTCTCCTCGGGATGAAAGTGCAGTGGAATGGCGGCGTTTTCCCCGCCTCAGCACCAAGACGCACGTGGCCCTACGTTTCGGACACCGCGTCCACGGATTTTCTTGACACTTCTCGCCGATCACCAATGACAACAACGCCTAGACCCAATCCCCCTCCCGCGGCTCGCGGTGGGTGGGTCGGCCCGCGTCAGCGAGGCCGGGGAGGGCCTGTCGCAAGAAAACAAACGCGTTCACACGACATCGTACCCGCGCCCTCCCCGAAATCTCGCTTCAAGCTCGATTTCGACCCTCCCTTCGCTGCGCGTGGGCGGGTGAATTGGGTGGCGATCAGCGAGATTTCGGGGAGGGCGCGGGTACGATGTCGTGTGAACGCGTTTGTTTTCTTGCGACAGGCCCTCCCCGGCCTCGCTGACG
>JBCCYK010000408.1:0-3420 GCA_039189905.1 Planctomycetota bacterium
GCGGGGGGCGGCCGGAAACGGCCGTCCCAACCGCAACCATGTCGCAAGAAGACAATAGCGTTTACAAGACATCAAACCCGTGCCCAACCCGAAATCTCGCTTGAGGCTCGATTTCGACCCTCCCTACGCTGCGCGTGGGAAGGTGTGTTTGGTGGCGATCAGCGAGAAGTGCCCAAAAGACGTTCACTTCGCCAGCACCATCTCGTGGGTGCTCTTTTCTCACGAAAACAAGTGGATTTTGGCTAAGAAACGGTCCCCTCGATCGTCCAACCCACGCGACACGGCGAAACCTCGGTTTTCACTCTGAGAAACGAATCCGGCGTGGATGCTAACCTAGAGCGGGCAATCCCACATTTCCGCTTGACCCTCCTCTTCTTCCCCTGAATGTGGATCGAACATGGCACCAGCCAACCCTGCGCAAGCCAACTCGCGCGCAAAGAAAAACTCACTTGCCAGCACTTGGGCCGTTTGCGTCCTGGCCGCCGCTACCATGGCCACGCAAACGAAGTTGCATGCGGAACCCATTGGGTCGATCGAAGCGTTTGCCTTGGCCGAGAACCGCGAGGCCTTTCTGTCCACACTGATCCCTGGCAGCGGCGAGCACTATTACTTCCACATCGTTCACTTCCAAAACTCAGGGCAACTGGCTGCGTCCGCCCGCATGATTGAGCAATGGCTTGGCGATCGCGACGCCTCCGAGTTCCGCGACCAACTCACGGCCCTACGCGATCGCCAGTTCTTGCTTGCCTACGAGGACACACCCGAAGCCACGATCCGGCACCTCAAAAGCCGACTCTCAGTCAATTTGTCTCACAGTGCTCCAAGGCGGAAAGGTCAGCAGAGATTCCCAAACCGACTGGACCCAAACATGGTCTCGCCGCAGTCCTTGATTCGGGATGCCATTCAGAATCACAGCGACTTGAAACCCTATGGTCGATGGTGGGCCGCTCAGCAATGGCTCGACAACAATCAGCAGCGTGGACCGATGGACTTGCAGGCGATCCTCCAGCAAGTGACAACGCCGCTGACGCCGCGTTTGGAAGCGTTGGTGATCGCAGACATGTTGGCGCGTCGCCGTGACCCACGTCGTGTCGTCCGGTTCGGTGATATGCCCGCACATCGGATGCTGACACTCAGCCAACTGAAGGCATTGGCCCAGCGGATCCCAGAGCTCACGCATGATCCAGCCTACGTCGATGCCATCCTACTGCGCTTGCGACCCGATGCGGACTCCGACTGGCGCTCCCAACCCGATGTTTGGCACAGCTATCTCAAACGCGTTGACGCGTACGCCCAATCGCTATCGTCCGCCCACGTTTCCTTGCAAGTCTCCGCGCGATTTCATTTGTTGGAGTCGTACCTCGATCGTGGCGATCCGCAACGGGATCTTTTCCTGCAATACCTCGCGCTGCCGCGAAATGGGCGTCACATTGCGCCGCGTCTTCGCAGTCAACGACAACCGAGCGCGAACCTCGGCGAAGACCTTCGCCGGCAGGCACTGTTGCCGCCGGTTCGTGATGACTCGGTGATGATCCGATCCCACTTGGATCGTTTTCTGCGGGACGCAACCGATCCGGACGCCTATGTCCCTTTCTTGGATCGCAACTACCTGCAAGAAGTCTTTGCTGAGACCAAGTTGCTGCATGGCATTGGCAATCCCGAAACTTGGTACGCCCAACTCAGTCCGCAGCGCCGCCAGTCGCTTCGGGACGCCGTCGAAGTCAACCTGTGTCGCGAAAACCCACGTCACCATCCCGTCGATGAAGATCGAGTTCACTTGCTCGTTGATCTGAAGAACGTTTCCGAATTGAGGGTGCGAGCCTATGAAATCCATCTTCCGTCTTATTTCCGAGACAACACCAAACCGGTCGATACCTCGATCGCGTTAGAAGGTTTGGTCCCAACCCAGGAATCGAAGCTGGCATTTGACCGCGATGCGGTTCGGCGCCATCGAGAGCGCATCCCCGTTCCGGGAATCGAAGGCAAGGGCACACGGGGCACTTGGGTTGTCGATTTGATCGGTGGCGGTCTTCGTGCCCGTGCCCTGATTCGACGCGGTTCGATCGAAACGGTGCAGCAACAAACCGCGGACGGGATCCGTTTGACGATGATCGACGAAGACCGTCGCGCCATTCCCGATGCGACTGCCCTGATCGGTGGCCGTGAACTGCGTGCCAATGAACGCGGCGAAATCACTTTGGCGCCCGTCAAGGATGCCACCCAACGAGATGTTCTGGTCAGTGATGGCGTCCTAGCACGGCGAATCCGACTCGACCATCCATCCGAAGACTATCAACTGGAGCTGGCGGCGCATGCCAGCGTCCCAATGCTTGTTTCCGGACGCGATGCGGAATGGGTGGTTCGTCCTCGCCTACTGCTCAACTCACAACCCATTGCACTGGAGATTCTTCAAGAGGCCAAGGTCATTCTCTCGGGGGTTGATCTCGACAACATCACCACGCGCCAAGTCATTGAGATCGAAGATCCCACCGATATGCAGTCGTGGGTCATTCCTTTTCGCGTACCGGCACGCCTGCAGAGTCTTCAATTGGAAGTGAGCGGGAAAGTCAGGCGGTTGGTTGACGGTGTGAACCAATCCCTGTCGGCATCCCGGCTGATCCCCATCGCTTCTTGGCGACTCAATGATACGCCCTCCATGAATCTGCTGTCGCACGATGGCGACAATTATGTGGTCGAAATCCGTGGTCGATCCGGGGAGCCGATCCGTGATGCCGTCGTGCGCGTCACACTGGAGAACCGGATCTCAACGCATGCCAAAACCATCGCCCTGCAGACCGACGCGAAAGGGCTTCTACAACTCGGCAAGCTCGAACACATCACGTCCCTCACGGTTGCGGTGGACGGCGGCCAGGAAACCACGCACGCGATCCATCCACGCACGTATCGTTGGCCAGAGCGGCTGCACTCGCCAGCACGTGTCGCGATCCATCTGCCCTTACCCCAAGCCGCATCCAGCAGGGCAGACGAGTTTTTGCTGGCAGCCATGCGGGACGGCCAACCCGTCACGGATGTAAGCGAACAGATTGATGTGGCTGGAGGTCACCTCACCATTGGCGGACTTCCAGGCGGTGATTACCGACTTTGGAATCTGCGAGACGGTTCCGTCACGGAGATCAACGTGGTCGACGGCCCGGTGATCGACCATGTCACCGTGGGGACGACGCGACACCGACAGCTCTCCCAAGGTGTCTGGCAGAAGGAGCCGCAGAAGACCCGCCAACCCGTCTCCATCGCAGGGATAACTAAGAACCAAGCGGGGGATCTCGTTTGCCAGCTGTCCGGCGATTTTGCGTCCGCGCAAGTGCACATCATCGGGCGTCGCTTTGCAGGCCCGCAGGATCCTCTGGAAGACCTCTTGTTGGCACCCCAGAACCTCCGGGGCCGAGGTCTAACCCGAGC
>JBCCYK010000409.1:0-3419 GCA_039189905.1 Planctomycetota bacterium
ATCGTTTGCTGGCACCGCCTGGTCCACCGTCGCTGTGGGAGTTGCGTAGGACGGTTTGACTTTCTCGCCCGCATAGAGCAAGTGAACCGCTTCGCGGACGCTGCCACTGGGCCCATCAATGAAACAATCAACGTCCATTAACTGATGATATTCAAAGCCAACGCCATGAAGTGCGTCGCGAATTTGGTCGAAGTCCAGCCGCCGAACCAAGATGTCGACATCGCGGGTGTTGCGGACGGCACTGGCGTCGACCCTGGCCACCCAAGCGGCCACCGCGTTACCGCCAGCGATCGCGTAGGGGATGCCCGCAGACTCCAGTGCCCCGGACGCACGCAGCGTCCGCTCGCGGACCTTTTCCACAGCTTGGATCATCCTTTCCCATGAGAATGGTTTCAAATGAACGGGCATGGCTGAGTCTTGAGATCGGAGCGATCGGAAATGCCCTTACCGCCAGACACTCCGCCCGCTCTTACGACACACAGTGTAGACCCGCAATTGGCGCACGCCTGCGTCTCCAACAGACATTCGGAGATTGGCTCAAACCACATCGGCGAAGCTGTCCTCCATGCGGCGGAAATAGGCGAGTCCCGCAAGCAAGCACACGGCGGTGCTGACCGCACCAACCAGCCACATCATCGGATGGGCGGGCGTCCCCAGCACGGTCCAGCGAAAGAAGTCGATGGGACCGGCGACCGGAAGCAAACCGTAAGCAACACGCCAGCGCTCGGGGATCTGGCTGGCACTCCAAAATACCGGAGCAGCAAAAATCATGAACTGTGTCACAAAAGGAATCACGTAACGCACGTCGCGATATTCGACGTTTAGAGCCGACAGAGGTAGACCAACGGCGAGTGCGGCCAAAAACGTCCACAGAATGGCGACCGGAACCAGCAAGATCTGTAGCGGTGGCAGGAACGCAGACACGCCCGGTATCAGCGGCAACGCCAACAAGACGATGGCAAGCACGGCAGACTGAATCAGCATGTCGACCAGGCTGACCATTACCGCGCTGGTCGGCAGAACCAACCGGGGAAAGTAAACCTTCTTGATCATATTCTGGGCACCGACCAGCGACATCGCACTGGTCTGCAGCCCAGTATTAAACAGCATCCAAGGAATCTGACTGGCAAAGTAAAATAAGAACGCTGGTTCGATGCCGTCGGTACCGGCACCCGCAACGCCCTTGAAAATCACCATACCGACGACCGTGAACGCGATCGGTTGCAACAGAGCCCATGCTGCACCTAGGGCCGTTTGCTTGTAACGGACTTTGATGTCGCGTAGCGCGAAGATCAGGAACAGTTCGCGATATCGCCACAGTTCGGCAAAGTTGACCGGTTGCCAGCCTTTCGGTGGCTCGATGATCGTGACGGGCAGTTCGGAAGCAGTTGCTTCAGGAATAGCCGTTGGAGCTGGAGCGGAGATAGCTTCGGTGGACACCGGGAAAGTAGTTGGTTGCTAGAAGCAAGAGTTAGAAATTGAATTGGTGGATAATAATCTTTTTATGATACTTGAACCTAGCTGCTAGAAGCTAATTGTTGGTGACAGACGTTTCGGAGTTGGTCGCGGAATTGGGCGGCGGTGAATTGCTGGGCTTGGCGGACGCACAGATCGGCGTCCCAGGATTGGGATTCGAATCGCTGGATCGCGTGGAGCAGGCTCTCGGGCGATTGGTCTTGGAAGAAGACTCCCGTTTCGCCGTCGATCACCGTTTCTCGGGTGCCGCCTCGGCCTAACGCGATCACTGGCGTGCCGCAGGCCATCGCTTCGACCGGGACGATTCCAAAGTCCTCCTCGGCGGCAAATACGAATGCATCGGCATGCTGCATCCAGTGGATCATTTGATGTTCGGGCAAGTGCCCCAGGATGCGTACGTTCGGGGTCGCCATCGCTTCAAGTCGTTTTCGTTCGGGACCGTCGCCGATGACGATCAATTCTCGTCCGGGCGTCTGCGTGAAAGCCTCGACAACCAGGTCGATTCGTTTTTGTGAAACCAAACGTGAAGCGGTTATGTAATAGGGAACGGTATGAGGAGAGTTGCTAGATGCAAATTGAAAGTGGCTAGAGGGATCAATTTGCCCCTCACCTCCAGCCCCTCTCCCCGAAACGGGGCCAGGGGAGCCAGTGTGGTTTGGGGCACTTCCCGAAATCGGAAGCAAGGAATCAGGACTCTGTCGCCCCCTCACCACCGGGCCGTCTTCCCTGGAAGCGGCGAGGGGAGCCGCATCGCCCATGAAATCATCTTTTGGGACGCAGTCGTTCGATTGCAACGCTGCCTTTACGGAAGGCGTAAAAGAGGTAGTGTCGACCGGGGGATGAATGACGCTGGCGTCGCGCCGATACGTTTTGCGAATGCGTCGCGCCACGAATTCGCTGTTGGCAACGAAATGGTCCACGCCCAGAGAGGAGCGAACATCCCAGTTGCGGATGTAGTGCAAGATCGCACGTTTGATCATTCCCACCGGACCGAAGCCGACGCCCGCCTGATCGAGATACGAGTGATGCTGGTCCCAAGCGAATCTCACTGGACTGTGGCAATAACAAATGTGGGTTTGGTTGGGGCCGGTCAGCACACCCTTGGCGACGGCATAGGAGCTGGAGATCACCAAGTCATAGCCCGATACGTCGAGTTGCTCGATCGCCAGCGGCATCAACGGCAGGAAGTTGCGATGACACCGACGCATCAGCGGTAGCTTCTGAAGAAAGCTGGTCTTCACCGACTTGCCGTGCAGGAATGCACGCTGGTCGTCGGGCACGAAATCAAACAGTGCAAACAGATCGCACCCGGGGAAGACATCGATGATCTGTTCTACGACACGTTCGGCACCACCGTAAACGTAGAAGAAATCATGCACCAATGCCACGCGTATCGATGCCAAGTCAATCGGTGGATCCTGACTTGGAATCGACGACAAAGTCTGAATTGTCGGTTGTAGTGTCGATGACATCGGGGTTTGAGTGTCTAGTCGCTAGAGGCTAGTGGCTAGACTTTGGTCGGGAAGTCCGGACAGCGGGGGGAAGTGGTATTGGCAAGGTTTGGCTCGCTGGATTGGTAAAATTGGATCCCGCCATCGAGCTGGCAGAGCCAGACTTCGTCCGCGCCGGCTTCAAAATACAAACGACATTTGGCTCGCATCTCGGCGTCAGTGTTGCTGGGAGAGAGCACCTCGACGCAAATCTCAGGGGCGATCTCAAACACCGACTGCCCATCGACCTCCGCGAACCGCTTGTCAGAATACCAACCCACATCGACCGCTTTGACGCCATCGAGAGTTGAGACAGGACACTCGGGTAACGCACGACCGCCGAGCAACTGTCGCAAGCGGAAGCCGATTTCTCCCTGTCGTCTGCTGTGCCCACCGGATGCCGGCGGGGTCATCAAGATTTGTCCGTACGCATTGGTCTCGATCCGAAAAGGC
>JBCCYK010000410.1:0-3403 GCA_039189905.1 Planctomycetota bacterium
ACATGAGATACCTTGCGCTCATTCGTTCGATCGCCCTGCTTCATCAATACCAACGACCGATCAAAACCGTGGCCGTGGATGGTGAAACCGTCCAATACGTCGAAGTTGAAATCACTGACATCGTTCTAGCAAATCGTCTCGCCGATCAAATCCTGGGCCGCTCGATCGACGAGCTACCGCCGCAAACGCGGCGGCTGCTGATCGAACTTCACGCTCTGGTCACCAAAGAATGCGAAGCCCAACAGCTTGACCAAAAAGAATACCGGTTCACGCGTCGCTTCATCCGTGAACGTCTCGGCTGGGTACAAACGCAAGTCAAGCTGCACGTCGATCGACTGCTTGAAATGGAATACGTGATCTCTCATCGCGGCGGCGGTCGTCGCGTCGAATACGAACTGCTTTACGACGGTCGTGGACGGGAATCCGCTGTCGTTCCGATCACAGTCATCGAGACTCGTTCCCGTTCGTGCCTGGTTCAAATGGCTAACCAAGAACAACCACATCCTCTACAACCCAGCGAGTGAACTGGAGCTACCACGGCTTGAACGTCGCTTGCCCAAGCACGTTCTGACGATCCGCGAAGCGGAAACGGTGATGGCGGTTCCCAACGTGACGGACTCGCTTGGTCTTCGTGATCGTGCCATCTTGGAAACGCTGTACTCGACGGGCATCCGCCGAATGGAAGTCGTGGGTTTGAAGCTTTACGACATGGACGTTGACCGGGGAACGCTGATGGTTCGGCAAGGCAAAGGCAAGAAGGATCGAATGGTTCCGATCGGCGGTCGTGCTATCTCGTGGATCAATCGTTACATCACCGAAGTCAGGCCGCGACTGATCGTTGATCCCAACGATGTGACTCTGTTCCTGACTCACCTTGGCGAAGCGTTCACAACCAACCGTCTGACCCAGATGGTTCGTGAATACGTCGATGCCGCTGACATCGGCAAACGCGGTTCGTGTCATCTCTTTCGTCACACGATGGCAACGCTGATGCTGGAGAACGGAGCTGACGTTCGGTTCATTCAAGCGATGCTCGGTCACGCCAAGCTTGAAACCACGCAAATCTACACCCAAGTCTCGATCCGTAAACTGAAAGAGATTCACGAGGCGACTCATCCGGCAAAAGACAAGCGATCCGACCCGGACGACGCACCCGAGAACCAACCGCCGCCATCATCCGACGATGACCCTGACGGTGATGCACCAGCGATGCCGCGCTGAATCAAAGACTTCTTGTTCCTTCTTCTTTAGCTGCTGTTATCAGCCGCTCGGTCTGCGCGATCACTTCGTTCAAATCAGGCGGCATGGTACAATAACGCAGTCAACCAAATCAGAGGAATCACGTCGTGCCAGAACTGAACCGTATCACCAGCGACCCTTCGAGCATGAATGGGCAACCCTGTATCCGCGGCATGCGTTTAACCGTTCGCCGGGTGCTCGAGGCACTGGCAACCTACCCGGATCGCCAGGAGCTTGCCCTGGAGTACCCCGAGCTTGACGACGAAGACATTCGGCAGGCGCTAGCCTACGCAGCGGCGCACCTAGATGACAAAGTCCTTGAGCTTCGCGGCGCCTAATGAAGTTCTTGTTGGATCAAGGGCTGCCACGTTCAACGGTGAGCCATCTTCAGGACCAGGGCATCACGGCAGAGCATGTGGGGGACTTGGGTCTCGCTGCTGCCAGCGATGCAACGATCCTGGCGACAGGTCGAGAAAGAGATGCTATCGTCGTGACACTTGACTCGGACTTCCATGCGTTATTGGCCACATCGAACGCATCGTCCCCATCGGTCATTCGTATTCGCATGGAAGGACTCAAGGGCGATGGTGTCGCAAACATCATCCGTCAAGTCATTGAAGCGATCCAAGAGGATCTCATCGCAGGTGCGGCGGTCACCGTCACCGACCGTCGAATCGCCGTCCGACGTTTACCTCTGAAGTCGTAGTTCATGCCAAAGGCAGCTAAAGAGAGAACAGTCTTCCTGTTCGCGGTCATCGCGTCGCTGGTGCTGTTCTGCGCGCCCGCTATGGCATCGAGCACGCACGTTTTAGGGTCCGCAACGGAAAAGGGGTCAGGCCTCTTTGTTTCTGATCGAACATGCGTTATCGTGTCCTGCATGCCCCGATCACCTCGAGCCGATGAAGCCGGAGGGCTCTATCATGCCCTCAATCGCGGTAACCTGAGGGCGGAGATTTTCAAGAAGGAGGGTGACTTTATCGCCTTTGAGAGCATCCTTGCGGAGGCTCTCGAGATCCACCAGGTGGAGCTGTACAGCTACGTCTTGATGCCCAACCACTACCATCTGGTTCTTCGCCCGCTGTTGGACGGTGAGATGAGCCGTTTCATGGCGTGGGTTGGCGGGACCCACACGATGCGCTATCACGCCCACTATCACACGGGTGGCACCGGCCATGTGTACCAGCAACGCTACAAGAGCTCTTCGTTGCGTTCGCGCAGCAGGTAATCGTTGGTGCGGGCCAGCCAGTCCAGCCCCTCATCTGGGTATGTGTCCGCAAAGTAGGTCTCATCCCAGGCCATCATTTCCCCGATGCGACCTTGCAGATAAAGCGCGTAGCTGGTGGACAATGCCTCTCGCGTTATGTCGGGGGTGAGGTAGTTGGCATAGACGGCGATCATTGCGCGGGTTAGCCCCAAGTTTTTGTCTTCATTGAGTTTTTTGAAGAGCGCGCGGGGTTCTTCGAGGCTTAGAACCTCGGCGCCTGCGATCTCCCCCAGCATTTGGATGCGGTCATCCTGAATGGGGTAGATGCCGGAATTGAAGTCACCGCAGGGGTCACTCAGCATCAGTTCGGCCACGGCGGCCGGAGAGAGATAGTCAAACGCTTCCTCGCCCCAGCCGAGGCCCACAAGCCGGTCGCGGGTCCAGGTCAGAAGCTGCTCGGGCAGTTCCATTTGTTGGACGGAGATTTGGGTATCGCTGCGGTAGCGATCAAAGGAGGTGTACGCGAGGGTGAGATCATCGCGGGTTTGCTGGGTGTAGTCGGTTTCTGTGGCAATGACGCGCGCGGCTTCGATTTCGCGTTCGACCTGATCGGGCAGGCGCAGGATCAGCGGCAGGCTGGAATGCATTGTGCCCCAGAGATGCGAGGTCGCCCCGTTGGGCGCAGTGATGCGCCAGTAGCGGCCGACGCCGTTGGGGATTTGGGAGGCACGGGTTTGGATGCGGGCGTAGAAATCGGGGTCGAAGATATCTTCGTGGACGCGCGCTTCATCAATGAGGCACAGGTCACGGGTGGCCCAGTTTTGGGCGCTGAGCGGGGTGGCGAGGGCGCAAAGGAGGAGGGTCAGCCAAAGCCGCATCATGTTTTACTACCTTCGCTCATCGGGCCACACTTCTTCGAAACAGTTGATCCAACACCCGGCGCGGAATCAAGGCCCTTGG
>JBCCYK010000411.1:0-3351 GCA_039189905.1 Planctomycetota bacterium
CGCCCGCATGCGACCTTATTCGAGATCCTCCGGGAGCAAAGCGTGTTCTCCTGCTCGAGGGCGAATGCAAATCCGTAGACTCGGTTGCCTACTCTCCGCCCATGCCAGGCGACAAGGAGCCGCGAACGATTGTTCTGACCCACGGAAAATCGAAGGTGGGTGTTGTTTGGAAAACCAAGAAGCTGGCAACGCTTACCAAGACCGTGGTTGAAAATCTCATCGCGAAAGAGGACGTCTTCATCGCTGGCAGGCTGCGAACCGAGTATTCACTTGAGTTGCAGCAAGCCATGCTCAGTGGGATCGGCCGCGTCGGAAATATGGCTCCAATGCCTTCGAACTATCCCATTGTCGCAACTGTCTACTATTCGGACGGAGAACGAAATTTCGTAGCTTTGAAGACCAAGCTCAATGGTGTGTGTGTCATCGGTCGATCCTCTAACAAGAAAGTGGCGCGCATCGGGTTTGACAGCATTCAGCGCCATGAGTTCTCAGATGAAATTCGTGCCATTGTTGGGCAGGTCCATGAACGCAGTCGAGATTGGGTCAGGCAAGGGCTTAGTGCCGAGAGCATCGGCGCTCTCTTCACTGAAGGCTTCAACTGCGACTTGAACAAAGCCTCAACCAAGCAGGCTCCCTGCAAACCGGGACGTTGGTCCGATGGTAAACAAATCGGAACTGTCGTTTACAATTGCAGTGCCGATGAACGTATCGTGGACCCTGGCCAACGACAATCAGCCGGGTTGGTTTTCGAGATCGTTGAAGCTGGGTGACTTGATGAATTGGTCATTCGACAGATTCAGTTCCGCAAGAAGCAACATCGGATCTGGGTATTTGATCTGGGCTCAGATCCCATGACCCAAAGCGCGCCTGGCATTTCACTCAGAGGATTGCTGCTCTCAGCAAAGCCGAGCTTGCTACGGTCCTTACTTCCCCACTCAACCATCGATCTGATTGAGCGTATGTCGCCGGGGCTACTGTCAACACCCGAGGCCAATCGGATTGCAGCAACCGTAATCGATCCGTCCGAAGCTCTCGAAGATCCAGCAACGAGAACCAGAATCATAAGACTTTTGCCGATCGCTAAAGCCCGTGAGCTCTGTGCAAAGCTGGATCTGGTGGTCGATCGCAGTCCCTATGACGCGATTGAAGCGAAAATCGAAGAAACCGGAGTCCAACCGCTCAACGACTTCTTTGGGATTGTTGATGATCCACATGCTCCGCGCGCGGCAGCGTCTTCCTCGCAGTCGGCACCAGCGTCTTACGGGCTATTCCCTCATCAGCGAGTTGCGGCAAGGAAAGTTGCGGACGCATTGGCGCGTGCGCCACGCAAAGTTATCCTGCATATGCCCACCGGCGCAGGAAAGACGCGCACGGCGATGCATCTTGTGGCGCGACACTTGCGGGAATTTGGGCCAACGGTCGTTGTGTGGTTGGCCCAAAACCGGGAATTGCTAGACCAGGCATCTGACGAGTTCGAAAAGGCATGGCAGCCGCTCGGCGACCGGGACGTGCAGCTCATGCGCTTCTGGGGCAATCGTCGCGCGGCGGTGAACGACCTGCACGACGGTGTGATGGTTGCGGGACTCGCAAAGATGGCCAGTCTTGATACGAGAGATGTGTCGACGCTCCTATCGCTCGCTGACCGGGCCTCATTGACTGTGATCGACGAAGCGCACCAGGCGATCGCGCCAACCTACGCGAACGTCCTCAAGGCACTATCTACGAAAAGGCCAGAGAACGCCCTTCTAGGTCTGACGGCCACTCCCGGGCGAAGTTGGTCGGAAATTGAAGAAGACAAGCGCCTCTCAGACTTTTTCGACGGACAAAAAGTACTTCTTGAAGTCGAAGGCTACGATGACCCAGTCTCTTTCCTGATGGAAGAGCGGTATCTTGCACGTCCCGAATTCAAGCAACTCGAAGCGCCATCGGACCTGCACTTCGAGAAATTAGACCAAGCACTGGTCGAAGATGAACCGGAAATCTCGGATGAGATTCTCGAGGAGCTGGGGCGAGACGCGGCGCGAACAGAAGCGGTACTCGGGGCAATCGTTGACGCAACACGCCGGCACGATCGCACTATCGTTTTTGCCCCGTCTGTTGAGAACGCCAAACTTCTCCAGGCAATGCTCACAATCAGAGACATTGAAGCATTGTTCGTGTCTGGCGAAACTGACACTGCGGAACGGTCCCGACGAATTCGACGATATAAGTCCAACGCAAAGAAAAAGATCGTGATGTTGAATTTCGGCGTGCTGACCACGGGCTTTGACGCGCCACAAACGAGTTGCGCAATCATCGCGCGACCGACGCGCTCGTTGGTGCTTTACAGCCAGATGGTCGGTCGTGCCACCCGTGGCATTCGTGCTGGCGGCAACGAAACTGCTGAGATCATCACAGTGACCGACCCAGCCCTTCCAGGTTTTGGCTCGGTCACTGAGGCGTTATCAAACTGGGAGGACGTTTGGCATGACCCAACAGGATGAGGTGGATCGATTGACGTCAGAGGAGGAGATCATTCCACCGGAACTCGCCGTGCGAGCGATGCGCGATAGTGGGTACCGCAATACGGACTATGCGTTGGCCGAACTAATCGACAATTCAGTGCAGGCGAATGCTACCCAAGTTGACGTGATCTGTCTGGAGGTCATGAAGCAGGTCAGTCAAAGAAAAAGTCGCCGCATCGAACAGATCGCCGTTGTCGACAATGGCGACGGTATGAATCCGGCAACTCTCCGCATTGCCCTTCAGTTCGGCAATGGGACGCACTTGAAGGACCGCATAGGCATCGGTCGGTTTGGCATGGGCCTCCCAAACTCATCGATTTCCCAATGTCGGCGCCTGGAAGTTTGGTCATGGCAGGCGGGACCCAAGAACGCGATGTGGACCTATCTGGACGTCGACGAGATCGAAGGGGGTCTGAAAGCAGTGCCGCTCCCGATACAAAAACCGGTTCCGTCCGAGTGGCTGGAGCGTTCCGACTTGTTCGGGACTTCAGGCACCTTGGTTTTGTGGTCAAACTTCGACGACCATCGCCTCCAGTGGAGAGGCGCAAAGGCCACCCTGGAGAACACCGAAAACCTTATTGGACGGATGTATCGAAAGTTCATCGACGCCGGTGATCTGACGATCAGACTTGCCGCGTATCATGATGGCTTTGCCACCTATGACGCGCCAACGCGCGTGAACGATCCGCTCTATCTTATCAAAGAAACCTCCACCCCTCACCCGTTTCACAATGAGCCTATGTTCCAAGCATGGGGTGGAGGCGAGCAAGAATTCAGCATCGAACTGGATGGTAAAACGCATCAAGTCTTTGTTCGCACAAGCTTTGCACAGGAAGAAACAGTAACC
>JBCCYK010000412.1:0-3350 GCA_039189905.1 Planctomycetota bacterium
ACGTGAACGGACACGTCGCCGATCGAGAACGAATCTCCCACCGACAGGCCACGCCGCTGGGCCACGTTGGTTCCGACCAGCGCGGCATCTTGGCGACCGCGAAAGCGGTTCCAGTCACCGGTGATCAGCTTCACAGGTCGCATCGTTTCGATCTGATGTGGGTCTGCTCCGTGAAAGACAATGATGTCCAAGCTCGCGCGACAATTGTTTGTCCAAACTTGAATGGGCATGACTTCCTTGACACCCGATAGCTCGCGAATCTTGTTGGCGTAGCTTTCCGGCAATCGACTGCTTGTTGGGCAGAATCGGTTTTCCTGGAACACGATCAAGCTGCGTTCGGCGTCGACACCCGACGAAAGGCGACGCAGGCCTTCTTGGACGGATCCCACAAGACAGAACACAAACATCGCCACCGCAGTACCGGAAACCGTCAGCAGGCTTCGGGTGCGATGACGCCAGAGTGTTTTGAAGGACAAAGAAAGCATGGACTGACTTGTGATGGGTGATTTGAGACGGTTGATTGAGACCTGGGGCGTTTGCCAACGCGTGATCCTGGTTTTGCAACGCGAATTAAGTTGTGGTTTCGGGTGCCATCAAGTCGACGATCTTTCCGCGGTCCAGTGTCAAACGCCGGCTTGCGATGTTTGCGACGTCTTGGTCATGCGTGACCATCAACAAGGTGATGTCGAGTTCTTGGTTCAGCCGTTGAAGGAGAACTTGAATTTGCTCGCTGGTTTCAGCATCCAGACTGCCCGTTGGCTCGTCGGCGACCACGACTTTGGGATGGGCGACAATGGCCCGAGCGATTCCGACCCGTTGTTCTTGCCCGCCGGATAATTGGCGCGGGTAGTGTCCGGCTCGATCCGACAGACCCACCGCTTCCAAGGCGACTTGCACGCGTTGTTTTCGCTCGGCACTGGTGAGCTTGAGCAGCAGTGTGGGCAACTCGATGTTCTCGTAGGCAGTTAAGACGGGGATCAGGTTATGCGTTTGAAAGATGTATCCAAGGTTCTCCGCACGCCAGTCCGCAAGTTGACTGCGTGTCAATCGCGTGATCTCGGTGCCCGCAACCAGGATGCGACCGGAATTGGGTCGGTCGATCCCACTGACGGCGTTGAGCAGCGTGCTCTTGCCGGTTCCACTGGGGCCCATCAATGAGACAAACTCACCGGCTTGAATCTTCAAGCTCACGTCATCAAGCGGCGTGATCGTTTCGCCCCCTTTGGTGAAGGATTTGGTTACGTTCTGCAGTTCGACGAGCGTCATCATTTAACTCCGTACACCCATGACAGGATCGTCACCCCGAACGGACAGCCGATCACCCGGGGTGAGGCCTTCCGCTCCCGTGACGATCAGTTTGTCGGTCACTTCCAATCCGCTAACCACCTCGACGAGGCCTCCCGTTTGTGAGCTGCCGAGCTCAATTGTCTTGCGGGCCGCCCGCTTGTCTCGGTCAATGATCCACACGCTTGCACTCGGATTGGTTTGCAGTGATCGATTCCGATCGCTGGTGTCGCGCTGCACCAATTGTTCCGGGATGAGGATCTGCGTCGTTTCGTTCTGTGCGTTGATGTTTTCGGGCGCCTGTGGAGCCAGGAACGTGGCCGTCACCAGCATGTCGGGGCGTATGGATTCCGTTGGATCTGATATGGAGACCTTCACCTCGAGCGTGTTCTTTTGAATGTTGGCGGTGCTCGTGGGTTGGAGGACCACAGCCGTGAGCGTTTCGCTGGTCGATGCCGTCTTGATTTCAACGGATGCGCCTGGCGTCACCAGCGGAACGTCCTCCAAGCGAACGTCGGCTCGTACCTGCAAGCGTGACGGGTCATACATTTCGACGACCGTGCTGGAACTCTGACCGGCAAAGTGTTCCAAGCCCATGACACGAGTTCCTGGGGTCGCAACAACCCGGAGGATCCTTCCGTCAATGGGCGCCACCACTTGCATCCTCGCCAGATCCAGTTCTGCTTGACGCAAACGAATGGATGATTGTTCGTGGAGCGCTTCTTTGGCTCGAAGCTGAGCCTCCGCCTTGGCAACGCGACCGTGATCGTCGATTTGCAGCGCGAGTTGCTTCTCGAGGACATCCACCTTTTCCTGTAAGGCTTCGATTTCACGTTGAAGGTTGGGAACACGGGATTTCAGTTCGTTCCGATTGGCTTGAGCGGCAGCCAGTTCGCCTTCCGCGATTCGAACGGCCGAACCCGGAACCGCATCGCCGGCGCGCATCTTCGCTTCGTAACTTCGTTGGCGTACGCTCAATTCTGTTTCAGCCGCCTCGATCAGATAGGGGAGTTTGTCACTTTCGGTGAGTGCCTTTGCCAGCACGCCCCTGGCCTCGGCCAAAGGCAGACGCAGGTGCAAAGGGTTGTCACGTTGCAGCTGAGCGGCGTTCAGTTCCGCTTCCGCTTCCTGCCGCTCGCTTTCGCTCTTCTGCAAGGTCGCTTTGGCTTGCTGGACCTCAATCTCCGCATCGACGGTGATCAGTCGGGCAATCAGCTGGCCTTGCTGCACATCTTGACCTTCGACAACGAGCAGTTCTTCGACCACACCCGCGGCGAGGGCGGCGACGGTGATCGCCGTGGGTCGTGGTTCGATCCAGCCCGCAGCCTGAAACAGGGGTGTGCCCGCTTGCTGCGTCACACCGCGTTTGACGATGACGGGATGGTAGTGCTTCTGCACCCGTTCGTAGTATTCGGTTTCGCGAATTGACCGCTGATCGTCCACTCTTGGCCTTCGAAACGCAGGGTGCGCCCCAGCGCAATCTGCCGGGCGGATATGCCTAGTTTTGCGGCTGCGAGTTTGCCAACCATTACCTCACCATCATCGGGCCATGTGCCCTCGACCAGTCGGACGCCCCGACGTATCAGAGGAGTTCGGAAGGTGACGCCGCGTACCAGTCCAAAACCACTTTCGTTGGATTCCGATTGGACACGCGTCCCCTGATAGAGTTCCGGCGAGACGTGCACGACGTCAAAACGTTTGAAGACGCTTTGAATGCTGGCACTGAGAAGCGATGAAACGCGTGTCTCAATGGCCGAGTTTTCAATGTTTTCTTCCGAACTGACGGAATAGACGAGCATCACGCTGGCGTCACCGCTGGTCTTGAGCGTTTGTTCCAGCCCACGGATGAAGCCAACGACCACCAACACCAACACCACAACGGTTGAGAGTGCCGTCAGCGTTAAAGCCGTCCGCAACGGCCGCCGGGCCAGATTACGGACACCGTATTCCCAAGGAAGAAGCATGGACGGCATCAAGCCTGTCGTGGATGTCGGGCGCACCGTCCGACCGGCAGCAACAACGATTCTCAGAGACGTGCCGCGATGAGATTCGCGGCGCCGTTGTCG
>JBCCYK010000413.1:0-3302 GCA_039189905.1 Planctomycetota bacterium
CGCGATCTTCATTTCTTTGTTGATGGCGTCGCGCCATAGGTGGTTCCCATTCTCCTCGTCAGTTTCGAGGGCTTCTTCCACAGTCTTCGGCAACCTGATACCAAATTTGTGGGTTCTAGTCCAATACTTGGACTTCTTCGACTCGACTTTCGAAATAATTCGGTTGCGCTGCCTTAGCGTGTCTGAAACCCACCAGGCAAACGCGGGTTCATGATCGATCTTGTTTGCCACGGCATACTCCGCGACTTCAATGGGGTTGGACTCCTTCAGATCCTTCAGGGGAATCCAATTCTGTGAACCATCAGTCCACTCCACCAATAACTGCCATCCTCGGGTTGTCATCTTTCGCGTCTTGTTTCCGCCAGTAGACACCCAGAAACCATCTTGGACAGTGACGGCCCCGCCGTCCTTCTTGTGATCCGCGATTTCTTTGAAGATTTGGTGTCGACGGCCTTCATTGTCAACCTGGGAATAAATGTTTTCCGCGATGACATTGGTAGCATAGTCCTTGATAGTCCCGTCGGGCATTTCAACCTCGAAGACTCTCGTATCCTGCAACGGATTCTGGTGTCGCTTGCCGACAGGGTTTCCGCTCCCGTCGCGTTTACGCTTGATGACCTTAGCAAGTTTCGTTGTTCCGGACGAGTCTTCGGCCCACAACTCAGCTCCCACGTATTCGTCATACGCGTCGTGATCATAGTCGCCATCAGCGTTCCTGGCTATGTCGTCAATGTCGGGAACGCCCTTGACCGGAGTTCCATCCGCGTTGATGAAGTCGTACTCCTCAGCATCGTCCTCTAGCTCGACGAATACACCCGTATCGTGCATAGCGTTGATAATAAACTGTGGGGCATTGAGCTTCTCGACGAGCCTTTCGTCGAAATCCTTCACGCGTTCCGCGATTTCAGGTCGCTCTAAGTCCCCGCGAGTGACGTGCTGTACAGAAGTACGAGACAAGACTTGTACAACATCACCAGAAAGAGTGAGAATCCAGTAGCACATAGCACCACCCACCTGGTGTGCAATTCCAAGCCATCGACCGAGACGTGGACTTTCATCGTCCCCGGTGTGGTGCCAGAACCACACCATGTCATAAAAGTCAAAGTCGAGGTATTCGGAGATGTCAGGTGTGTCCCCGGAAACTCGCTCATACGGTGTTCTACCGTCAGTGGACGACGCCGTTCGGCTCATAACTTCCGCGAGCCAGCGCATTCCATAGCACCACAAACGATTGGGCACGCGCTTAACAGTTCTAAGTCGTCGCCACCTCCGGCGTAACTCGCCGACAGTTCTCTCGGCACGGTTTTGGTTCGGGGTACGGGGTTCAATAACATGAACATTAATCTGGTTCCGACGGCAAGTCTTAGCATACTCGGAATCCGGCCCGACCATCTCAAGTGCCCCGTCAACAACAATAGTGTGCGGCGTTGCGTTCAATTCATTGATGAGTGCCTCCACGGCTTCAGAGCAGTCAGTTCGTTCGCGCATCGGGTAGACGTGTACAAAGCCCTGCTCATCGGCAGTGACTTGCGCATGTTGTTCACGCCGCAGTCCATACGTGCGTCCGTGCATCGTGTCCTGGTAGACTTTCCAGTTGGACCTGCGGTACCTGTTGTGGAAGACAAACGCGCGATAACGCCACGACATCAATGTGTCGCCTGTTCTCTTACCGAGTTGCGTTGTTGCGGACAGCGTGTTGCGCGCTGCATCGAGGCTGATATTCCATCGCCTGCTCAATGATTGAGCATCCACTGTTGCGTGTCTCGTCAGGGACACCATCGCGTTTTCACGTCTTTGGTCAGGAGTCTGGTACGGTCCAGGGTCAGGCGGGTTAAGCTCCTCAGCCGATCGCTCCGCCGTCGCCACATTCACCGCCGCGACCATTCGAGGGACAAATGTTTCCATTGTCAGCGCCGAAGAGACGCTCGAGAGAACCACATCGGATTCACATTCGACGCATTCGCATCGTTTGACTGCTATCTGCGGCTCATCTGGTTCTGCTACCATGCTTACAGCAGACACCCGGACATTTTCAGTAATAGCCGAATACACCTTAAACTCGTTGGTTTTGGGTCGCCGCATCAGATCAACGTTGTGCGGGTCCCACGGTGCATCGCTGGTGAGAATAATTCTCGGAGATCGACGGATCTCGTCGTCAGTAGGCTGCCGGGTCGACAAACCGACCAATGTCCCAAAACACTCAAATGGCACATACAGGTCGCGCTTTTGGTCATAGAGACCGAACTTACGATTTACATCGAAAGGGTCATCACACAGATCAATTCCGTTAATGCGCGCCTGGTTCGGATTCAGCAAAGCCGTATCAATTTTGTCGCCGAACAGGAGACCTTCTCGGATCTCTAACAAAATCGTTCCACTGTCGGTATCGACTGCCGTTACACCCGTGCCAATTGCGACTTGCATCGGCTTGTAATTGTTCGAAAAAGGCTGTACTTCACACACGCGATCGGACACAAATAACGTACGGAATGTCTTATCGAGGCACGACGTGTCAGCGTGATTATCTATGTCGAGTCGGCCCGAGCCCATAACGTCATAGCTTTCAGCCAATAAACGATGAGCATCCGAAATTGCAGAAAAGGCTTCGGATCTAGCTGGTTCGGACATAATAGATGCGACCGCGTACCGGACGCCAGATTTCACCTTGCCAACCTGGTGACCGCGTCCACCTCGACCACGGCCGGTTTGATTTCCACGGCCAGTATGCGGAACGATTGCAGTGCTTGTTGAGCGAATAGTGCTGGATTGATCGATGGTTCCAGCTGTAGTGATCGTTGACTGGTCTGTTACTTGGGTTTCGGTATTGTCGTCGCCGAAGCGAGCTTCTAGGGCAGCTACGCGCGCAGCGAAGCTTCGACCGCCAGCGTTTCCGCGACCGCCCGCTCCCCGACCACCTTGGTTCCCGCGACCCGTAAAATATTGCTTGGGCCCCGTCCAATTGTACTTTCTTTGCTTCTCGGCGTCATTCATGGGGTTTTCCTTACGGAGTCTCTGCATGTGCCTGAACTTTCCAGCGGCCTTGAGAATGCCAATTTCTTTGGCAGAGAACTCTCGATGATACTCGGTATAGTTGACCGACTCGTTACCCTTCTTGGCAATCAGAGTGCCTGATGGTTGCTTGAGAGCCGCAATCTTGCGCTTGTTCCACCTGCCGGCTCGATCCTTGGCAGCATTCGGAAAAACTCTTGCGACCGTCCTGGTCATTTCTTGATTGAAAGCGTCAATTGTAGCTCCAGGCTGTAGGGCTTCACGACACGCCATTCTGACTTCCTGGTGCCCGC
>JBCCYK010000414.1:0-3270 GCA_039189905.1 Planctomycetota bacterium
CTGGCCAGGGCTGCCAATCATCCCAACTGGGAAGGCAGACTGGCGACAGGCTGGGTCAACTGAGTCCACTCATTTTTCCCAAACCAGCCGTTCGGTCAAAGGCAGTTTTGTCCCGCAGGGCAGACCTCTTGGCACCTCTCGACTTCGCGAATGCGGCGAATGGCAGCTAACGGGAACACGCCCGCAAAACTGAGCTGGCTTCACCAAGGTCAGCTTTGGGCCGTTTGAGCTGCTCATGTGTGAGAAGTAACCCCCGGTATTGCTCGGACACCTGTGCAAAGGAACTGAAGGAACGCCTCAAGCCGCTTTGGCTGGTTTCTGGCTGGGAGGAAGGCTGCATTGATCGAAAGGCTGCTGGCGCGCCAGCCGGGCAGAAGGTCAATGAGTCGTCCGTCTTTCAGTTCTGTCGCGGCGAACCACGTAGGCATGACTGCAGCGCCCGTCCCAAGACGGACCGCGCGCAGGATCGAGACGATGTTGTTTGTCGTCATCCTGGGTCGCAAGGATACAGGGACGGCAACTCCCTTGTTGTTCGTGAATGTGACGTTCCCGCCCTCGAAAGGTGCCAAGGCGATGAAAGGAACTGCCTCCAATTCCTGGGGATCTTTCAAGCTGTTTCCAAGCAACTCGGGCGCTGCTACGACGATCCGCTCGACTTGGCCCAACGTCCTGACGATCAAGGTGTCATCTGGAACCGGCCCGATTTTGATCCAGCAATCGCAGCCGCGTTCCGCGAACCGGATCGGGTCGTCCTCCAGTTCCCACTCGAGGGTGACGTCTGGATGCTCGATCAGGAAGCGAGCCGCCATATCGACAAGGTGCGTCTGCCCCAGAGCCACCGGAGCAACGACCTTCAATGGTCCGCGAATGACGCCGCCTTGTGCAGTATGGCGCTCCTCGAATGCATCCCAATCGGCAAGCAGAGTCCTGGCGTCTGCGAGAGCTGCGTGACCGGCGGGCGTCAACGCGAGGGAGTGTGTTGTCCGTCGGATGAGTTGCGCACCCATCCGATCCTCCAGTTCCCGCAATTGCCTGCTTGCAGACGCTTGCGAAAGCCCAAGGTCCCGAGCGGCTGCGCTGATCGATCCTCGGTCGGAGATCCTGGCAAATGTTTCCAGCAGGCTCAGTCGGTCAAGAGACTTGCTCATACGCAATATGAGTAACTGATACTCTTGTCAGCTGTCTACCGTATTTCTGTCTGTCGGCACATCTTCCGACCCACGCACTCACAGAGGAGAGACGAGATGACCAACAGAACCTTCGAACTCGGCGGTGACACCACTGTCAATCGGCTTGGATACGGTGCCATGCGCCTGACGGGCCAGCCAAGAAACTACGGACCTTACGCGGACTGGAATGGCGGCCTGAAACTTCTGCGCCGCGCCGCTGACTTGGGCGTCACATTTTTTGACAGCGCCTGGTCCTACGGGCCAGAGACGGCCGACCAGATCGTTGGCGAAGCTCTTTCCGATACGTCCGTCGTGCTCGCAACGAAAGGTGGTGTAGACAAACCTGCGCCCGACAAGATCGTTGTCGATGGATCAAGGGATGCACTGCATCGCCAGATCGACAAGGCGCTGGTCAACCTGCGCCGCGATCAGATCGATCTCTTTCAGTTGCACCGAGTCGACCCGAACACGCCGCTTGAAGTCTCAGTGGCTGCCTTGGCCGAGGCTCAGGCCGACAACCGTATTCGGCATATCGGGTTGTCAAATGTCACCCGCGCCGAACTGGACAGGGCATTGTCTGTGGCGTCCATCGCGAGCGTCCAGAACCGCTTCAACATGGCAGAGACCGAAGACGATGATCTCGTCGACTATACGGCCGAGCGTGGGATTGCCTTTATTCCCTATGGCCCCCTTGGCGCAAATCCGATGCAGCAAGGGGCCAAACTGTCCCCGCAGGATGCACTCGCTTGGCTGCTGCGTCGGTCCCCCAACATCATCGTGATTCCCGGCACCACTTCGATCCAGCATCTGGAAGAGAACTGGGCCGCCTGGGACCTCGTCTGAGCCGTCAACCATCATCGAAAAGGAGATACCCATGAATTACGCCCATTCATTTGACGCAGCGGGCACAACTGCTGATCCCCAGGCTGCAAACCCAATCGGCCTGACCGGGTATGATCACATGTCTATCAATGCAGGCGACTTCGACGCGCTGTTGGCTTGGTACGTCGACGTCCTCGGACTCGAGCTAGAGACCGCATGGACGGTTCCTGCGCTCGATGGCAAGCGCCTCGCCTATCTCACGTTGAACGGCGTTCGGGTTGTTGAGATCGTGGCTGCGGACCCCAACGGCGCTGGTCTCAGGCCAGATGCGACCTTTGCACAGCACTTCGGCAGAACTGGTTTCGGACACTTGTGCTTCGCGACCGACAGTGTTGACGCAACCTTGAAAAGGCTCGAAGCCCGAGGAGCAAAGGCCTTCGTGGCCGCCGACACCTACCCGCTCGACGGCACTGAATATGAACGACGAGTTGGTTTTGTTCAGGACCCGGAAGGCAATGTCGTTGAGTTCGGCGAACCGCTGGGGAGGGCTGCCTGATGTCTGGACGCGCTCCCACTCAAACTGGGTCACAGGCGCTCAGCCGAAACCAAATTGCCTTGGTCACCTGGGCGGTCGCCTATCCGCTCATCACCAGCTTGCTCTTGGTTCTGGAACCTTTGGTCGGTGAACTTGCCTTGCCGCTTCGAACGCTCCTACTGACTGCTCTGATGGTTCCCATCATGGTCTATTGGGCTGTTCCGACAGCGATCCGGTTGTGGACTGCCAGAGTTCGAGCTTGCCGAAGATAGACCGCTGATGGTCAGCCAAGTGTTCGATGACTTGTCAAATTCTCATGCAGGACGCCCGTCATAGGCGTCCGCTTTAGGGTGCTGCATCGCAACACGTTATGCAGTGTCCCAACGTCCGGATTGGGCCGTTCCTCCCTAGCTTTCGCGACGCAGACTGGATGCTCATTCGCGCGTGATCATCGGTTCGAACTCGTCAGAGACGCGTGCCCCTCTATATTGCCTGGTATGCGTATTATTGCCCTTTTTCTCTGTCTCGCTGTTTCACCTGTTTCGGCATGGGAGTTCACGCCGCGCCCGATCTGCACGCTGTCGCAGGAGCTGGAACGCTCGAGCGTGGTTGTGACCTACGAACCGCTTGTGCCCGAATACACGATCTCCCTAAGCCGCGCCGAACCATGGCCGAAAGATGCGGTTTTCTCGATCCAGTTCGAGGGACGTCGGGGCATCACAATCTCCACGTCGCGCCACCAGC
>JBCCYK010000415.1:0-3193 GCA_039189905.1 Planctomycetota bacterium
CCCTTCCCCAGTGTTCGGTTCCGCGCCCGACTCAAGGCAGGAGCCGTATGAGTTAAACGCTCGAGTACGGATCTGTGCGGGGGGCGGCCGGCGACGGCCGTCCCTACCGCGCTCCTCCGAAAATCCATCAGCCCAAGCGACCCACGACAATGCCGGATGGACCGTCTTTAGAAACCTGTAGAAACCGATTCCAGACTTAGCAAAGCGCACACGCAGCACCAGCCGACGCTTGACGTTCGGCACGCGATGAAATCGAATTCCTCGAGGCATGGCAACTCGCGATTCCACTTATGAAGCACATCGTTGACACCGGCGCACCCATATGAACAACCTGCAGTGGTTTGATGTGATCGTCACGCCGGTGCTGGCTTTGCTGCTCGCGCTCGTGGTCTTGCATCGCAAGTCGTCCTTCCTGAGAAACGTATGGCGACTCTACCGGGCGTGGCTCGGGTGGATCGTCCCAGCCTTGGTCTTCATCGTCTTGGCCGACGGCTTTGCAACCATTGTTTGGATGACCCCACCGACGCAAAACGGGACGCCGAGTCAACTCGGTGAGGTCGCTTCCGGGTTGGTCAACGCGGTCTTGCTCCTTCGCTTGGATGGGGACGCCAGGGTCGATGGGGCTTTGGGCCAGTTTGGGGTGGGGTGTTCCATCTTGTTGTGGACGATTCTGGCGGTCGAAATCAATCGCAAGCTCTTCTATGACGCCCTGCAAGCCGGACGCATGGGTCGCTTGCGGAATCATGTGGTCGTGTGCGGCCTCGGATCGATTGGAATGCAATTGGTGCGTGACCTGGCAACCAACCGCGACCGCAAGCTCAACGTGGTGGTGGTAGAACTTGATGAGTCGAACCCCTACTTGGATGAAGCCCGTGAGCTCCATGCCCTAGTCCTTATTCGGGATGCCACGGAAGCGGACACCCTGCGTAAGGCCGGTGTCGAACACGCCGCCGAACTGTTCGCCGTCACGGGGGCCGACAATCGCAATTCCGCGATCGTTGCCCACGCATTCGGCCTGGATGCGACCAAGCGTAAACAAGGCCGCCTCAAGTGCTTTGCGCACATCGAGAACAATGAACTGTTCTCCGCTTCGCGCGTTCTGGATGACGTCCGCAGCGCATCGCTTCCGTCCAAGCATGCCGAAGGACGCTCCTTTTCCAAACGTCCGGTCGTCGAGTTTGTCTTGCCGGAAGAAATCGCGGCCACCCAATTGGTCATCGGTCCCCTACGCCAGGCCTTGCCGCGCGAGCTTGGCCGGCGTGTGCCGCACGTGGTCGTTTTTGGCTCCGGTGCCCAGGGTCAAGCGCTTGCACGTGAAGTCGCGGAGCTGGTTCATTTGCGGAACTTGAAACGAAGTCGTCTGACACTCTTGGTCGACGATCCGATCGGGGCAAAACGATTTCGGTCCGCGTTCCCGGCCTTCGGCCCCGACCTCACGCAATGGCATGACGCGCATGAGAATGCCTGGAATTTGCCAGCGGAGGCCGATCGCTGGGAGGGTCCTTTTCATGCGGCTGATCACCTACGTTTTCCCGAGGGAGTCACGGAGGGAGCACCCGGGGTCAGTTTTGCTTGCAACGCCAACTTCATTGATTTGCCCGATGATCCCGTCGACGATGAAGTGATCCAGGGAATCCGCTACCTGCTCCATCGCGCGGACTGCCTCCCAATGGTGGTTGTGTGTACGGATTCCGAAAATCGCAATGCCCTCATTGCCGAGAGGTTGCGGGATCGTTTGGCACCACTGCATGAATGGCCGGAGGACCATCCCTGGTCCGAAGACGGCCTGCCCGTCTTCGTCTGCCTACCCGAACAAACCGTCCTGCATGACATGATGCGTGTTTGGAATCAGTCCCAAGCCCAAAAGCGGTGCCGCTTGATTCCTTTTGCTCACACGAGAGAGATCCTCGGATACGATGCCATCGTGAGCTCCGGTCAGCGGGAGTTAGCCAAGTGGTTGGCATCGCGATTTGCAAACGAGGTCGAGCCCGAAGCTTACTGGGATGGCTTGCGTGGCTGGGAACGTCGCAGCAACATGGCAGCGGCCGCGCATGCGCCATTCAAAGGCGACATCCTGGGAATCGATCTGGATCTTTCGAAAGTTCCGACAGCCGCGTCTTTGCACGCAAGTGTTGCTCCAACCTTAGTCGAGTGTGCGTTCAAATACGGCGACCAAATGATCGCCGCGCAAGCGGAGCACAACCGGTGGATCGCGGAGCGTCTGATGGCCGGATGGCGTTACGCTGACAAGCCGCCGTTACCCCCGCATGACCCGACGGACGCGGCTCAGGTCGACGACGCAACGCGGCAACGAAAGAAGCTCCAAGACCAGCGCAAAGAACGCGACTCGCTGGTTCCCTGGCAACACCTGGACGGCGATGAGACGCCCAAGGACTTTGCCCAAAAAGACGACCTACTCGAGGCGTTCCAGCTCAAGCCGGTCGTCCAACGCCAAGACGATTGACGCGTCGGGTTATGACCAATTCGGGCGAGATGAACACGGAGCTTCCGGTGACCAGTCGCAATCATCAACGAGAGTTTCATCGGCTCCCGTGGCGAGCCTCATTCGCAGGGGCGGAATTTCCGCCGCGAAGAAAATGTTCCAAGGCAAGAACTTATCTGTCAATGGTTTCCGTCGACTTACGTGCGAGCAGTGAGCAGATTCGCGAACAGCTCGACGAAATCATGCTGGGATCGCGTTCGAGCATTAGCGGAAACCGTCAGCCGTTTCGAAACACAACGGGTCATGCAACGTGAATTGAGTCATCGGCAGACGATGCCACGACCCCAGGGATCATGGCACCTCGTTGGCCACTTCAGCGCGTCGCAATGTATCCAATCGCGAAGCCCAGTCATCGTAGTCACGCTCCCACCATGGCTCTTCGTCCTGTTCGCTCGTGCGTAGTGTCAAATAGTGGCTTGGGCGGTCCAAGGCAATTTCCTTCAGTCGAGCTTGCAAAGACGGCATGAGGCTCGTGTCATCCCGAAGATGCAACTGGAAGAACAAGAACAACTCCTCCAACTGAGTCACGTCCGACGCCTCCTGCACCCACTGCTTGATTTCTACCTCAAAATAAAGGAAAAGTCGCTCGCCGGGTAGCAGGTACCGAGATGAGTCATCCTCTAGAAGACGACACGCAAACTCATCAGCTTCATCAATTGCAATGAAAAGAGTTTCCATGACGATGTAAAC
>JBCCYK010000416.1:0-3138 GCA_039189905.1 Planctomycetota bacterium
CTCGTCCAGTTTGTCATGAGCGGCATGGCGTTAAGCTACCGCTTCAGCAACCGCAACAAGCGCGCCGAACGCGTCATTGATCTGGTTACGGATCAACTCCTCCAAATCTACGAGATCGAGCAGCCCGACTGAGCAAGCGTGTCTTCGCCTGGAGGGGTTTGCGTGATATAAAAACATTCTGACTTGTTTTTATTACTGGAGAGCAGTCTCGCTCAACCGTCAGGCCGTGCCCGGATCGTTTTCTCAGGCAAGCAAAACTATAAGCCTCCTATAAGGAACTCATCTCATGCCCTTACTTACCGATAAGGTCTGCCTCGTCACGGGCGGAGCCTCCAACCCCGGCCTAGGCCACTCCATCGCTCATAAGTACGGATCCGAGGGGGCCTCGGTCATCGTCACCGACACAGACGAGGCCGGTGCCGCGAAAACCGCGGAAGAGATCAACGCCGCCGGCGGTCAAGCCGTGTCCTGGCGCCAGGACGTGACCTCGGATGCGGAGTGGGACAGCACCATGACACGCATCAGGGAAGACTTCGGACGCATCGATACGCTGGTGAACAATGCGGGAATCGTCATTGTGAATCCTATCGAGGAGTTCACGCTGGACGACTACAACAAGCAGATGATCGTGAACATGACCAGCGTGTTTCTCGGCACTCAGCGTGCCGTCATGCTCATGCGAGAGACGGGTACCCGGGGGTCAATCATCAATATGTCGTCGATCGTGGCGCTGGTCGGCGTGTACGCCGTTTCAGCTTACGCAGCGAGTAAGGGCGGTGTCCTGGGCTTCACCAAGTCCATCGCGGCCGAAACCGCGCGTGAGGGTATCCGCTGCAACACGATTCATCCGGGCATGATCGCCACAAACATGAACATCCAGGCAAAAGACGAAAACCCCGAGGAGTACAAAGCCCTGAATGAGTCTATTCCCATGGGTTACATGGGCGAACCGTCCACGATCGCCGATGCGGCGCTGTTCCTCGCCAGCGATCTCTCCAGCTACGTGACCGGAACGCAGATCGTCGTCGACGGCGGTCTGATCAACCAGTAACCGCGGTTGCGAAACACAATTGAGCGCCTTGGGAGATCACAATGTCTGAGCAAGCCCTGTTCGATCAGATTCAAATCCGCGCGCTACTGGATCGTTACTGCGACGGCGTGAATCAGCGCGATGAGGAGATTTGGGGAAGTACCTGGGCGGCGGACGGGCTGTGGGAACTGCCCCACCTCGAAGTTGAGGGTATTCGCGGCCGCGAGGCGATAGTCGCAACCTGGATTGAAACGATGAAACTCTTCCCCTTCGTCAACATGATGGCCCAGCCTGGCTTTATTTCCGTGAATGGGGACCGCGCGACGATGCGCAGTTACACAACTGAAGTGGCTGTGATGCAAGACGGCACCGAGATACGCCCCCGGGGCGAGTATCACGACGAGTGTGTGCGCGAGAACGGAGAATGGAAGTTTTCCCTGAGGAAATTTCGCGTACTTCACGGCGAGTAGCACAAACGAAAGCGCGAGCGTTACGGCCCGCGCCTGTACAACTCGCGCCGGTACAACCCGCGCACGTGCGAAGCGCATATACAGAAGCGCATATACAAAAGGCGGCCGACGGTTATCGACCGGGGGCCGTCAAACGCCGGGCAGACCCGCCGTCGACGCACCGTCGATCACGATTTCGGACCCGGTGACAAACTTCGAGTCATCGGAACCCAGATAGATCAGCAGTGCCAGAATCTCATCCAGCTCTCCCATGCGGCCCATGGGGGCGATGTTTTCGAGCATGGCCCGGGCCGCCGTGGGATCGTCCGCACCCTGAATCGCACCTTGGATGAGCGGCGTCTCGACAACACCCGGATGAATCGAGTTGACTCGAATGCCGGTTTTCTCGCGTGCGAGGTGTACCGCTGAGGACTTGGTAAGGAGCCGCAGGGCGCCCTTCGTCGTCGAGTAGGTCACGTCGCCCGCCAGGGCAAGAATGCCATTGATGGAGCTGTTGATGATGATCGAGCCTCCGGGGCCCTCCGGATTGGCGCGCATAAGCTCGATGGCGGTTTTGATGGTCAGCATCGGGCCGGTGAGGTTTATATCGAGGATATGCTGCCAGGCATCGACCTCAACGGATTCGATATCGCTGTCGCCGGCGTTGGTGCCCGCGTTGGCAAAAGCGATGTCGAGCCGTCCGTGGTTTTCCCTGACTGCCTGCTTGACGGCCTTCCACCCCTCGACATCCTGCACGGCGTGTTGAACAAAAATCGCGTTATTGACCTCGGCGATCGCGCGCCCCGCGTTTTCATTATTGCCGGTGAAAACAACGCTTACTCCCTCGCGGGTCAGTCCTTCTACGGCGGCCTTGCCGATGCCGTTGGTACCACCGGTGATCAGAGCCACCTTGCCTTGAAGTCTACCGGTCATAACGTGTCTCTGACTTGAAAACGGGCTGAGAAACAGCGCGCGGTAAGATAATTGACTGAGTTGCCTGTCTCGCGGAAAAGCGAATCCGCGTCCCGGCATCGCGATTCCGTGGCAAACCGCGCGGGTGACGCTGGAACCGCATCTCGAGTCAAGGTCCTGAATCGCGGTCACACTAGGCGCGTTCCAAGAAAAAAGCAAGCGCGCTTGACTTTTTATTGGGCCACGCCTAGCCTCCGGTGAAATTACGAGGGTTCAAGAGCCCTGACGCGGCCCCGCTGTCGAGGCCCGGCGCGGCGCCGCGAGTACGGCCCGCAGCGGGATTCCCGGGTCACGCGCTGATCGTGGGTTTGTTGCCACGGAGCTGGGGCAAGACCCGAAAGGCCATAGGAGCTGGAACCCCGCGGGCGCCCGCCCAGGGTTTTGCATAACCCCCGAACCGTTCCAGCCAACGACTGAAAGAGAAAGCACTCGCCCATGAGCAAACTTGCCGTCATTGCTTGCATCACCCTGTCGGAAGACAGCGCTCCCAAATACATGGAAGCCGCGCAGGCCATCCTGGAGCCGACCCGCGCCGAGGCCGGCTGCGAATTTTACGGAATAGCGGTGGATGTAAAGGACTCGACCAGGATCTGGGTGTCGGAGCAATGGGCATCCCAGGAAGCGCTGCATGCCCACCTGCAGGCACCTCATGTGCAAGCGTTCCTCGGCACCGTAGCCAGCCTGGAA
>JBCCYK010000417.1:0-3096 GCA_039189905.1 Planctomycetota bacterium
AGTCATGACTCGCTGCTCCTGATGGGTAACCGTTTGGGTAATCAATCAATGGTTTAACCCGAGCAGCGAGTTCTTTCATACCCAACCATGCTGTACGATCGGTGCGTCATAGATCACACACAATCACGCAAACGATACAAGTTGCTGGGGAGGCGATCCAATTCCTCGGCCATCGTTTGATCGAGCACCTTTCTCACTGCCGATGATTGCAGATTTGGCGAATGGTCGCGCCGCAGCTGGCGGACGATGTCCTTTGCGCTGAGCGGCCCAAGTTCAGCGAGCAATTTTCGAACCAATTGCGCCAGTCGCACAAACGGATCGTATGGTATCTCTTTGCTGCTCATTGGATTCGTCAGGTCGCACAACGTCTGCGATTGGCGACACCGCCCGAAACGAAGCGAACGATGTCTCGACTACGAGAGGTTGTACCAAGCCCATGCCCCGTTGCCAAAAAGCCAAGTTGTGCCCGAAGCCTAGCATAAAATCATATTGGGTGACCGGCACACTATCGATCGCGCCAATATCCCGGGCGACGTTTGGCATGGGCCACGGCAATTCCAACAATGCGATTATCGTCAATCCAATAGGCGACCCGAAACGGAAACTTCATGACGCTACAGAATCGCTTCCGGTAATCAATCCGCACGAACATTAGTTGCGGAACGAAGTGAAGGATGCCTGAATCACGAAAATTCTACCAATGCTAGCCCGTGTGGCCAAATGCGGAAGGTGTGCCGAACGCCGAGCGTAAACACCATGTTATCGGACATGAAACCTAAGAGTAAAACCCTGCCCAATAATCATCGTGGGATTCTGAGAACAAATCTGGCGACGCGTTTCTGAGAAGGTCGTATCTGGCGGCATACACCCGAATAGCAGATTTGAATCGCCCCTGCAAAATCTCCGAGAGGCGTTTCATCCCCAGCAATTTACGATTGGCAATGATGTCGTCATCTAGTTCTTCCCAAAAGCCGTCGGGTAACAGATCGTGCTGGTTGTACTCGTCTGCGCAAGAAGCACAGAGTGATAGTGCGTCGGAGGTCGATTCACAAAGACCGCACTGCTTATTCAACTGAAGTAGCGTCCGCTAAAGAATCCATGAGTGGCAAGCTTTTGTGGTTTGTGGGGCGCCGAGCCCGTTACCCTTTGCCTTCACCTTGCCGTACTCATTCAAATTTTGGGAGTGATCTTCCATGCGTATTCTGGCCGTTGATCTTGGAAAGTTCAAATCTGTTTCTTGCCGCTTTGACTCCGAATCCGATTCCAAGCAGTTCCTCACCTTCGAATCCGATCCCGCTCAGTTCATCGCCCTGCTCGAAGAACACCCCGTCGACCTCGTCGTCTTCGAAGCCTGCTCCATGGCTGGATGGGTCAGCGATCTCTGCCAGCAACTGGGACTCACCGTCCTCGTCGCTTCCCCCCCTCGAAGACGCCTGGTCTTGGAAGAACGTAAAACGAAAGAACGACCGCGACGATGCGCTGAAGCTTGCCAAGCTGGCCGCTCTCAAGCAGATCACACTGGTTCATATTCCTAGCCCGCCCAACAGGCAACTGCGGTCGCTGATTGTGTTTCGAAAACGACTGGTTGGAAACATGACACGGGTGAAGAATCACATTCGCAGCACGATGGTCTCGCTCGGGTTGTCAACGGCCAGCGGTCAGGCCGCTTGGTCACATGGACCTTGAGCAGCTTGCTCTGCTGGCAAGGCAACTCTGCAGTGTCGACGCCAAGCTCAGATCGATCTGTAAGGAGAAACCATCGGTCAGTCTACTGTCAACAATCAAGGGCGTCAGTCCAGTCGCTGCGCAAACGATTGCCGTCTGGATCGATGACCCTTCGAGATTCAAGAGCAGCCGGCAAGTCTCGGCGTACGCCGGTCTCGTCCCGCGACGCTACCAAAGTGGGAAGGTGGACCGAAGCGGTCGCATCAGTAAGCGGGGACCGAAATGGCTTCGCACCGCGTTGGTAGAGTCCTATGGATTGTGATCCGCCACGAACCCTGGGCGCGTGAGCTATACGACCGAGTCCACCGGGGCAACAAGACAAGAAAGAAACAGGCGATCGTTGCCGTCGCTCGGCGTCTCTTGGTTCGGTGCTGGCGATGATGCGCGACCAGCAACCATGGCGAGACCCGGTCGCCTCGACCACCACGTAGTCGAACCATCGAACGTTTCCTTCAACCAAACACCTTCACGACTGATTCAACCACCATTGATCTATAAATTTATCCGAGAGAACCCCCTACCTAAGGCAGTACGATTCGCTGCTTCAATTGGCCGTCGTCACGAAGAGCTTGGAAACCTTCCTGAATGGCCCGTCACTCATCCGGCGGGACCTTCGTTACAACGAATAAGCCTCGTGACATTCGCATGGACCCTTGAGACTTGCCAGCCGCGCAAGACAACTCGAATAGTCGACTGAATCCGAAGCTGCGTGTGTAGAAGTTCTCTGAGGGCAGAGGAGCCAGCGCTTTGGCCTAACCAAATGAACGAGCGAAAAAAGTATCCCTTCGTCCCTTGTCACTCAAGCGGGCACATAGTGCCCCTGTTTTCAGGAAACGGCATGAGCTACGACTACGTTCACAACCCCAGCGAGGCTTGAGCAAGCAACGAAGCCGAAGTCCCCAGCGTAAACACCATGTCGTCGGACCGGGACATCACGAGTCAGTGGGATCGAGAGTTTCCGCATCAGCGATGTCTTTGGGACGGCCACAAGCTCGTTTGTTGACAATCAAATCGGCACGACCGATTACATTGAGATGGATCCCGTCCATTTCAATAGATAAGCGGTTCGCCCAAGCATGATCGAATTCCACGCCAGAGATGGCAGTTAAGATGTCAATCCGGGACGGTTCGACACCGATTTGAAAGACCATTCCCGGCCTTGCGAGGTCGTCGATCGTCAGATCGTGCAGCGGAGCGCCAAATTCGGCGAGTACGCGATAGACCTTGGGAGCAGTTTCCGAGTCGGGACGAACCCAAAGATCAAGGTCGCCAGTTGCGCGCGGGTAGCCGTGGGCAGCAACCGCATACGCACCGACGAGCAGAAAATCAATTGCCGCGTCGGATAACGCGAGCAACATGTCTTTGAAGTCG
>JBCCYK010000418.1:0-3086 GCA_039189905.1 Planctomycetota bacterium
CTAATGCTCTATATATCTGCCAGTCATGTCTGCGATCTTCCTCATCCCTTACTGGGAAAAGTGCTGGAGAATATTTGGAAGAGTTTTGAACGGCGTTTCATCAAGCGCCACGTAAAAAAAGAGCCCGGACCTGATTGGGCCCGGGCCAGCGAATGCCTGAGTGTTTTGGAAGCTACCGCAGTAGCCCCCCATTGTCAATCGATGTCAGCTTTAGACCCTGCGATCTCGCCACTTCAATGCAATTTTCCCGCCAACAGTTCGGAGGCCTTCCGGGTGGCGTCCGCCATCACCTCGGCGATGGTCACGCTGGCACCGTGGCGCCGCTTGCTCTCAGATGCCGCCTGCATGAACGCATAGATTTGGAGCGTTTCTTCGGCATTTACCGGTGCGACCCCCGAGCGGAAGAAAGAGGCAATCTCCCTCACCAGGGGCTGATAGCCTTGATACGGCCCCACCTGTCGGGTCTCCCCTGCGCCGAACGCGGTTCCTCCGTACCCGCTTTTCCCGTTCCGGATCCCGCGGAAAACACCGATGCGATTGCCGGTCCAAGTTCCGATGGCGATCTCGGCGTGCTCGGACGGCTGACACCGAACCGATTCGCACCCCGTGCCCATGCAAGCGAACAAAGGTTCGACGCCATGGATACCGTACCAAAACAAGTCGACGTGGGAAGGTTCGAACGAGCACGGACTGTAGGTATCACAGCCGAGCACCTCCCCGATCTCGCCGCTGCGGATTTCGTCAACACCGGCGGCGTACCGGAGTGACGAGCTGGAGAAAACAGGCACCTGGAAGTATTTGGCCGCCTGATAAATCGCCACCGCGTTTGCCAAGTCCTGCGCCACCGGTTTGTCGATGAAGACGCGTTTGCCTGCGTGCAGCACTTGAAGCGACTGTTCGAGGTGGGGTTTTCCATCGTTGGTTTCCAACAACACGCAATCGACCTTTTCTAGTAGCGCGTCGATCGACCCTACGATTTCGACCCCCATCGCTTGGACAGCTTGGGTGTACTTCGGGATGCGGCTGTAGCTCGATTCGATGTCCTCGCTGCCTTTGGGATACGCTGCCACAACGCGGCAACCCTGTATCTCGGGCTCGGCGGGATCAGCGTTGAAAGACCGCGTAAACGCGGTGACGTGCGACGTGTCCAAACCAATGATCCCGATGCGTATCGGCTCCGAGTCGCCGTCGGTCTCATTGGCCCACCCCGTTTCGATCAACGCGAACAGGGTCATCAACAAGCAGGCATGAACTCTGGGCATCGAGATCCTCTCCTAACGCTTTGTCTATGTTTGGTCTTAGGATTAGCCGAAGGGCGATAGCCCCGGTTTCTAACGCGACAACCGGGGCTAACGCCCTTTGGCTGATTTAGGGAACCCTGACTGTAACGGCGGGGTTTGTCTCTTAGTAGAACGGCTCTCCGAGCCGTGAAGACTCGGATCGGAGAGCCGAGCTACGATCATTGCAACCCTAAACTCAAATGTGGACGAAATACCAGAAACGCTAAGCCGCAATGATTCCGTTGTGGTTCAGATCGTTGGCTCCCTACCATCGGCGTAATCCTTGGACCACATTGCAGACGCGGTTTCATTGTTCAGGATGTGACCGTTGGACGGATCTGTTTCCAGAACACGGGCGTTCCGGTAGGCAAGGTTGCCCAAATGGCAAAGCAGTGTGCTCTGGTGCGCAGCCTCGATGTCCGCGTGGGGTCGGCGCGAGGACCTGACCGCATCAATGAAGTCGAGGAAGTGATCCGAGTCACCGCCCACGCTTTCCTCTCGCTCGACTTCCTTGCTGTTGTTGTCGTAGCGAATGAAGTTGGCCCCGGTGATCACCATCGAGCCCTCGCTACCATGAATACTGAGCCCGAATCTTGAGTCGTGAGGCCCAAGTGGCGACCAGCTGAGCCCTTCCCAGGTGATGGTTTTGTTCTCAGGGAAGTCGAAGGTGACATTCAGGGTGTCGGGCGTTTCTTGATCATCTTCGTGACGATACTTTCCACCGCCCGCGGTCACACGGATTGGATATGTCACGCCCAAAGCCCAGCGTGCCACGTCGATCCCATGAACTCCATTGTTTCCGAGTTCGCCGTTGCCCCAATGCCAATGCCAGTGCCAGTTGTAATGCACCAGATTGGATTTATACGGCCTTCGCGTGCAGGGCCCCTGCCATAACTCCCAATTCAACCAGGCGGGCGGTGAAACCTGCTGTCCGACCCCAATCGAGCTGCGGCGATTGTTGTACCAGCACCGCGCATAAAGCGCGTTCCCAATCTCACCCGAATGAGTCTTCTCGATCGCCTTCCGGATAGCCGGCCAACTTCGCCGTTGCGTCCCCATCTGAACGACGCGTTGGTGCTTGCGGGCTGCTTGGATCGCCATCTCGCCTTCCCATGGCGTGTGGCTGCACGGCTTTTCAACGTAGACGTGCTTTCCGGCCTTGCACCCAGCGATCGTCGCCGGCGCGTGCCAGTGGTTGGGTGCGGCGCAAACCAACGCGTCGACGGACCCGTCATCCAAGATCCTGCGAAAGTCCGTGACGATTTTCACGGGTTTGTCTTGTGACTCTGCAATCCGTTTGACCGCCCGATCCGCGGCGCGCGAATCGACGTCGCAAACGTAGGCGATCTCCGTCTGACCGGTGGCCAGCATCCCTTTTGCGATTGCACTGCCACGACCATTGACGCCCATGATGCCGAGCGCCAGCTTTTCGGAAGGTGATGCTGTAGTCGCGTCGGCTTGCGACAAGCGAGAGGTGCAAGCCGTGCCAGCTAGTGCGGCCACTGCCTGAAGAAACAGCCTGCGGTCTTGATTGCGTTGGCTGGCTGGGGCATCGATGTCGTCGCGCATCGGGCAACTTCCAAAGGCAGGGCAGACGTGGACGGAGGGACTCCGCACTGTAGCGAATCGCGTTAGAGAGCGTCCCGCTTAGCAAGCCAGGCAAAAACCCTCGGTCACGCTGAAAATCGTACTCGTACCTCGTACTCAGCGAAGCGGTACTCGTACTCGAGACAGCAACGAGTCGAGTAGGAGTACGAGTACCGCCACTCCGCGGCTGAGTACGAGCACGATTTCCCTTTCCATTCC
>JBCCYK010000419.1:0-3086 GCA_039189905.1 Planctomycetota bacterium
TGGAGAGGAAGGTTACCCTGGCAATCTACGCGTCACGGTGACTTACCAACTGACCGATGACAATGAGTGGGTCATTCAATACTCGGCCACGACGGATGCACCGACACCGGTTAACTTGACCCAGCACACGTATTTCAACTTGGCGGGCGAAGGATCCAAGACAGTCTTGGATCACGAACTGATGATCGCCGCAGACCACTTCACGCCGGTGGATGAAACGCTCATCCCAACGGGCGTGTTGCAACCCGTCGCATCAACACCGTTTGATTTCCGGGTGGCAAAAACCATTGGCCGTGACATCAAGATCGAGAATCAACAGCTGGCGTTCGGGCTAGGCTACGATCACAACTTTGTCCTGAGCGGCAGCCCCGGCCGCGAAGGGTTGACGCTGGCGGCCCGAGTGACAGAGCCGACGTCGGGACGAACCTTGGAGGTCCATACAACCGAACCTGGCATTCAGTTTTATTGCGGCAACTTTTTGGACGGTCGCTTGGTCGGAAAATCCGGGCGTCCCTATCAACATCGAAGCGGTTTCTGTTTGGAAACCCAGCACTTCCCCGACAGCCCTAACCAGGATGCGTTCCCGACAACGATCTTGCGACCTGGCGAACGCTATGAATCGACGACGGTGTATCGGTTCGGAGTGACGCCTGACTGATCGCTACGAATAGGGGTCGGTCATTGCCGGAGCAGCACAGAGCGACTCAATCAGAATCGCCATGGCGGCTCCAGCTAATGCCGAGCTCATGCTGGGTGAGTCTTCGTCCAGGAGCGCGACTTGCGATGGCATCAATGGTATGTGCACAAACAGGCTTGGTGTCGCAAGATCCATGCTACGCAGATAGTGCTGGCTGAGGTAAAGAGCCGCGTTGCAAAGGTACGTTCCGGCATGATGACTCATCCGTGCAGGAACGCCGGCGCTGCGAATTTGGGCGGCAATGGCCGTGAGTGGCAAATTGCACTTGTACGCCGCGGGACCACCGGCAATCAACTCCGTCCCATCGGTCCTTACATTGAGGCTCACGCTTTCCAATCGAAGGAACGAAGACCCCGGCGCCTGACCACACAGAATGACATGGTCATACGCAGTCTGAAGGTCGGCACGGAGACGTTGACTCATCGATGTCAGCTCGACCGGATATCGGCGAGTCACCAGTTCGGCAGGTCCTTCGTACCAACGCGTTAACTCAACGAGCGTCGACCAGCTGGCGTTCTCCTTCCAGCGGTCATACGGCTCAAAGGCAGTTAGCAATATTCGTGGCACGCGTCGATCTCATCTTTGAAAATGCCTTGCAACCATGCCACGGCGGAACACCGCGGAAAAGTCGAATTCCCGACCTTCACAGCCTAATCGATCCGATCCTGGTTGAACGTGTTGGGTCAGATGCGGCGACGTTCGACTCGGCGCTCAACGCCGCTTGGCGGAATCGCTGGCTGCGGCGATACGCCTTGAGCCATGGCCCGATCCGACTCCCGACGGCCGCGAACCTGGTCGCTGAAACGCCGACCGTAGCTCACACCATCCTGCCCGGGTGCGAGTAAGAAAACGAGGCCGAGCCCAAACACCAGACCTGCCATGGATGAGCCCAGCGCCATCAGACCGCCTGAGACGCCTTCGGGCTGGTCACCGATCTGCGGGTCGCCCAATGGCGATAATAAATTGGTTGCCAGGGCCGCCGTTCGACTCGCTTGAGCGTCCGACAAAGCCGCCTCGGCGGTGGCGAGCTGTTCCTGGAGCGCTTTGACCTCGGCATCGTATTTGGAATAGTTCGTTCGGACACCGGCAATTCGAACCAGTTTGGCATCGACGTTGGCTTTCTTCTCGAGCAGCCGGCTGACACGGTCCTGTGCTAGCGCGATCATCGGCTCCATGGCGCGGACGGCTGCCTCGGTCTCTTGCAACATTCGTTGCTTGATTTCGAGTTCGGTTTGGATGGCGGCTCTTCGGCGCGGGTGTTGAACCGTGTAGAGGCTCGCAATCTCGCTGGACTTCAGTTGAGCGTCGATCAGCCCATCTTTGAGTCGTTGCAGCGTCGGCTGATTCTTTAGCAGATCACCACCGCTGACAAGTAAGTGCGCTGGATCCTTGAGTCCTTTGAGCAGTAGCTCTCTCAACGATGCCAAACGATCCAGTTCGAGCTCGGCAATCTGCAGTTCACGATCGATTAATTCGGTCGAGCGGCGATTCGCGCCATCACCGGTGAGTGTATCGTTGAGACTTCGCAGCTCGCCGAGGTCCTCGCCAAACTGAACTTCGATGGCGTGCATCCGTTCCAACGCGGCCTCGAGTTTCTGTTTCGTTAGGTCGCGTGAGTAAGTCAGTTCTTTGATGATGCTGTCGGCGCGGAGAGCACGGACGTTTCGCATGTGAGCGAATAGGTTGTCCAGCATCGCGTGGCAGAATTGCTCAGCCCACTCCGGTGATTCACCCGTGACCTGCAGGTACACCAGCTCTGTGTTGCCGAAATCGCTCCCTTGCGGAGCGACAACATTGACCCCCTTTTTGCGAACGGACTCTGTCATTCGCCTGGTTGGCCAATCGTCTACCCGACCACCCCCGGGAGGACCCACGTCACGCAGAGCGGCGGCGACGACATCCGGATTCCTGGCGACATCCAGAATCGTCTCCTGTGCGGCCTTCATTTCCGTTTGACTGGCAAACCGTCCCAAACGATCGACGGACCCAGTTGCTTCGTCACGTAGCACCAAAGCCTGGCGGACCGACCAAGAATCCTTTCGAAAAACGGCCAACCCGATGCCCAGCACGCCAAACAGCAGTGCCGCTCCGAACCAGATCGGGGCAAACAGAACCAAGACGTTTCGGACGTGTTGCCACGGGATCGGCGCGGAGGACATGGGCGGGGACCGAATTCGGAGCCAGAATAATGAACGCGGGTTTTTCTGACCGAACTCTAGGTTGTCGCCAGCGCCCGTCGTTGCAAAATCAAGTTTCTGGTTGGCCGGTCCCCAGCGGGTCACACCGATGAAGCACCATAAGAAGGATTGTGCCGGGAAGGCCGGCTAGGACGATGTCGCCGGGCGTCGAAGTCCGAAACCGATCGCGACCGCGAGGGAGTACACAACCA
>JBCCYK010000420.1:0-3033 GCA_039189905.1 Planctomycetota bacterium
AGAAATAATTGAAAATGTTTCAATGGAGTATTGGACCGCGGAAACTGGGCATGCCAAGCTCTCGACGCTCCGCAGGATCCGAACTCAATCAAGTCCCCCACGTTTTGAACTCTACAGTCACTGAACCCAGTGCAGTCGATCCCCGGAACCGTCGCACAGTAGAGCATTGCGACATTTTTGAACTCGATAGCTGCAATCTCGCAGTCATCGCGATAGTAGCACACGGACGCATCTCCATCCCGTTGCGTAATCACGGTCCAGTCTTCACCGCCAGGTGGCATAAGATCGAGAATGCATGCGACGGTTCTTGGCGTGTTCAATTTGAATGTCATGGTTCGATTCTCAGCTTGTTGGCGTAGGCACGGCGATCGCATCAAAATCAGGCTGCGAATAGGAGTTTTTGAAGAAATGCCGTGTTCTAGCCAGCCTTCTTTCGCTTCTGCTTGAGACTTCTCGTGCAAGTGTCCCGCTTCAGCAGGCTGGTCACGTACCGACGGATGTAGCTCATGTTGGCGGTTGCATGATTCGTGCGAATCCGACTCGCATCTTCGTGGAACACGACGTCCAAAACCCAGTGCATGGATTCGATTTGCCAGTGATTGCGAACGTAGGAAGCGAAGTCTCCAACGCTAAATCTTCGACTCATCAAATAGTAGCGAACCTCCACTTTACACTCTCCCTTGCACTCACTTTCCCTGATCGTTTGCCCGATTGCCTTTGCACCGGGCCAGGCCGAAACGAAGTGCAGTGCATTGGACTTATCTGCATCGGTATACGGACCGAGGCGGTCTTGCCAGCGATCGCGAGGTGAATGGGTTTTGGACTCTCGCAAGCGTCGCTTTCCTGCTTCGGCGACTGTTCACAGAGGCGGTTGTGCCACGTGATCAAAGCCTCCTGGGACTCCGCTGGCTTCATCAAGGAAAGCACGCGACTGATGGTGTCGTGCGAGGGGATGCCGTTCGTGAAGTCGGCGAACTTGGAAAGCCATTCCAACCTCTCTCTGCCAAAGCACTCGATCTCCTCCGGACCATCGGCATCGGCAATCACGGCGGCCACGACAAGAAACAAAATCGAGTTCAGTGGATGCGTCGTCCTTCCCCCAACAGGCGGGTCTTGAACGCAGTCGAAACACTCGTGCAACAGTTCAGCCTGGTCGACCATTGGCATCTCCATTTCAGAGCAACGAAAAAACGAATTCGCTGAATCTTTCGCAAGGAGGGTTCACTCAGGCAAGACCGCCCCGAATACTTCACACATCATTTGACGCGATTGCCGTGCCCGGAGGCCACCTTCGACAGCATCGAGAACGATCTCGTCCCACCTCTTTTGCCGTCCAAACATCCTTCGACAATACCTCTAGCGTCATCTGAAGTGAGATTGCCAGCCACAGCCATAGATTTGGCTTCGATTGACCAACTCATCTAGCCAGCCAACGGGTCAGCGAATCACCTCTTCTGACGGGAGCTTAACAAAACCCACTCTTCGGATAGCCAGGAAAATGAAATTGCGTCTGTACCAAGTATGGACGCCGTCTTGTTTAAGACCGCATCAACCGGGTTACTTGCAGCGTCTAGACCACCATCTGTGCTGTCGAAAATCATGAACGACCGCCCCAGAAGCGAAGCAATAACGCCGGTATTCGTCGCATCGTCGATAAAGAAGTATGCCGCCGAAACAAGGCTAAGTGCTTTTGACAATCGATCAAGCTGGATCTGTGGTTTTCCCGATAGGTGATCAAAACAACTCTGACCAATCATCAAGGTCCGATTGTCGATCGTCAGTAAGCCAATACGGTTCGCGGGATCCCTACTCAATGCTAGTTCACAGTCATCCAGATCCATGTCGCCTGACAAATGGCACATCTTATCCCCAAAGACCAAACCTGCCAACTTGATCGGGTCCAAGTTAACGATGGCTCCCGCGCTTTCTTGATGATGCATTGCTAAACCGGAGATTGTCTGACCCATCTTATTCGCCTACGGTCCTGTTGGATTATTGGTCGTTGTTGTTGTCCCTCCGGAACCAAACGCAACTCGCTGGGTTATAGCCCACCAAGTTCCGAATGTTTCGGTTCTGACTCTTACCCCTCCAGCAAAGTCCGCCGTCGTAAGCCCTGCCCGTTGAGCATTTCCGCCAAAGACCTCGGCATTGCCATTGGCCACTTCGGGATAGACAGCCTCCTGGGAAGCCCGGAGAGGACCTTGGCCGAACTTTGAGTCTAGTACGAGCAACTCACCAGTGTTTGGGTTTCGCATGACGGCGTCGGCTCGAGCCACCTTTCCGTTATGCCTAAACGAAATTTGCCGACCAACCAGTACCCATCCGGCTCTGGTGTAACGGATGATCATTACATTCTCCGCAACACGGCCGATGAAGTTGTTGAGACGCAGTTGAACGTTTCTCCAAGAGCCTCGAGGCCAGAATGGAACACGTTCAAGGAACCTTGGGCCTGCTGCAAGGAATAGCAATGCGGTTACCGCTGCAGCTTGGTCAGCTACCTCCTCTGCAAAGACTGCCTCGTAGGCCGCCCCCAATGCGAAGATCACGTTCAAACTGAGCAGAACGCCCGCAACGGCACTGCTCGCAGTGATTGACAAACCGAAGAAATACGCACCGCCAGCAGCTAGACCTACACCGGCCCAAAAGGCAGCGAATCCAACCGCGAATCCAAAAATGAATCCCGTGATCGCCCCGATCGCTCCTCCAAGCAGTCCACCAAAGATGGCACCCCCAATCCCTCCCTCTTGGTAACCGATGATTGCTCCCCGGACCGCGCCGGCGGCAGCACCAACCAATGCGGCACCAATCCCAACACTGACACCGACAGACACAGCGCTGAACAAACCAGTTGGATCAATGTTTTGTACCGGATCACCGTGGACGTAAGCGTACTTGTGGAAGCTTTGGGGGTCTTGTTGGTTGCCGAAGAAGTCGTCGAGGCGATTGAACTGGCCGGTGTTCGGGTTGTAGTAGCGGGCGCGGAGGTACTGTTGCCCGGTGAGGGCGTCGGTTTGTTCGCCTGAATAGAGGAGG
>JBCCYK010000421.1:0-2953 GCA_039189905.1 Planctomycetota bacterium
ATCTGGAACAACAACGGCTGGTCGCAGGGCACGTCGTCGGCCGCGTTCCTGAAGGGTGACGCATGGGGCGACTGGGACGGCGCAATGGTTGTCGGGATCATGGGCATCGGCTTCGGCGGCACGCCGCTGGGTCAGCGCATCGAAGTTCTGCAACTGTCTGATGACGGCAGCGAACTGATGAGCACCACGACTATGGCGCTCCCGATGGATTCGGGCCGCTTCCGCTCGCTGGTATTGGGGCCGGATGGCAGCCTTTATGCTGCTGTCGACGAGGGCATGATCTACAAGATCACGCCCTGACAGGTGATTTGGTTGCGCTGCCAATGGTAGCGCAGCCCTCCTTCGACTACTCTCCGAGCACGAAATCGGACGGGATCTCGAACCGTTGGTCATCGACTCTGAGCTTGTAGATGCCGTCCACCAGACCAAAGTCGATGTCCTTGCCCGAACCGGACATTGTTGTGCTGGCTCGAACGAACCATCCGTCGTCGAAGAAAAGATATCGCGTGAACCCGTTGCCAAAGGTTACAGCGACCGCGGCGTCCCCTGCATCGCCACGCGCGACCGCTGCCTCGCAAACACTCAGGCTCTGACCTCGTTCCTGGGCACAGAAGACCTTGCCCTCATCATCGAAATCTCCCCGGCGCGCCCGGCCTTTCGTGCTGTTTACCTGCGCGACAACGTGAGTGGGCAGAGTTGAGCTGGAATCAGAACGCGTTGCGAGCTGAGCGCTTGAGGCCGTCCGTGCGAGAGCGACGAAATCCAGTTCAGCATCGGTATCATGCTGCACCGAACGTGCAGGGATCGACGTTAGCGCCAAGCCAAGCGACGACAAAACGGCGACTTGTACGGTAGTTTTCATCACAAACGCGGCAACCTCCTAAGCCTGAACTCACAGTCAACTTTTGTTTGAGGTTGATGTGATCGGTGTCCGAAGCAGCAATCTAGCCAGCGAAGGCGTAGACCGGCAATACTCTGCAGCACACAGAGGTTGCCTGGGCAATCTGAGCGGGTCGTATAATTGGATTTTCTGCTCGCCTGCGGCATGATGATGTCGGGACCGAGGAGAAGAAGTGACCAGACGACCACGCCGGAACATCGTCCGGCCTTCGAGGCAAAAGTATCGCTTGCGGCGATCCGTGGTGAAAGGACGATGAGCGAACCGGCGCAGCAGTTCGACGTGCATCCCGATCAGATCAAGCAATGGAAGGATCATATGCTGGCGCGGGCTGGCGACGTTTTCGACGATGCAATGAAGAATGAGAAAGCGCCTGAGATCGACGTCACGATGTTGCATGCCAAGATAGGGCAGTTCAGCCTCGACAACGATTTTTTGTCCGGTGCGCTCGACAAGGCCGGGCTGTTGCCGGGCGCAAGGAAATGACCAACCGTAGCCACAAGCTCAGCCTTGCGCGCCAGGCGGCGCTGCTGGGGATCAGCCGAGGTAGCCTGTGTTACGTGCCCCGCCCGGTCAGTGACGCGGATCTGCAACTGATGCGCCGACCTGATGAACTGCACCTGGACTTTCCCTTTGCAGGCAGCCGCATGCTGCGGGAGCTGTTGCCTCAAGAGGGATATCGGGTTGGTCGTCAGCACGTCGCTGCGCTGATGGAGAAGACGGGGATTGAAGCGCTCTGCCGCCGCCCCGACACGTCAAAGCCCGCACCGGGACACAAGGTCTGTCCTTACTTGCTTCGCGGCAAGGTCATCACCCGACCCAATCAAGTCTGGGCGATGCCCTGCCACGACAGGCGATGCGAAGCATCGCTGAAAGTGGACATCACGTACATTCCGATGGCGCGCGGGTTCGTCTGCCTCAGTGCCGTCGCGGACCGGGCAACCCGAGAGGTTTTGGCCTGGAGGCTGTCGGTCACCTTCTTGTCGGTCACCTTGGAGACGGAGCCTTGGAGACGGAGCCTTGCCTGGAAGCACTGCGCGAAGCGATGGCGAGGCATGGAAAACCTGAGATCATGAATACCGATCAGGCCAGTCAGTTCACGTCCATCGACTTCACCAAGGCGCTGACGGATGCCGGGATCAAGATCAGCATGGATGGCAAAGGAGCCTGGCGGGACAATGTGTTCGCCGAACGGCTCTGGCGGACGATCAAGTATGAGGAGATCTGCCTGAGGGCATATGCCTCGGTCTCAGGGGCGCGTGCCGGGATCGACAGGTATCAGAAGTTCTCCAACACTCGCAGACCTCACTCATCGCCTGGCGGAAGAACCCCCGATCAGGCGTATCTCAACCAGCCAAAGCCAGCCCCAGCGGCGACGCAAACAGAGCGGAGATCCACTTACCTTAACAAACCGCTCGAAACTGTTCATAAAATCCAGACCAACTCTCTTTACGATGGTGCCCGGGCCATGGACCGGGACCTCAAGCCCCCGGTCCGGATACTTGGGCACGGTCTAACGGTCGCAACCAACCTTCACTGCGATCGCCGGGATGCTCAGCCCCTGCTTCTTCAAATCATGGATTAAAACGATCTCCCCCGATCTCTTCACCTGCCTGCCCCTGCTCTATTGTTTGAGACATCGGGCCAGCTTCCTGCGCCGCCGCCAATCTCCTGGCTATTCGGGGGCCGGAAAGCGGCCGGGCGACGCTCACGACCGGGGAAAATTCAACTGCCCGCTTCGGGGAGGATACGACCGCCGCTCACACGCCCTGCAAAACCTCAACCCGGCGCAATGTCGAGACGATCTCCTCTGGCTTCGGACGCTTCCCCGGTCGTCACTGATCCTCTGATCTAAGGATCAATCTCTCCCACGTTGGGCGACACTTTCAGGGGGCTAATCCTCGCACTTGGCCACAGCCCGCTGGCACAACAGGCAATCGTCTGGATGGAATGCGCGCCAGGCACTAACAGTCCGATCGGACTACACGGATAGGGCTGCTCAGTGCGTGTTCGCCACGTGCTCGGAGAATTTGATCGCGCTCAACTCAAGCAATA
>JBCCYK010000422.1:0-2952 GCA_039189905.1 Planctomycetota bacterium
GCTGTCTTTGTCACCGAACGGCGTCGGTGGTATCGAAGCCGATCAGGTTTATCACCTGGATGGGAAGACCATGATGAACCATCACGGCGGCGTCGTTCTGATCGACGGCGTCATCTACGGTTTCACGAAAGCCAACGGGGGAGCCTGGATGGCGCAGGAACTGGATTCCGGTGACACGCTCTGGGAGGAGCGGCTGCGTCCCAATAAGAGCGGATCGATCGCGTATGCCGACGGACGTTTGTATTGCTACAACGACAAAGACGGCTCGTTGATTCTTGTCCAACCGAGTCGTGAATCGTGGCAGCCGCGAGGCAAACTGACGTTACCGCGGCAAACCGATCTGCCACGTGATCGCGGCGCGATCTGGGCTCATCCCGTGATTGCCAACCAAACCCTCTTCATCCGAGACCAGGATTTGATCTTCGCCTACGACATTGCGCGTTAGCTCAGCGACGCTGGATGGTTTCGCCAGCAACTTGTTGGGGCGCTCCGTTGGTCCCCGGCTGTGCGGGAACGGCCGGCTGAAATCGATCCTTGAACACCTTGTAATCCGGCGGGGGCGTCACATCGATGAAGTTCCTCATCAACATGGCCATGCCCTGACCGATCCCATTCCGTTTGATCTTCGTGAATTCGTAATGATCCCATTTCGGGGCTTTTTTGGCATCGAAGTTCGGAGCGTAAAGGATGAGCGCTTGCGGTAGGAACGTTTGATCGTTCAACGCGATCTGGACCAGACGATATTGCGCCCGCATTTGCTGTTGTTTTGGATAGGCCTCGATGAGAATGATGCCTTGGTTCGGGGCCGGAGCCTCCCGTACCCAGTACCGCTGTTGGATCTTTTGAGCGTCCAAATTGAACACGAAGGGAAGCGGGCTCTCGATGATGTTCTTGCCCTGCATTTCCGGCGGTAGTTGCTGGACCTTGCACTCCTTCGCTTCGTGATCGAACTCGTAAAGCTCTGTGCCTGTGCAGACCCAGTGCTCGCCGTACTTGCCGGGCTTCTCGACGTACTGTGGCTTGGCTTCCTTGATTCCGTCAAAGAAGAATTGACTCGTGACCTTGAACAGGCCTTTATCCGGCGCGGCGTACTTCACGTCACCGCGGGATGATTTCCAGTGCACGCCGGCTGGTGCGGCAAACATGTCATAGTGCCAACAGCGAAATTCGCACTCGAGTGTCTTGGTGCTCTGCGACTGGGTTTGCCACGCCAACAGAAGCTGCTGCAGCCGTTGTTGCTCGGCCTGACTGAGCGGCGGGAATGGAGACGCACCGGCGACTTCGGCGGATGCAGCCGCTACGCCCGACTGAGCCATGACGTCCGTGGACATCACCCCAACCAGGAACAGCACAACGCCAATCAGCGTCGTCAAACGAATCAGGAACCGGTTCTCGTGCATCATCCTTGACGCTCAATCGGAGGGTTGAAACGGGCGGTCGCACATCCTTTGCCGGGCGGATGCTAGTCGATGCCAGGTCTCGGTCGAAACCCCGAAATCGCCCGGACAATGAGGTGTCCGATTCCGCGATTGGGGCGACTTGGATTCGTTTCGCATCGGCTCGCTGACGTGATCGCGAACCGCCCCGCCGCGATGTGGCAAAGTCAGCACTTACTGAATCACGTGACTCGATTTGGCAGTCGGGCCACAGTCGCATTCGCTGGATCGTCCCTGCCGCCGAGATTGAGCCATCGTTTTCTTCGGTTTCGCGGTGTTCCGCGACCCATCGACCGTGGCGCGGTGTGAATAACGAGTCGTTCGAACCACCCGTCTGGGTGTAGGCTTGGTGATCTGGGGGATTTGATCGGCGTTTTCCCGTTTTCGCCCCTTGCACGCGCGATCGCTTTTAGTTGCAATACGGTTGCAATTACTGCGGCATCGCTGCCGGAGGCCTCAACCGGGGTCGACGAGGGGGTTGAGGCCGACGATTACATTCATCTTGTCGTGGTTTGACGCCGCTGCCACGCGAGGAAACGGTCAGGCGGCTACTCCATTTTCTCTACCCGTTTTTCCGAAAGGGAGAAACAAACATGCTTAAGTTGCTTCGCAACAAGAAGGGCCAGGGTCTGGTCGAGTACGGCATCCTGGTTGGTGGCGTCGCTTTGATCGCCTTGGCATCGGTGTCCATCCTCGGTCACAAGACAACCGATTTGCTTGGTTCAGTTGCTGCGGCTCTGCCGGGCGCGCACGCGGAAGACGCTGCGGCGCTTGTCAGCGGTCGACTCGTCGCCACGACCACCACGGTAACGGACGACGGAACTGGGATTGTGTTGGACGCGAGCTCACCTGGTGACCTCGCCGCAACGACGGGAATCGCTGGCTTCGACGGGCTGGTGATCCACTTGGAAGACTAGTTCTCGAGCATGAGCACGCGGGCATGAGCGTTTTGGATTGCTTCCGTAGGGAGTCCCCTGTCTGCCACTGAATGTCCGTCTGCCGTTGAAGGTACGAACCCGCACTCGGCGGTCCGAGTGCGGGTTCTTCATTTGCGGATGACTCCGTCTGACTCCATCCACAGGCACTTACATAATCTGTCGTGACCATTGCAAGCGGCGCACGCGACCTCTTTCCAATCCTGATTTGCTGTCTTGCCGCAGCGTGGGACATTCGCAAGCGTGAGATTCCGGACAGTCTCTCCCTTGCACTTGTCATAGGGACTCTGTGCTGTCTTCATGTTTCGAACTACGAGCTGTGGTGGAGCCACCTTCTTGGAGGTCTGACGGCTCTGATGGTTACAGCTGCCTTGAGTCGGAATGATCGTTTTGGTGGTGGAGATGTAAAACTCTTTTCTTCCCTTTCAATGTGGTTCGGTTTATCTGCGGTGCTACCACTGGCATGCTGGATCGCATTGGCGGGGTTACCGCTTTCAATCCTGGCCGCGCTTCGCAGGCAGCGTGACCTCGCCTATGCCCCAGCGATTCTGGCTGGCGTCTGCGTGCACAGCTGGCAGCCA
>JBCCYK010000423.1:0-2929 GCA_039189905.1 Planctomycetota bacterium
CAGCTGCAGTGAATGTAGCTCAACAGGCACCTGTGGCTGCACCTCCGACCGTGACGACAGCACCTGCGGTGCAACCCGCGCCGCCATTGTTGCCGCCGCAGTTGACACCTGTTGGTCAGACGATTGCATCGAATGCTTCTCAAACGTCTACGGGGATTGCCCCTCAAGCTCAATTGACTGTAGCTGCCGCATTGACGCAAGAGCAGTTGAGTCAGGTTGCGAATGAAGTTAGTAGGGTTCTGATGGCACGTTCACAGCAGCAGAGTGATCGAGATCTGGAGCGAATGAGTGAAGATTTCCACCAATCGTGGCCACGTAGCAATTATCGAAGCTACGTCGCACGTATGGAGTACGAGCATATTGAAGATGATCAGGATGACATCGACGAATCGACTATTCCTGAGGAAGTTATTGATTTTCATGGACCCATTCTTGACGACTACGCGATCGATTACGACGCTCTCGAGTCAGAATGGGTTGCATCGGACGGACCTGATGTGTTTTATGGGAATGGTGACGTGGAACGGTCACCATTGTCCCATTGTTGTGTCCATGAATCGACGCCGATCGACGAGACGCCGGCGGCCCACGTTCATGCTGCACGAAATAATGCGCAACTCGCTGATCAAGCTGGGCAGTTGGTGCATGTTCCGATGGTTTTCCTACGTTTGGATGGATCAACGAGTTCGATCAAAGTAGCCATTGTGGACAGTTGTGCTGACATCTCCGTCGTGAGCCGCGAGAAAGCTGACGAATGGAAACGAGAACACTTGGTCATCGCTTCTGGTCCGGTATCGCCACGCAACCTGACGGGTGTTGGTGATGATCGGGACAACAGGATTCTTGAGTATATAGTCGTCTTGGCACGGTTTGAAAGTCATACGTGTCACGTGCCTTTCATGGTCGCTGAGCATACGGCGAAGCTCACGATTCTTGGCACTCCTTTTGCGTTCATGGCTGGACTTGTGGTGGATTTTACGCGATATCAAGTGAGGGTCCACAACCCATACATCTCCTACGACAAAGATCGGAATGGTAGGCCGGTCGTGTGTATACAGCAACCAAGGATATCCCGCCTCCGTTGATCATGCATTTTATTTCAGGAGCTGTTAAGGCAGTGCGCCTTGGAAGGATGCTGGGTTTGAATCAACCTCACCGATCCACTACCATTACGCAGCCGCATGATATCATTCTGCAAGCGCTTCGGTCGCGACCCAATCGGCCGCGACAAGCAATGACTCACCACGTGAAGGCTGCCACGCGTATGTCATTCGATCAACTCCTGATGAGGAAGATATCGATGACCAGTCAGAGATGGATGCCACTCCACTGTGTCGGGATACTTTCGCATTCGCTGATGATAGCGTTCCGTTGGAGCCCAACACGTGGACAGTTTGCACGTGTCGACTGGGTCGACCCCTGCAGCCTGGACAAGCGTTTACGGTGACGAGTGTTGGATCATCGGATTTAGAAGTGCCAGAGGGTGCTTATTCGTACGATCCTGACAATCCTCGTATCGTGCAGATCCCTATTCGTAATACGCAGTGCTACGCAACGTATGTACCACGTTATCAGGCTGTGTTTTCGGGATATAGCACGTACGCTGAGCCGTTGATCGGTCATTTGTGGCCGCGCGACCAACCTTCTACTACGAATAATGCTAGTCACAACTCGCTGAAGAGAAAGACTCGCTCGTTCACGTGGTGACGGTTGAGCGCCAGGAAGATGAACCTGCTTCTGGGACTACCGCCGCCACGACACCGCGTCCTGATCCTGAGCCACCGCCAGAGGACAGTGGTGCAACGATCAGGACTGAAAGGGATCACCAACGTGATCCCGACTTAGCTTTCGCTTCGTTGATCCACATTCGATTGACTATCGCGCCTGTGGTCCTTTTATACTGAGGTATTGGTGGTTTTACACGTGGATTGATGGCTTGCAACGCCCGTTATGGCACTGCATTTCGTGTGGTTGTAGCTATCGATAACGATCCGGAAGCAATTGTTGTGCATCGTTTGAATTTTCCCACGATTCCCGTGGTGAAATTTGAGTTGGGTAAGAAACGGAAAGCTGCATATCAAATGATTGAACGGTACTTGCCTCGGACTCTATGGCCGGAGTCCTACTGGCATGCGAGTCCGTCATGCAAGCTCAGTTCTCACGCCAATCTAATGTTTCGCAATGTGTCTGACGGGATCAAGCACACGCGATGGGCCATTCGCTTCATGAGTAGTGCTACGCCACCGGTCGGTGCTTACACTCTAGAGCAAGAACCCTCAGTTGCCCCTGATCTGCAGCACATTCTTCCCAATTCCCGTGTTTTGGACATGTATGATGTTACGGATGACTTGATGTGTCGTCGCATCCGTCTCATCGGGTCTAGTTTGAAATTGAATTTACCGGTGGTCCCGTATGACCCACCGTCCTTGCAGAAGAGGTATCGACGAGCATATGGATACCCCGGTCGTGAACTTATTGTTCGGTCAAGCTTTGGGCACACCCGAAGTGCTGATTTGCCGACGTTCACCATAACGACCTCACCCTTGCAGATAGGGCCTCATTGCAGCAATATGCAGACATTGAAGGTCCAGCATACGGCTGAAGTCTTGGGGTGGGATGATATCCAGTGGCCGTCGACTTGGAGCGGCACGCGGTGTCATCGCCATCTCGCTCAAGTCGTCCCGCCTGGATTCGCTTGTCGTCTCGCTCGCTCAGTGTATAATCCCATGCCTCTGGTTACACCCTCGGCAACAGAATGGCGTGATGATGTTGTTCATACCATTGAGGCACCTGATAAATTGTTGATTCGGTTGCCTTCGTCGGATTCATCGTCAGTTCCAGTCCTTGACCCTGTTGGTCGCACCATTGTACGGATGTCTTCTACTGCGCTTCTCCATCCAACCCGTCCACCTCGTGAGGTACCTGTGGC
>JBCCYK010000424.1:0-2921 GCA_039189905.1 Planctomycetota bacterium
GGATCCCGGAATCCCCATAAGAACCGAAGCAAAAGTGTCCGATGTTGGCACCACAGCCACCATGCCGACCATCAGTGCTAAGCCAAGGATCGGATCCATTCCGAACATAAACGGGAGCAAAAGCGACAGCCCCGCGATGCCACCGAGGCCCGGAAAGACGCCGATACACAGCCCCATTACCACGCCCATGATAAGATATCCGATGACAACCGGCTGCAGGATCAGAGCCCAGGCGTCTGACAGTGCCGGTAGGGCTTCCATGACAACGTCCATGGTTGCGCCTCCCCCCTTTACTTGTGCAAACGCCCCACCACGGTAGCGGGGCGCTCGAAAAGCAAAGGCCTAGTTCAGGGAAACCCCGTACTTGTCTTGCAGCCAGTTGATCACAAAGGCTTTGGCCTCGGGCGTTACCTTGGTCGCACTCCCTTTTGCAGTCTCGGCCGCTGGACCCGTCATTTGTGGGTATTTTCCAAGGCGTGCACCGGAGATCTCAGCAAAGTCCGGACGGGCTTTCACGGCCTCAAAAGCAGCCGTGTAGGTCGCGATGGCATCGTCAGATGCGCCGTTGGGCAGGAATACCATCTTCTGAGCTGGGAAGCCCGCGATGAAGAAGGCCTTCCATGCATCCCATTTCTCGCCCGACGTGTCGCATGCGGGCGTCGCGTCGCAGACTTCTTTGAATGTCGGGATGTCCGGGAAGGTTGGATCTCGTACAATGTTGCCCGCGTCATCCAATGCGCCCCATGCCATCATCGGCACGGCGGTGCCTGCCTCGACGAGCGGCGTCACGCCAGACAGGAAAGACGATGACGTTTGGTAGTCGATATTGGCTTCACCGCGTTCGAACATCAGTCGACCATCACCGCGGCCTTTGATACCCATCACGCTTTCGACATTGAGGCCAAGCATCTCCCACGCAAGTGTTGGTACGAGATCAAGGCGGGTCGCGCCCTGGTTCCCATAGATGAAGTCTTCTCCCTGCAGCGGGGTCACATCAAGCCCATCCATCTTGGCTGCAAGGTCTGGCGGTAGGTAGGCGACACCACCGGTTCCTGATGCGAGTACGACATTCCAATCCCCGTAGTCATATTTCACGCGCGGATCGCCCAGCAGGAAAGGAAACTGCGTTGAGCCGGAAGAGCCGAAGATCAGCGTGCCGTCCTCGTATTCTTGATCCTGGAAAAAGTTCGCCCCCTTGGTCGAACCAGCCCCTGGCATAAACTTGACGACAACGGTTGGCTCACCTGGCAAAGCCTCAGATAGAAGAGGCGCGTAGAAGTTGGCCCACTTGGCCGAGCCGCCGGTTTCAGAGAATGGAATGATCCATTCGACAGTCTTGCCTTCCAGATCAATCCCCTTGTCGCCCGCGACGGCGCCGGTTGCAAAAGTCGCTGTTGCCGCGGCCACGATGCCAACAGCCACGCGACGCGTGGTTTTTTCAATGGACATATGTTCCTCCCATAACGGCGCGGTTAAGCTTCCTGCGCCTGTTTCGAATCATCTCAGGGTGTCCGCCCTGCTTGATGTTACTTGGGTAAACTGCCAACCTTGCGTGAAACTTGCATAGCCGGAAGATCGGATGCGGATCACACTGGTCGAGGACAATGTCAGCCTTGCCAAGGGCATAACTTACCGGCTCGAGGATGTGGGCCACGCCGTCGACGTTCTGCACGACGGAAACACGGCCTTGGATTTTCTCAGAACCAACGCATCCGACCTCGTCATTCTCGACATAAATTTGCCCGGTCGTGACGGGCTTTCCATTCTTAAGGACTTGCGGACACGTGGCGATGTACGCCCGATCATTCTACTGACTGCGAGGGCCGAAACGGATGATCGGGTCGTCGGTCTCGATGCCGGGGCAGATGACTATCTCATCAAGCCTTTCGAGATGGCCGAACTTGAGGCACGCGTGCGCGCGCTTCTGCGCCGACGAGACGCGCCTCAGCGACGAATCCAGCCCCTCGGCGCCGCGCAATTCGACGTCACCGCCAGGCAATTGTTCGCTGAAAATCAAGAAATTGAAGTGCCACGCCGCGAAATGTCCATTCTCGAGTTGCTCGTTCTCGCGGAAGGCCGACTGACATCCAAAACCGCACTTCTCGAGCATGCCTATGGGACCGGTGCTGATGTGGAAGAGTCGGTTGTGGAAGTTTATGTGTCCCGCCTGCGCCGACGGTTGAAGCCTTTCGGCATACAGATCAAAGCGCAACGCGGGCTTGGCTATCAGTTGATCGTTGAGCCGCAGGAATGACGTTCCCGTCGCTGCGGTCACGACTGCTCACTTTCATTCTGCTGCCGCTCTCGCTGGTGGCGACCCTCACCGTTTTATGGCAGTTCATCAGTGAAACCGAGCGGGCGGAAGATACCTTTGACCGGCGTCTTCTGTCAGCCGCGTTGGCGATTTCCCGTGATGTTGCGATATCCGACGGCGACGCCCTAAGCCCAGCAACGCGTCAGATCCTCAACAATACATCGGGCGGTGAACTCTTTTACCACGTCTACGCACCAGACGGAGTTTTTGTGACAGGCTACGCGACGCCGCCTGTTGCCCCTGCGCCGACTGGAAACGCCGAAGCGAGGCCGACGTATTACGATGCGCGCTACCAGGGGCGCGATGTCAGAGCTTTGCGGATTCAATACGTCACGACGGTTGCAGACGTCTCGGGCGCTTATAACGTGACTGTCTGGCAGGATGCCGCCGTGCGGCGCAGCTTCTTGAACCGGCTCGTTGGCCGATCGGTGGCCCTCAGCGTTCTAGTTGTAACGGCCGTTGGGGTGATTGTCTGGTTCGGGGTTGGCTTCGGGCTGCGACCTCTTCTGGAACTGGAAGAAGCCATCGCGCGCCGGACGCCGTCTGACCTCGATCCGATTAAACGCAAGGTGCCGATGGAAGCAAAAGGCGTCGTCACGACACTCAA
>JBCCYK010000425.1:0-2906 GCA_039189905.1 Planctomycetota bacterium
GGGTATCCCTTGGTTTTTATCGCCAACACAAAACCCCGGCTACGCGTCCTGGCCATTTCGCGGGTGTTCCGCGCCCCCCCACCGCCGGTCTTGCAATCCCACCCGACCCCGCATCCCAGCGGGATGCAGGCGCTCCGTTAGCTCGACGGGTCAAAACCCGCGTGGTTGGCCGCCATGTTCCGCAGGGGGCGTTTCCATTGCCGACGGCTAAAGCCTGGACTCCAACGAGGCGACGAAAGCCTTTCGATCAAAGCCCGCGAGAGGGCAATTTCGCGCTCTGCACTGGAGCAACGTGTTTTTTCAATCAAACTTGACGACAGCACTCAAAGCAAATCTCAAATCTCAACTCGCCAATCTAAGTTCATCCATCCCCCATGTCCAAACGCACCCTCCTCCTGATCACCGAACAAACGCTGGGTCGCTTTGACCTGTCCGGGGGCGCCGCGCCCTCGGTGACGGAAGCCTGGGTGCGGCCGAGTTTTGCTTCCCAGTCGGCGGGCACCTTGGCGGATGCGGCTTTACGGCTGGGCAAATCTCACCGACGTCAGGTTTATGTCTTGACCACGCGGTGTTGGACGGGCAGCGTCGGCATCGGTCCGGATCTGATCTCGGGTGCATCTGGTGACGACCTGGATCAAATGGTTGCGCTGGAGGCGGAGACGTACTCGGGCATCTCGGCATTTGAGAGCCTTTCGAGCAACCTGCCCCTACCGCCCGATGAGTTGGGTGATCATCGATTTTGGTTCACACAGATTCCCGACACGGATCTGCGGTCGATCGACGATGCCTTGCGTCAAGCGGGCGCCAAGCTGGTCGGCGTGGCTCATCCGGCCATCCCAAAACTGACGGAGCCCACAACGCCAACGGATGAATGGCGGTCGCTGCAGACCTGGGATGAGTCGACGCTCTTGATCCGTGGTTGCGGCGAAGCGATCGCGGACTTTCACTCCATGTCCTCGGGGCTGCAGTCACAACGCACCGTCAAAGAGTTCGAGACCTTCTTTCAAGGTGTGGAGGGCGACGCAACACTCGAATGGATCGGTCCGGGTGAATTGCCGCCCGCATTGGCTGCACTGCCCCAGGCGGAAAGTTACCGCCGGAACGACACCTACGCGGAGTCAGGCTTGAGACGATGGGCGGCGGCCTGGATGCAGTCGCAGACCAAGCAGGCGGCCGGTTCGCCCTTGGTGACGATTCCCAAGAAGCCCATGTCACGGGAGGTCGGAATGGCGATCGCTGCGGTACTGGGTTTGCTGATGATGGCGGTGTGTTTCGCACACTACCGACATACCTCACGGCAGCTTGCGGACATCGAGGCAAATGTGGAACAGATGCAGGGCCAGCAAGATCGCCTCAAGAAAGAGAAGGATCAAGTGGCGGAACTGAAGAAGCAACGTGACGAAGCCGTCACCAAGACAGCCTCGTTGGTCGCCGACACGGAGCAAAAGCGAGCCGAGGTCATTCAAGCAAAGCAGATTTTGGAACGCGGTGGTCGACGTTGGCTTTCGTTGGTTGACGCGCTCGTTGCGGTATCGGATGACGACGGCTGGGTCCGTGAGATCCAATCGACCGACGGTTCGGCGTCTATTCGCGGACTAGCCATCAACGATGCCGCCGTGCATCGCTTCGCCGCACGGCTGGAGTCAACATCCGCGTCAGGCCAATGGCAGATTTTGCCGGCTTCGACGACCGAGAATGCGGAGTCTCAGTTAACCGAGTTCGCCATCGACTTGGTAGCAGTTGGAAACTCGAAAGAACTGGCCTCTGGCAACAGACGGCGTCCGTAGGAACCCAAATATGAACCAGCACAATCAAGAAAAGCCCAGTCCCATTCTGATGCTCGCGCCCATCGCGCTGGTCTTGCTGGGCTACCACTATCTTTTTCATTCGAAGCTGAATGCGGATCTGAAGTCGAAGCGGACGCAGGAGACGGCCTTGGCCGAGCGGTCGCAGAACATTCAACGCGATCTTGCGATGTCACATGGTGAGTTGCATCAGGCAAAGGACGCTCTCGCGGAAGCAAACAAGCAGATGCAAAACGCGCAATCGGACTTGGCGGACGCAGCGACCGCAAAGTCCGCTGTGCTTGCCTTTGTTTTGGGAGTGAACGATCCAGGTGGCGATCACTCGACCCTGGGTCTATCGAACACGGGTGCTGATTCACCCACGCCCGGCAACGCACCCACATCGCTGATAGGTCAGTTCGCCAGCATGCTGACTTCCTCGATAGCATCCGGCAATGACGGCCAAGCTGGTTCGGGGTGGGGCAGCGTGGGTGGAGGTGGGCAATGTTCACACATGAATTCTCTGTGTTCGATCTTAGATTCCCGCCGATTGAAACGACTCAAAAACTCAGATCCATCCTCTTCCGGTTCCAGTGGCCTCGTGGCGACGGAAAGGGCAGAACTCGGGAAGTTGTTGGATACCAAGCTGCCCGACATTTCGCGTTATCAGATTCAACTCGAAGGGACCTTTCCCGATTTGATCGCAGCCCTGCATGACCTTGATGAACGATTGCCGGCCGTGAGTGTTCTGTCGGTTTCGCTCGATCCGATTGATATGGAAACACGAAGGCAGGTTTGGAAGTTGGAAGTGGGCATCCGGGGGTGAGGGGTTGTAGATTTGAGATGGATGATTGCCGATGGATGGAACGGATTTCCGACTTGTTGGATGAAAACAAACGCGTTCACCAGATTTCGCACTCGCGCCCTCCGCGAAATCTCGCTTGAGGCTCGATTGCGACCCTCCCTTCCGCTGTGCGCGGGAGGGTGAATTTTGGTGGCGATCAGTTAGAAGTATTGCAAAAAACGACACAGAAGCTTTGGCCGCAAACGGATGCTTTCGTTTGACGGCGGGACGCAGTTCAACAAGACTTGGACCATGTTCAGTACGCCCGCACCCTCTGA
>JBCCYK010000426.1:0-2873 GCA_039189905.1 Planctomycetota bacterium
AAACTGCGGCATCAGAGTGAGTCGCTTGGCAATCTCGTTGCGAGACCAAGACGGAATCGCGCGGTTATCCAACAGAATGCGTCCATGCTCTGACTTCAATTGGCCGGCCAACAATTGCAAGAGCGTTGTCTTTCCGGCACCATTGCCCCCTAACAACACAAGAAGCTCTCCTGGATAGAACTCCAGTGAAAGTGACTCGATGACCGGTTCATCGCCGCTGTAAGCAAACGAAAGATCTTCGACGGCAAGACTCGTCATCAAACCAACCTGCCTTGCTGAGAACGCGTGGACGTCACCAGCAACCACAAAAAGAACGGGCAGCCAAGTAGCGCCGTGACAATGCCAACGGGAAGCTCGGCGGGAGCAATCACGATCCTGGCGATGGTGTCGGAAACGAGCATCAGCATGGCACCGACGCATACGCTCAGCGGGATCGATTCCGCGTGGCGTGGACCCACGATCACTCGGGCGATATGAGGCGCGATCAAGCCGACGAATCCAATCACTCCGGAAGCGGCAACCGCGGCTGCCGTGCAAAGACTTGCCGCGACCACCACCAGCCATCGAAAACGTCGCAGGTCCAAGCCAAGCGATTCCGACGTGGTGTTGCCTAGCGAGTAGACGTCCAGTGCCCTGGAGGAAAGCATGATGGCGAGTATGCCTATGCCGCCCAGGAAGATGACCAGCGCGGCCGTTCCCCAATGACTACTGGCGAGCGATCCCATCAACCAGGTCAAGATCACGACCGCCCTCTGGTCGCACAGGAACATGAGCAGTGACACCATCGCATTGACCATGCTGCTGATGACGACCCCTGAGAGCAGGAGTGACGCACTCGAGCGATGGGATGACAACCCCGCGATCATCATCACCGTGAAGACCACGGTTAAAGCCCCAGCCACAGCAAGGATCGCAGTCGCCCCGACCGACAAGAAAGAAATCTGCAATCCGCTGACCACGACCAAGGATACGCCGAACCCAGCACCACTTGAGGCTCCAATGATATATGGCTCTGCCAGCGGGTTTCGAAACAGACCTTGAAACGCACATCCGGCGGCAGACAGAGACGCGCCCACAAAGATCGCCGTGACGATTCTTGGCAAGCGCAGTTGAAACAGGATTGTCATGCCGGTGTTGTCAGACTCCGGCCAGCCCGCCATGGATTCCAGAACGCCCGTCGGTGAGATGGGTGTCGCACCCACGAAACAAGAGAACACCCCCAGCACCAGCGTTGCGATCAACGCCGCGATCGTCAGGCCGGGCCGCTTCACGGGGCCACCTGCCGTTCGGATGATTCGCTGCCAATGCGTCCCGCACTCTCCGGATACGCCACCAGGATGATCTCAGCCAGCGCCTCCAATAGCCGCGGACCGCAACGAGACACCTCGTCACCAGAAATCAAGTGGATCCGCTCGTTCGCCACGGCTGAGATGGCCGACCAACCCGGACGCGAACGGAAAGATTCGATCTCCACGTTTTCAAAATGAGTGGTCGGTGCGAGAATCAAATCGGGATCTCCATCGATGACGGTCTCCGCGCTAATCCGCGGGTAGCGAACCGACGTGTCCGACACGATATTTTCGAGTGCTGCCATCGACAGTAACTCGCCGATAAACGAATTGGGGGCAGCGGTCATCAAGGGATCATCCCATACCTCGTAGAAGACGCTGAGAGGCGGCTCTGTTCTCACATCGTCGACAAGCGATAGCAACTCGGAATGACGCGACCTCATCTTGGAAATCAGGTCCGTTGCTTCCGCGCTCCGGTTGGCCAGTTGTCCCACCCAGTGCGTCTCTTCGTAAAGCTCATCGAGATTCTGCGCGCCGACGGCGCAGACGCGTATGTTCAAGCGTTCGAGGTTGTCCAGCAGGGGTTGGTGTGTGTCCCACTTGCATAGAACAAGATCCGGTTTGAGACTCACAATGGTTTCGACGCTGATACTCTCGAGCAAGCCACCACCGACTCGGGGAATGTCGACCGCACGCGCCGGATGGTTACAGTGCTTTGTCGCGCCAACGACTTGGTCGCCCAGACCCAGCGCAAACAACAGTTCAGTCGTGGCAGGGGAAAGGCTCACAATGCGTTCTGCGGAGGGCGAAGACTGGACCGTGCGTTTCAATCGATCAACGATCGCAACGGGAACCGCCGCTGCGACTAGGCCGGTGTCGTTTCCGTTTGGTGGGCCGCCTGACGGCTCTTGCTTGCAGGCCGGAACAAACGAAAACAGTGCGGCGAAAGCAACGAACTTTTGAAAGCCCTGTCTGTTCATCCTTGGGAGCCTTCCGATGGCGTGACGGCTTGAGCCGCGCAGGCGACGCTTGTTGCCAACTGCTTCGCATTCAAGGCAAGCCCTGCGACCATCAAGAAAGTCGCGTCGGAAGACGCAGCCACGCGTTGATTGGCCAAGCCGAGGAGGTCGCGAAAGCGTCGCCCCATCGCGGAATCCGGAACAACGCCTGAGCCGACCTCACCGGAAACGATCAACATTTGCGTCGGATGCTCCGTGGCAACTCTCAGGAGCGAGCTTACTTCCGACTCCACCATGCTTTCCAAGTCGGCCTCTGTCTGGGAGCGTTCACACATCACGTTGCTGACCAGCAAGGTGAGGCAATCGACGAGGATCACCTTTGGGAGTGGGGCCGATTGCATCAAGCACTCGCCGATGTCCCGCCCACACTCAAGCGTCTTCCAGGATGCTGGCCGTGACTCGCGGTGCCTCTTGATGCGGTCTGACATTTCATCGTCACCCGCTCCTGCGGTCGCGACAAACAGCACGTCGTTCCCGCCGAGCTCACTCGCAAGCTCTTGAGCAAAACGACTCTTGCCGCTGCGAACGCCACCCAGAATCAGCGTCAGGTCTCCGAGCCCTTCGT
>JBCCYK010000427.1:0-2863 GCA_039189905.1 Planctomycetota bacterium
CCGCTCAGCACCAACCCTTGAAAGGAAAGCACCGTGCAGTGGATTGAATACACTTCCAGTAAAGCGTATCCGAGAGTCCAAATCATTTAATCTCTTTTCTTTGTGAGATGTATCTGACCGAATCCGGTGGTTTCACGGTGATCGTGCTTCGAATCGGCATTTTCGGTGACGTGCCACTTCGCGCGACAACGATGGCAATCACCTTCAACATGGTAGCGTTCATTCCGCTAGTGGGAGTTTCTATCGCGGCATCAGTGCTGGTCGGCAGACACCTGCTACAAAGCGGCCCCGCGCGTGCCGCGAGAAGCGTCTATGCGGCACTGATCATCGGCCTGTTGTATTCCGGCACTTGGTTGGTGGTTTATTTGGCCGTGCCCGATTGGCTGATGAGCCTGTATGAGTTGAATCAGAATGGTGAGGATTCGCAGCAGGCGATCATGATCGCGAAAGGATTATTGAAGTTTGTCGCGATCTATGTCGTTTTGGATGCGGCACAGTTGATCATCGCAGGAGCTTTGCGCGGCGCCGGCGACACCTGGTTCGTGTTGCTCAGCGGATTCGTCGCTTCGGTGATCGCGCTTGCCGTCGGATTTAATTTTGAACCGGAAACCGATCTGCTTTACTGGTGGTGGTGGATGGTCGCGTTCTGGATCTGGCTGTTAGCAACACTGATGGCCGCCAGATTCCTGCAAGGACGTTGGAAGCGAATGCGTATGGTCTAGATACGCAGCGCACAGCGAGTAGGGTGAGCCAGCGGGGCGACCGCTGACTCAGCCCTCTCACAGAACCGTACGTACGGGTCCGTATACGGCTCCTGTTTTACTGTGCTAAGTCACCTCGGGAAGGACTCCGGTGGGGAGCGATGCCAAGTCAAACAGGCCAAGTTCCGCCAGGTAGCCATTGCTGATGGCTATGCTGGCGTAGGAACTGCGGGACGTGCGCCACGCAGTCATTCGCATTTTCGGAAGGTCGCCCTGCACGCCGACCTGCCGTAGGCGGCGGATCAGACGGCGAGGTTTCTTCCATAATGCGAGTTGTTTGGCCCGGAGACGACGTCGAATCCATCCTGCCAGTTCGCGATACAGCGTCGTGCAGTTGGCCATCCGGAAGTAGTTCGCCCAGCCACGCAGGATCGGATTCAGATCGGCAATGACCTTCTCCAGGTTCACGGGACTGGTTTTGCGAGTGATCGCTTTGACCTTCGCCTTGAAGGCCGCGACTTTCTCAGCAGCGATGCGGGTATGCACACTGCCGATCACCACCCCGAGGAACTTCACGCCTTCGCGTGCTGTCGTTAGGTGGGTCTTGTCGCGGTTGACGGTCAATTTCAGATCACCTTCCAGTATCTCAACTGCCACACTCATCGCGCGAGCGGCTGATCGTTGGCTCCGGCACAGGATCAGAATATCATCGGCATACCGAACGATTCGATAACAACGACGCATCATCTCCTGATCGAAGGCGTCCAAGTAAATGTTGGCGATCAGAGGACTGGCAACACCGCCTTGCGGACTGCCAAGCTCCGTCGCCTCCCGGACACCATCATCCATCACTCCACTGACGAGAAACATCTGAATCAGATTCAGGACGCTGCCGTCAGTCACTCGGCGACGGATCGACGAGAGGATCAAGCCATGATCCAGCCGGTCAAAGCACTTCGATAAGTCCATGTCGACCACATGATTGAGTCCATATCGTCGAATGAACATCGTCGCCTTGGCAACCGCCTGTTGGCAGCTGCGTCCCGGTCGGTAACCGTAGCTTGAAGGGTGAAATTCCGGATCAAAGATCGGTTGCAAGATGTCCAGCAAGGCTTGCTGGACCACTCGGTCACGAACCGTGGGGATGCCAAGATGCCGTTTTCCACCACCAGGCTTCGGGATCGAAACCCGGCGGACGGGACTTGGCCGGTAAGTCTTGGTCCTCAGTTCGTTCACCAACCGCGTCAGCTCCCCCAACAAGTCAGCCTCAAAGTCGTCGATCGTTTGGCCGTCGATGCCAGGTGCTCCCTTGGCACGCCGGACTTTCTCAAACGCACGGGCCAGGGCCCGGCGGTCGAGTAGTCGATCGTAGAGGCTGTAGTAGGTTCGCACGGTTCGCAGTTTGGCGGTCTTTCGTTGGGGTCTCACTTTCGTCGATTCGGTTGACAGTGTGCCGGGTTTGGCTCGGGCCGATCGCCGTGTGCTATTCCAGTAAAGGACAATCGCGGCGAGTCGTTCCTGAGTTACTTGCACGCTGACGGACGGGCCGGACAGTTTGGCGATTCCTCGCGTTACCATCGTGGGTCGTTCCCTGAAGCCTACGATCTCTTCAGATTGTGTCAGCTGTCAGTTGTTCGCTTCGGTGATTCTCCCAATCCACAAGTAAAACTTCCCCCCTTCGCATCCGGCGATGATCTTTTGGATCACTGCCGGTCATCGAAACTCGCTGCGGTTACCGCCGACGCTTTGCTCGATGTCGTCACGGTTTTATCCTCCAGACTGTTACCAGCATTCACAGGCCGTGACTTGCTCACTACTACGGGTTCATCTGCCACCTCACATCACATCGACGGTTTCTTGAGTTTCCTCTTGAAGTCGTCTTACCAGCTTCTCACGCTTCGCCTTTGGGAGAGCTAACGCGGCCCAGATGATGCCAGGCTTCCCAAGTTACTGCACTGGCTCCCTGACGATGAGTACGTCCCCAAACACTTGTTGCTGTTGTTCATGTATCGGACATCGCACTCTTTTCGCAGGCTCGTCCAAGCAACCAGCCGAATCGGGTTCACTTTCGCTACGTTCCATCGTCCTCCTATCGCTTCCTTCAGACCCCAGCGTTGGCCACTGACGCCCTTGCGAATCGGATTCAATTCCCCATGAACAGG
>JBCCYK010000428.1:0-2816 GCA_039189905.1 Planctomycetota bacterium
ATGGGAGTGACGAAGTGCTGTCGCACAACGCCAGACTAGCGGTGGGTCTTACTCCGACCGAGTCGTTCATCGTCACCGATTCCAGCGCCATAAGTCGTGCTAGCCTTAGTAATCCAAACGGTGCAACGCAACTCATCGACACAGCTACGTCGGAAGGGATCGACCAGGACCTCCTCTTTAATGTGGATACGGGCACGCTAGGCTCTGACCCAGCCGCATTTGGAATGCTTTGGAGTCTGTCTAGCAGCAATCCCAGTATCGCGGATTCCGAAACCTTTGGCATTCTGCTTAACTTTGGACTTGACGAGAGTGAGTTTGAAAATGGTGTCGAGCATTTTGTTCAAACTCGTGGTCTGAGTGTCACAGCTATTCCCGAACCGAGTTCCGCTTTGCTCATGCTAGGTGTCGGACTTGCGTTCTCGCTTCGCCGACGAAGCTTCTCCGACGCGAGAGACGGAACTTTTCTCTTTTGAGTTGTCTGCCATCCTACTAATCGGCGAGACCTCAGCCTGGGTTCTTACGGAGCAGTGGACTGGTGCATCTGGTGAATGGATTCCCCGTCCGTGGGCGCCACGAGGCTCGATGCCAGCCCAGCAGAGCGGGAAGCATCAACTGCGTGTCTTTCATGTCATCTCGGAGATCAACGCTCATGTACTCGTCACGGCGTTTGAAGTCCGCCGCGCGATCAAGTCCAGACAATCAAGAAAGGAAGAAGGCGTCCGGGTCACCGTCTGCGAGCTCGTGCCAAGAAACATAAAGAGCAGGGTGATCAAGCCGATCGGTTGTTTCGCAGGCATCAGCTATTGGTGACCAAGCGGTCGAACATGAGCCCGCAAGATCGCTCGATGAACTCCTGTCCTGATCCTTTCGACGCAGCAGAAAACGCTTCGCTGGTTCGTGGACGATCTGCATCAGCGTTTCGCGATCCGACGCAGCCCTGACCAGGCTTGGAAAATCTGACGGCGAGGGTAAAGCAATGCTTCGTACCTCACCAACGATTACTTGTCCAAAGCGTTTGAGGTCGTGAAGAAGGAGAACATGGTCAAGCTGCTCAGTTACCAGGAAGAGGCAAGCTGCATTGGGAGCGAGGTGCGGACCAACAGTCATGTCGAGCGTCGCAACCGGGTGCTTCGTCGCCCAAAGAAGTTCCTCGACAAGCGAGTGCGTCAACGAGCGATGTCGGGCACATCCTCTTGAAGTGCGACAAATGGCTCAAATGCAAGGAAAACCAACCCCAAACCAACGCATGACCATGAATTCTGCTGGCGATCAGCCAGAAGTTTCTAAAAAAAACGACTTTTTGCGCGATGAATCCGACCGAGGCAGGGAATAGTACCGTGAGGGGGTAATATCTTCCGCTAGGCTTCAGAGTCAGGGCAAGGAAACTCCCGTGTTTTTACGTTGAGTTATTTACAGGAGATCTGGATGAAAAAGTCGAATCGGACCGCTGGTTTCACGCTTGTGGAACTGCTCGTGGTCATTGCCATCATTGGTGTCTTGGTAGGACTCTTGCTGCCGGCCGTTCAAGCGGCCCGCGAGGCAGCCCGTCGGATGAGTTGTAGCAATAATTTCAAGCAACTCGGTCTGGCAATGCACAATTATCACAGTGCGTTCAAACAGTTGCCGGTTCAAGGCTCCGGAACTTTTCGCCCCAACACCAATGCCGGTTCGGGCCCGAACGACTTCCCGGGACACAATCAGCGAGCCTTGTCTTTTCTTGTAGGGATGACTCCGTTTTTCGAGCAGCAAGCTCTGTGGGAGCAGATCAGTACTCCGACCGACAAGGATGGCGACCCTACAACCACGAATGACATCTGGCAAGCGATGGGGCCGGGGACGTGGGTACGAGAGTTCGCACCTTGGGCGACGGATATCCCGACGCTTCGCTGCCCCAGCGATCCTGGCATTGGCCTGCCTGCACTGGGCAGAACGAATTACGGTGCAAACATCGGTGACGCTATCCGCTGGACCGAATGGGGTGCATGGCGACTCAACGGTGGTTCCTGGAACCAGAACCACTGGGTGAATCAGGGTGCTCGGGTCAGCTGTCGCGGCTTTTTTGTGCAGCGCCAGAACATGAAGTTCCGCGATATCCTAGATGGTCTTTCCAATACCATCGCCATGGGTGAACTGGTAACCGATTTGGGTGACCGTGACGCGCGAACGCACATCAATCGCAACAATACATGGTTTCCCAACGGCGTTCGAGGCCGGGCCGATGCCTGTGATGACGACTTGGATCCGGAGCGACCCCAGTTTTGGCTCCCAACTGGTGTAACGCTCGAAAATGGCGCTACCCGTAAACGCGGATTCCGCTGGGCGAACAGCAACATGGCCTTTTCGAACATTACCACCATGCGCGGGCCGAACACACCACTATGTTTCGGAGGTGGCTGGGGTTCGACGGGTCAAACCGAAATCGGGAGTCGGCACCAAGGTGGTGCTCACGTATGCATGGGCGATGGGTCGGTGAGATTCATCACCGATTCGATCGATGCCGGCAACTCAGCCAACTCATCCGTATTCGAGGGCAATGTGGATTTTCCGGCAGGGAGCCAAAGCCCTTACGGTCTCTTGGGTGCCTTAGGAACTCGTGCTAATGGCGAAGTGATCGACACCGAGTTTTGAGTCGACTCGTCGCTTTTAACTTTTCATGACAATAAATTGGTTCATTTCATGCACAGAAATTGTTTCAGAGTATTCGCATTTTCAGCACTCTTTTTCGTGATCGGCTGCAGCACGCGCGAAGCCACCGTCATTGAGGGAGAGACCATCATGACAGATGAGGAGATCGCTGAAGAGGAAGCCGGCATCGG
>JBCCYK010000429.1:0-2797 GCA_039189905.1 Planctomycetota bacterium
AACACGCGACTGCGAGGTGTCTGCGACAAAACCTGGTCGACCACGTAAGCCCGGTCAAAGTCCAAGCGATTGAATCGCAGCCCTTTCCAGCGTTCCCCGAATGAGCTCATAGGCCCCCTACGCAATCGTCAATCACAAGTCTCCAATCAGCATTCACTAGACGCCTCCCGACGCCGAAAACAAGGCCAGGAAGAAGGAGATGTAGACAAACCCGACGATGCCCCCAACAAAGATCACCACCAGCGGCTCCACCAACAGACTCAGCCGCTTGATCGCCATTTGCAATTGTTCATCGTGGTAGGCATTGACCTGTTGCAAGACCTCCTCCATTTGACCGGTGTCTTCGGCCACGGCAACCATGCTGGCCAACATGGGAGTGAATGAGCCCTTGTGGGCCAGAGAGGGAGCCAAGCCTTCCCCTGCAATCACCGCCTCCCGCGCGGCCGCCACCCGGCTCGCAAGGAAACGGTTGTAGTGAAGTTTTTCGACGGTCCTGAGTGCCTCAACGACGGTGATGCCGCTACTTAGCATCGACTGAAGTGATGACGCAAAGGTTACCGTTCCGCCGACCCGCAAAACGTGACCGATCAGGGGAACGCGCAACGCAAACCGATCAATCTGAAAGCGCGACGGCGGCCAGAGATAGAAGACCACAACTGCGAGCATTGTGGCGACCCCGATAACCACTGTCGTCGCCCCATTGACCTGAATCCAATCGGAGATGTCCATTAACATCTGGGGCAATCTTGGCAACCTTCGGCCCATCGCGTCGAGCGCCTTTTTGATCTCGGGAATCACGATGACCACCATATAAATAGCTACCCCTATCGCGGCGACAGTGACAAAGGCCGGATACGCGAGCGCGGTGATGGTTTGCGAAAGGTTACGTCGGCGGTTGGCCATGGCCTTCGCACTCTTATCCAGCACCGTATCCAGATTCCCAGTCAACTCTCCCACACGCGTCATCTGAATGGCAATCTGCGGGATCCGCTTTTCGGCCTCAAAGGCATCGGCCAGTGGCTGGCCGTCTTGCACCGCATCATTGATCCGCCCGACCATCCGTCGCATGGGCGCGAACCTCGCCTGCTGCTGACAGGTCCGCAGTGCCGCCAACAAGGTCACGCCGCTTCGCAGCATCACGGCAACCTGGGAGAGCATCACTTCGATGTCGACGCCCCGAGGCGGGATGTATTGGAACGGATTGAGATAGGTCGTTAACCACTCCAACGGAGTGATCGTCTCGATCTGCTCTTCATACTTAACCAGCTTCAGTCCACGGGCGCGCAACGTGGAGCTCAGGCTGGATGGTGCATCGGATTGCTGCAACCCGCGTTGCACTTGTCCCTGTTCGTCGCGAGCGATGTAGCGGTAGCCAGGCATTTTCAGATCCCCCCCCCGAGCCCTGGGCACCACAAAGACACAGACACCGACGGTGTCAAACACAGGGGCCCAGAGTCCACAGAGACAAGCTTCGTACCCGGACCCTCTGTGTCCTCCGTGCCTCTGTGCTTCAAGACAGCAGCCATGAAATTCAAGCAGGCGTGTCGAACGCGAATCTCCATCAACATCAGAAATCCACCACGTTGGTCAGAATTTCCGGCAAGGACGTAGTGCCGGACAACAGCTTCGCAACCGCATCGTCCATCAACCCAGGGGTCCCTGCATTTCGGATTTCCTTGAGCAACTCCGACTCTTCGGCATTGTCATCGATCATCGCCGCGAGCTTCTGATCGATCGCTAGCATTTCGAACATCGCGACACGACCGTTATAGCCTCGACCGGCGCAGTAAACGCAGCCGGACGGCTCGTAGATGGTCTTGCCGGCAAGGTCGCGGCGTCCAAGCGACAGGGCTTCTGTCATCGTCATCTCGCGAGACTCGCGGCACTGCGGGCATAAACGACGCACCAGCCGCTGTGCGATCGCCATGCGCACCGTCGCTGCGATCAAGAAACGCTCTAGTCCAAGATCGGCTAGGCGAGTGATCACACCCACGGCGGTGTTGGTGTGCAGCGTGCTCAACACCAGGTGACCCGTTAGCGAAGCCTTGACAGCGATATTCGCCGTTTCGCTATCGCGAATTTCACCGATCATCACGACGTCAGGGTCATGACGCAGGATGCTTCGCAACGCGCGATGGAAACTGACGCGGTCGGTCCCGTCGACTTCCACCTGAGACGCTTCCGTGATCTCGTATTCGATTGGGTCCTCCACCGTGATCACGTTGCCACCGCGTCGGGCCAGCAGTTCCGTCAGGGCGACGTAAAGGGACGTGCTCTTGCCGCTACCCGTTGGACCGGTCAGCAGGATCATGCCATGGGGACGGTTGATGGCCGATCGAAACAGCCCGATCCCCTGATCGTCCATCCCCAAGCTTTCCATCGTCAGCGAGGCCGACGCGCTGGCCAGCAGTCGCATCGTGGTTCGCTCGCCGAATCGCGTTGGCAGCGTTGCAACGCGAAGATCCAGCTTACGACGGTTGGGCCCAACCCGGGTGTTGAAACGTCCATCCTGAGGAGCACGCTTCTCCGCAATATCGAGACCCGACATGACTTTCAGGCGGCTCGTCACCGGCCCCTGAGCATCCTTTGGCAGCTCGCGATAAGTCTCCAAGGCGCCGTCAACGCGAAACTTGACTTTGAACGAAGTCTCGGTTGGCAAGAAATGGATGTCGGAGGCGTCACGCATCACGGCGGCCAGCAAGACTTCATCACAAATGGTGGCCGCGTCGTCCACCTCCGCAGCATCCCCGCGTCGGGCCGCACCCGGACCGGCAACGCCAGCGGGCATCGAGATGCC
>JBCCYK010000430.1:0-2784 GCA_039189905.1 Planctomycetota bacterium
GACTCTCCGAGAACAGGTGACTTGTTCTCACCAGCTACTACCCAGAAACACCTCAACACGACTTGTTCCCCGGGACCTATCCGGAGAAAGACTAGTTCCCCGACTGAAGGCTTGAAGCTGATTGCCGGCGCTACGACCCAGCCTGTCCGAGACGTGGCACCGACGATTCTCTATCACGCAAGGTGCGTTGTCTTTAGCTGCCGGTTCGGTGCTGATCTACGCGCACGCATCGCTCTCGTGGTTCCGGCATCCAGCTCCGCTCACCGGTGCTGTAGTGCTTGCAATACTGGTCGTATCAATCCACAAAGGTAATTGGCGGCTCATACTTGGATCCACACTGTTTACGGCTGCTGGCGGTGCCATCGGATTCATCGATCCTCGATGGATGCCCGAACACGTTATTGGATTGGCACTGCTGGGCTGGGTTGTATTTGGCACGGCCGCTAAGCTAAGTGAGCGCACGAAACGCCGATCACCCTGAACTTACGTCCTTATGCCTTATTTCGATTGCCCCGGATCGATTAATGAGGCGGGGAACCATGCCGTGCACCGGAGCGGCGGCAGCGTGTTTCCTGATGGCTAGTTTTACGTTCGCCGCCCGGTGACGGCGGTCGTTCCCCGACTGATGCGCGCCCTGTTTGGATTGTGGCCGTGCCTCTGGTTGCGAGTTCTTTCCTTGGCCCATGGGACGCAACCCAGATGCGACGCAACGAGTACTTGTTTGATCTCGCCGATTGGCTCACTGATCCCCCGAGCGGTGGTCCGATCCAAATGTGGCTTGTCGGTGCTGGGCTTTCCGCATTGGTTTCACTCTACGGACTTTCCTGCTGCCTGACGCAACGCGCGACAACGCTCAACATCACAATGCGAGGATTTCATCCCGTCGGACGCGGGCTCTGGCTTGAAATCACTGGCATGCATGCTGTCACGTTTGGTTTGGTCATCACGTGCGTAGGCCTTTTCATTCACTTTCAATGGTTCTGGGGAAACCACAAGCGTCTTTTTCCATTTCACGAAGCCGCCAAGTACTGCGCGGTGTTTGGTTTTGTTGTTGCCATTATCGCTCATATTTGCACTATGATTACTGCGACATGAGAATCGCGGGGAACCATGCCGTGCACCGGAGCGGCGTCAGCGCGTTTCCTGATGGTCAGTTTTAATCTCGCCGCCCGGTGACGGCGGTCGTTATGCCACATGCACTTCATGGTTACTCGTGAATCCTTTGTCGATAGTCTTCCGAACGCGAAGGACGTCAACGAGCACTATGCGTTCATCGAATCGTGCGCTGCACGAGACGAAATCGACACGCTTCGTACTCTCTTCGACCAAACTCGCGAGCGATGCTCGTTCGGACCTTCTGATTGGGCCCCGCGTGCCGCGTGCGAGAGGATTGTCGAGGCTCTCGCCCTCACTGCTGGTTTCGAGCATGCGACGGCGGCCCTTGAACTTTCAAGGATCACGGGCAACCGAGGGGACTCGTCTCATTTCCGGTCGTCAGCGGTAATATCCAAACTCGTCGCTGCACAGTCTTCTAGTGTGCTCGAACAACTTTTGGAATGCGGATACGATCTCGAATCGGACGCTCTAATCCTACACGAGGCGGTTGTCAGGCGCAAGCTGACGCCTGAATCTCGTCCGGCACGGGACGCTGCAAACCGTCTTGCATCAGCACAGCATCCTTTGGCCTTCCTGCCGCTTGTATTACTCGATATTGAAGCCGAGTTGCTGCTGCCTCAATATGGAATGGGTTCGTCGGGCACGAGCATGCCGTTTGGCACGCTTAGTGATGACATGGCAGGTGAATCTCAGGATGTCGACGATGAACTCACCTTAACCGAAACCACGACGCACGATCGCTCTAACCGAATCTCCGCCGCCGTAAAAAACTGGGAAGCCGAATCAAATGGGCTAATAGAAGCTCGCACGTTCGACATGCGTTATCGAACCATGCCAATACTTCCACGGTTATTGCCAAGGGTAGGACTTGAATGTATCGGGCCTGCAGACGCCGGTTTTTTTCACGACGACATACCGGTCAAAGATATCTTCACCGTATTGTTTTCTGCTGCGTCGACAGGTGGTGCTTACAACTACGGTGAATTCGCTGCGTATGGAAGACTCTTAGCGTGGCGTTCACTTGCTGGACTGCTCGGCTGCCATGAAAACGCCTCGATCGAGGAGACTGCGGTTCGCGCACTCGATTCGAAATGGTGCCTGTTTAGTTCCTCAAGCGACTGGTATTATCAAGTGGCATGGGACATTGGCGTCGCGTGTTTGAATCCAACCCAAAATGAGCTAGTGATTCTGGGCGCAACCGACACCGATTGAGGCGTAACAAAAAAATGCACCCGAGTCGCGAAGTCGGGCGTTTTGACAATGGGGAATTGCTCGTCGCGACCGGGTGATTTTAGACGTTCCACAAATGAAGTTGCATACGAATTGAACAACCACAAAGGACACGAAGAGCACGAAGGATGGAGTTCGACGATCTTTCGCATCGGGTGATCGGATGTGCAATTGAGGTGCACAGTTCTTTGGGGCCGGGACTGCTTGAGTCGGCCTATGAGCAATGCTTTGCTCACGAGTAACGTCGGAACGGCATCGAGTTCGAGCTGCAACATCCGCGGCCGGTGGAGTACAGAGGAAGTAGCTGTCCAAAGTGTGCGCAGCGTTGAGCGTGGCCGTTTTTGGCTAGGGCTTGTCTGCGGCGAGGATGGTGTGATCCAGGAGGCTTTTCCCATTGGTTGACGATGGACGCTCGGGTGGACTCAAACCCCGGGCCGC
>JBCCYK010000431.1:0-2772 GCA_039189905.1 Planctomycetota bacterium
CGCCAAACCCGCTGCTCCTGAATGATCTGTCGGGGGTGTACATCATGGACAAGGAGTGGATGGAGGCCAATGACGCACTCCAGCCGGGCCATACGACCACCGGCACGGTGACCTACGCATCCGACCACACCAATGGCACCGGACCCTTCCGTCTGGAGAGCCGGACGCCCGATGCCAAAACCGTGCTGAAAGCAAACTCCGACTGGTGGGACGAGCCCAAACATAACCTTGATACGATCGAATTCACGCCCATCGGGTCCGACGCAACGCGGGTGGCTGCGCTTTTATCGGGTGAGGTGGACATCATCACCCCCTCCCCACTCCAAGACAGCGCCCGATTGGAGGCCGCCGACGGTGTCACCGTGCTTCAGAACCCGTCGCTGCGCACGATCATGCTTGGTCTCAACCATGGCGACGACGCCCTACACGCGTCCCCGGATTTGGGCTCAAATCCCACTCAAGATGTGCGCGTGCGCGAGGCGCTATGGCGCGCCATCGATATGGATGCCATCGTTGCCAAGGTGATGCGTGGCAAAGCCCGCGTGGCTGGGCTGATGATCGCGCCGCCGATCGCTGGGTACGTCGCCGACGACGACTCAAAGCCGGGCTATGACCTCGAAAAGGCTCAAGCGCTTTTGGACGAAGCGGGCTACGGCGACGGCTTCGCCATGGGCCTCGACTGCCCCAACGACCGTTATGTAAACGATGAAGAGATCTGTCTTGCCATCGCGTCGATGTGGAAGGCCATCGGCGTCGACACCAAGCTCACGGCACAGACAAAGGGGAACCACTTTCCCAAGGTCGATCGCGGAGAGACGGACGCGTACATGATTGGCTGGGCGACGCTGCCTGCGATGGATGGCTACAGCCCCGTGCGCGCAATGCTTGCCACACGCGATGGCGACTATGGCGGCAACAACCCCAACGGTTATTCGAACGCCCGGATCGACGAAATCGCGCGGCTATCGGGTTCTGAGGTTGATGAAGAAAAACGGCAGGCGATGATTTCTGAAGCCATCAAAATTGCGAAGGACGAAATCGCGTTTATTCCGCTGCATCAGCAGCCTCTCTCTTGGGCAGCGGCGGACAATGTCGAACTCACTCAGTTCCCGGACAATTACTTCCGTGCCTGGCACTACAAGATGAACTGACGCGGTAGGCGGCGCAGATGATCGCGTTCGTCGCACGCCGCGTCCTTCAGGCACTGATCGTGATGGGGGCGATTGCCCTCATCAGTTTTGTGATGTTTCGCTATGTCGGCGACCCGGTCCAAATCATGGCCAGGGAAGACGCGTCTGTGGCCGAGCGCGAGGCATTGCGCGCCCAACTCGGGCTCGACAGGCCAATCATTGTTCAGTTCGGCGAATTCGTGAGCCGGGTTGCGCAGGGCGATCTTGGAATATCCTACCGTAACCAGCGGCCGGTGGCCGACCTCATCAAGGAGCGCTTGCCCGCAACACTCGAACTGGTGCTGATGGCGACGATCCTGTCCCTTGCCATCGGTATCCCGCTGGGTGTGATCACGGCGGTCAACAGAACCGGCAGTTTTGCGACCGTCGTCCAATCCGTTTCTCTCGTTGGGATTTCGGTTCCAACGTTCGTCACCGGGATCATGCTGATTTTGGTATTCTCGGTCACCCTACGCTGGCTGCCTTCCTTTGGCCGGGGTGACACGGTTGCGATTGGCTGGTGGACGACCGGTTTCCTGACATGGAGCGGCCTTAAGGCACTGATCTTGCCGTCGCTGACCCTGGCGCTCTACCAAATGACGCTGATCATGCGTCTCGTGCGGGCTGAGATGATTGAAGTGCTCGCCTCGGATCATGTGCGGTTCGCGCGGGCGCGCGGCTTGCCGACCGCGATGATCCACTACCGGCTTGCGCTCAAGAATGCGCTGATGCCTGTTATCACGATTACCGGGATGCAGATTGGTGGTTTGATTGCGTTTGCGGTGGTCACGGAAACCGTCTTTCAGTGGCCGGGCCTTGGACGGTTGTTTATCCAAGCCGTTTCGTTTGCCGATGTCCCGGTGATGGCAGCCTATCTCCTGTTGGTTGGCCTCCTGTTCACGGCTCTCAACGCACTCGTGGACATCGCCTACCTGGTCCTTGATCCCCGGTTGCGGACACGGTCGGCGTGACCGTGGCTGCAGCGCAAACCGGGCTGTGGCGCACCTTCGCCCGCTCTCCCAAGGCGATCATCTCCGCTGCTGGAGCGTTGACGCTCATCGCCGCTGCTTACCTCGCGCCGCTGATTGCGCCGCACACACCGTTTGAACTCGGCAGCTTCAATCTCATGGATTCAGAATTGCCGCCCGCGTTTTTGACAGGCGGAGACGCTCGCTTCCTCCTGGGCACCGACATGCAGGGTCGAGACGTTTTCTCCGCGATTTTGTACGGAATGCGAATTTCGCTCACAGTGGGAATAGCAGCAGTGTTGGCCTCCGCAGCGTTCGGGACGCTGATCGGACTTGTCGCAGGGTTTCGGGGCGGGGTGGTCGACGCCGTCTTGATGCGCACTGCGGACGTGATCCTCTCCTTTCCCACCATTCTCATTGCGCTCCTGATCTCCGGCGTTGCCCGGACTCTCTTTCCGCAGGCCGTATCGGGTACCGCGGCAGTCCTGATTCTTATCTTCGCCATCGCCGTCAACGAGTGGACGCAGTACGCGCGAACCGTGCGCGGGCAAACGATGGTCGAAAGCGGGCTCGATTATGTGAAGGCGGCCCGTATCTCCGGTTTGGCCGAGGGGGCGATCCTCACCCGCCACATC
>JBCCYK010000432.1:0-2757 GCA_039189905.1 Planctomycetota bacterium
ATTGCTTCCCCAATGGGTCCAGTTTCAAGTCGGCTGCGGGACAAAGCGACTTCGCCAACACACGCCCGATAAAACCGGCCGCGACCAACGCCGTGATGATGCGTACGACCGTTTGCACCACCAACAAACTGACGGCCCGTGTGCCTTCGTTGGCAAACCCACCCTCATTCCAACGCCACCACGCACTGGGTGGCCAAGCAACCGGCAAGCGAGGCTCGACCGCATCCATCATCTGCCAAGGAACCACCATCGACGGCGGAACCGCCAAAAAACCAAGCGTCAACGCTCCGATCACAAAAAAGATGAGCGACCGCGGGATGGACAGCTCATCAAAACGTATCAATGCCATGGCCCACAATCCCGACAGTGCCACGAAGTGAACCAACAACACACAAAGCAACGTCAAATTCAACCGTGGCGCGAAATCCCAAATCAAATCAGGACCTTCCACACCAATGGGCAGGCTCACACGGAACACCGTGGCGCTCCCGATCAGCGAAAAACTGATCGCCAGAAGCAACTCAACGATGAGATAGCGGCTCGAGATCGGCAAACGACAGTCACGGCAACGCCCGCCCAACAGCAACCAACCGATGATGGGAAGGTTGTCCTGCGCCCTCAGCAAGCGCTTGCAGTGAGGACACTCGGACTCGCCATGGACACCGCGTCCGCGCGGCAAGCGCCAGACCACCACGTTTAGGAAGCTACCAACCGAGGCCCCCACCAGGATAAAGAAGGTCACGATCCACATGTCCATGATGCGTGGACGCACGAAGTCGAACGGCGTCGCATTCGGGAACCGACTTGCTTCCCAAGACGCGGCTGCAAACACGTACGCCGATGCGAACGCAAGCAAGCCCAGCGTCACGCACATTAACAGCCACCGGTACGGTCGTCGCAGTCGAGGCATAGGCAGAACGAACCCATCTGATTCGGTTAGGTGAAAAGGCCGAACGGAGCCGTCGACACGTTGGAGTCCAGGCTTCAGCCGCCTGCCCCCCTTCCTTGAGCTGGGACAGGCTGGACTCCAACCATTCGCCTCGCAACAGTAACATCCGGTTGAGTGCCGCTCTCAAGATGCAAAAACTCAGGCACCAAACCACTTGCCATTGCCTGCTTGCCGACGCCGAACACTCTATCCGTTACCGAATCGAGTGCGCACCGGTCGCACGGTCAAGGGGCCGCCCGGTCGCACCACGGCCGGCAGAGTCTTCTTCGGCTTGGCCCGATTCCCCGATTCCGTTCAGACACTACCGATCGCATGTTTCCCGATCCAATTCAGACGGTCCCCGAGAACCGCGTGGTTGCGGTCAACGGCCAATCCCCCAAACGACAACGCAAGTACGTGCTGTACTGGATGATCGCGCAGCGAAGGCTCGATCACAACTTCGGGCTTCAATATGCGGCTAAGTTGGCAAAGCAATGGAACCGGCCGCTCGTCGTTTTTGAGCCGCTGCGCGTCCGATACCGATGGGCGAGTGACCGATTGCATCGCTTCGTCATCGAGGGCATGCGTGACAACCAAGCAAAGGCAGAGGAACTGGGGCTGGCGTACTATCCCTACGTCGAAGAACGCCCGGGCAACGGATCTCCCTTGCTTCACAGACTGGCTCAAGACGCTTGCGCCGTTGTCACCGACGAGTACCCCTGCTTTTTTCTTCCGCACCTGATTCGCGCCGTTCAGGATCGCATTCCTGCGGCACTTCTGACCGTCGATTCCAACGGTGTCTTGCCACTGCGCGCGACCGACGAACGCACGTTTACCGTTGCGCACAGTTACCGCCGATTCATGCAGAAGAACATCGCTGCGGAACTGACGGCCTTCCCGATGACGAACCCGATCAAGGAACTCCTTCCCCCAGGTTTGGGCGAAGGTCTGACAGAACACATCGATCCCAAGACGCTTCGACGTTGGCCTGTCACTGATCTGACCCAGCTGCTTCGCCAAGACGGACTCGCACGGATCCCGATCGACCACACCGTGACTCCCACGCCGGAAACCCCGGGTGGCACGGAAGAAGCCAAACGCAGGCTGGACCTGTTCGTAGCCAAACACCTGGGGCTGTACAACGATGACCGGAATCATCCCGATGAAGTTGTGACGACGGGCCTCAGCCCCCACCTTCACTTTGGCCATATCTCGCCACATGAAATGGTCAAGCGACTGCTTCAGCGTGATGATTGGTCCATCGATCGCCTGAGCAAGCCCAATGGCAAGAACCATGGTTTCTTCGGCGTCTCTCCCGAGGTCGATGCCGTGTTGGATCAGCTGCTGACTTGGCGCGAGATCGGATTCAACTGGGCTTTCCAAAACCCCGACACGTACGATCGCTTGGAATCGCTTCCCGACTGGGCCCAGAAATCACTTGCCGAAACCAAAGATGATCCACGCCCGCACGTGTACACGCTCGAAGACTTCGAGCACGCCCAAACCCATGATCCCATTTGGAATGCCGCCCAGCGCCAGATCGTGCAGACCGGCGTGATGCACAACTACATGCGAATGCTCTGGGGCAAGAAGATCTTTCACTGGACGGCGACCGCTCAAGACGCCCTGGACATCATGGTGCATCTCAATAACAAATACGGCCTCGATGGCCGGGACCCCAATTCCTATTGCGGCATTCTGTGGGTGCTGGGACGGACCGATCGCGCTTGGGGTCCCAAACGTCCCGTGTTTGGGAGCGTTCGGTACATGACCAGCGACTCGGCTCGCCGCAAACTTCGACTCGAAAAATACCTGCAACGATACGCCTC
>JBCCYK010000433.1:0-2720 GCA_039189905.1 Planctomycetota bacterium
GACTGGAAAGTGAGCTCATATCGACGTTGCCCCTTCTTGTAGTTGGCGAGCAATGTGTCGCCACTGCTTTCATTCGCAGTTGAAAACGGCGCGAACCACCAATCCTCGTTGGGATTGATGGCGAACGTCCTCATCGAGTTCTTTCCGTAGGCAACACGAACCAGTCCACCTTTCCCTGCAATCAACGTGTTCCGCATGTCGTCACCACCAAACACCCCGCCATAATCTTCAGCGAACGCTGAATCGACGCGCTGTCGAAAGTGCTGGAGGCTGAAAGCACTTCCGTCGGCCGTACGACTCACGTTGTTGTTGGTGGCGATCTGCGTCACGCTGCCTGCAAGTGGTTTCGACTTGGGTGACGAACCTGCCGGCATCTGTCGGAATCGCGCATTGGTGAACAGCTCCTCCATGCGTTCCGCTCGGCTCAAGAGTTCGGGATGGAATGCGATTTCGCCCGCCATCTGCACATACTGCTGAAGCCGTACGGCGGAAAAACTTTGAGCGTCACCGCGGTTTGAAAACCCGTACTCGGCGCGGCTCTCACCCGGCATGCTTGCGTCGCGCAGCAGGACTGGATATTTCGCCCCGTATTCGCGAGCAGCCATCGTCAGTCGATCGGGCATGCTCTTGGATTCGGGCTGATAATGACTTCGCCCGAACGGCAGCCGTTCGGAGAACATGAAGACATCCGTTTCCAGCCCCAGTAGGTCACGGACGGTGTTGTTGTATTCCAATCTTGTGAGTCGACGCAAAACGGGTTTGCCGGGGTCACGTTGACCGTCCCACGTTGGCCTTGCCAACCACCGCCGAACACCCGCTGACATCTGCTTCCGCTCTGCGGCAGTTGGCTGATCGCTATCGACCGGGGGCATTTCAAACCCTTCAACAGCGTTCAGCACTTTTTTGAGCGTTGATCCGGTTTCGCGAAGCGACGTGGAACCGAATGCGGTGGTCAAGCTGAACCCGCCTTCCGGCGATTCGTCCGGCGCCCCGTGACAATCGACGCAGTACTGTTGAATCAGTGTCGCGGTGTCGCTTGCTTGAAGCGGCGCGATCACCGCGAGCAACCAGATCGCCAGGAGTGGGAACGCCAGATACCGATGACAATTCAAAGCTGACTCGCTTTTACCTCGTTGGTGATCCACATTCGCTCGATCGTCAGCCCTGCATCCTGTTGCTCCGTTGAGATATGGATGAGGTACGCTGCGATGCCTGCCAAGTCCGACGATCCGACTACTCTTTTCGCCTGCTTCATTTGCCACGCCACCTCTTTCAGTGGAATGGCAATCGTTTTCCACGTCCCCGGCGGCAAGTCCTTGTTCCACGCCTGCTTCGTATAAAATAGGTTGCCGCCGACCCTTCCCCTGGCGGGAGGATACGACCGTGCTCCGATCATGATGGTGATGCGAGCAAACGCGCGCTGCTGGATGCGCAGGTGCAATACTGAGTTCCGGTCGATTTTGCACAATGCATGCTCCCCTTCTTGCCAGGCATTGTGACTCGTAATGACAAAGCGCTCGCCATCGCTCCGCTTTGATCGAATAGCCTGCACGGCCGTCGCATTCTCGAACGCGACAAGCTTGCCCGTTTGCCAGCCCGCGGGAAGACCATTCTCGAAGTCTTCCCGCCATCCTTGCGACAATTTGGGAAAGGGATGCGAACGCAAGGGCTCATGGGTCGATTCCGTGGCCGTCGCGAATCGCCCGGCAGCCACCTCCACTCGCTGACCATCCGCTTTCCGTGTCATGGCGACACGCCCGGTGGCGACCCCCAGTTGTGTGGAAGCCGGTCGCACCTCGACTCCCAGCGTTGTCCCAAGCACCTCAAGTGTCGCTGCTTGCGTGACAATTTGCAGAGGTTTCCCCTCAGGCTGCGGTGCCACGTCAGCCTGAACCAAACCCGAAAGAATCGTGATCTGTTTCGATCCGTCGGGCCTTGCACTCAGCCTGATTTTCGTTGCGCCCACCAGTTCAAGCTTCGTTCCGTCGGCATAGACAATCTCGGCAATATCAAATGCTTGCCGTGTTTCGATGGTCTCGCTGGAGCGTACCGCCACCGGTTCTTTTAGGCTAACAACAGAGAGAACCTCATCATCCGCGTCGAGAATCCTGACTTCTGATCCGTGGGAAACGACTTGAGCAATCGCGCGGCGCTCGTGCTCACTCGGATCGATCGCAAAGATGACAAGAGAGAGGCAGGCAGCTAATGCGGCGATCAGGGTAACTACAAGGGCAAGCTGCGATGAGCTGTTGTTTCCGGCAGCCTCGGCAGGCTTCCAGACAGATGTTCTGGACTCTCTGACAGCCCGCATCACACCTTCTTCCACCCGCTGGCGACGTTCGCTCAGAACGCGTCCAACCACTCGGTCGGCGATGGACGCATGACCCGAAGCATGAAGATGCGATTCCAGTTCCATCATCTGCAGCAGGGACTGCCGGCCCTCGGATCCTTGCGTGAGTTCGGCCAGTTCATCGATCTCGTCGTCATCGATTGTGTCATCGAGTAGCTTCCAGGTCAGTTCATCGACACGCTTCATGAGTCGCCCCCTGCTGAAGCCATCTGAGATTCAATGCAGTCACGGAGGGTCAGCCTAGTTCGATAGAGCAATTGCCTGGTCGCTGTCACGGATCGCTGGAGCCGATCAGCAAGTGCTTCGAGTCCAAGTCCTTCGTCGTACCGACCCTGAATCGCGGCAGAGGCAGTCTTAGCCAAGCGCTCCC
>JBCCYK010000434.1:0-2684 GCA_039189905.1 Planctomycetota bacterium
ATCCAATCGACTGGTATTGAGTCAGGCCCAACAACCTACTCACAGAGGCGACTCGCGTGGGTTAAACATCGAAACCTTTGGCCATTCCTTCCTGCTTTTGTGCGGAGATGCCTTCTTGCCGGCCAGTGTGAGCGTTCAATTGAGGCTTCCGGCGAGGAACTGCACGGTTCTTTGGATGATCGCTTCTCGCGATGGTTCGATGTCTTCGTTCACACGACGCCAATTGTGTCCCGCATTCTGAATGATCATGATGTCGACAGGCGCCCCGATGGAGCTGGCACTGCTCTCCATGTGCAATGCGTGCTTCACTGGGATCGTGGTGTCTTGGTCCCCCTGGATCATGAGGAGGGGTGGACTTTTCTCGCTCAGGTAATTTACCGGGCTGATCTCGTGATAACGCGTTTGTTTCGCATCCTCTCCAGCGGCTGATCCCATGATGCGTGCCTCGAAGCGATCACGAAACCCTTCGCGGAGAGGAAAAGGTGTCAAGAGAGGAAAAGGTGCCAGGTACCGAACTGGTGGACTAGGCAGCGTTCAGCGGCTAGTTTCCGCGTCTGGAATTGGTTTCCCTTCCTGTAGGGAGTTCTTACGGGACGCGCACCGCGGAATGATCTTGCCGGGCACCTGTACCACGTCTTGAATCGTGCCAATCGAAGGGCAAGGATTTCCAAGAAGGATGCGGACTATGAAGCCTTTGAGCGAATCCTGGCTGATGCGGTCCGGCGGGGCGATGTGGAACTCTTTTCGTATTGACTGATGCCAAATCACTGGCATCTGGTGGTGAGGCCCGTGCAGGACGGCGGCATGTCGCAGTTCTGCCAGTGGCTCACCCTGACGCACACCCAGCGGTACAACGCGCACTACGGAATGGCGGGTCAAGGACAACTGTATCAGGGACGCTACAAGAGTTTTCCGATCCAAGACGACGAACATTTTCTAACCGTTTGCCGGTACGTCGAACGCAATGCGTTTGCCGCGGAGCTTTGCGAAACCCCGGAAGCCTGGCGCTGGTGCAGCCTTTATCGTTGGAAATCAGGCAACGCCCGGGAGAAGTCACTGCTGACGCCTTGGCCAATCAAGCGTCGGCCGGATTGGTGCCGCCAGGTCACAATGGCCTTATCGGATCGCGAGCGGAAGCGACTGAAGCGGTCCGTGGAACGAGGAGCCCCATTCGGCGACGAGACCTGGAACGAATCCATGGCCAGACGATACAACCTCGAGATGACGATGCGTCCCCGAGGCAGGCCCAAAGAGTTGAAAAGACCGCACAGAAATCCTTCCTAGATTCCCAATGCGGTACCTGACACCTTTTCTTCCCCGGTTACGTGAAGTGGCTCAATCTCGCTGACATGCTGCTGCCCGTATTCTGTGGCAAAAAAATCGCAGTACCACTTGTAGTCTGCAAGAGTTTTCTTCGAAATCCGTCCCGATTTTGTCTGCCTGAGCACATCGATGAGAAACCAGCCGACAACCTCGTCAACGAGTGGATCTTTCGCTGATTGTCGGTCTCGCTGTAGTTGTTGCTCAGCCCAGAGCTTTAAAGCTTCGGATTCATCCTTGGACAGTGCGACCTGCTTACCATCAATGGTCACATACCAGTAGCCGTTTTGGCCGCGTTTCCACGGCCGCCCGATTCGTCGTTTCATGGTGCCACCCTGAGTTGAGGAGGTGGCAATCTAACCAAAGAAAGTGGACACGTATGGTCCACTGCGACGGGCGTCGCAAAGCTGCCGTGTGCATTTCGAGTGCATTTGTGTGCGACCTGTTGAGTGGTGCACTGCAATCGCCCCTGTTTTCAGGGGCATTTCGCATCGGGGCGACACGATTTGAACGTGCGACCTTCTGGTCCCAAACCAGACGCTCTGCCAGGCTGAGCTACGCCCCGGATCGGTTCGCAAAGACAGTTTAGCGGACGTGCTAAGGGAGCGAAAGGTTCACTCGTGAGAAATCCAGGCCAACCCGGTCAGTCATGAAACGCCTTGTTGGGCGGCATTTGAGCGAGCAACGTTTGTCCACGAGGGACAGAGCACGTTCACTGTTGTTGCGTCACGGGCTCGCCGGTCCCCAATTGCGCGAGAACTTGAAGCACCCCATTGAGATGCGCCATGCGGGGCCCAAATCGGTCGATGAACTCGTTGAGCATGTAATCGCCATCGACAAGGTAGTCGCCCGAATCGTTGATTTCTTCCGTCACCGTTTCTAGGAAGCTCGTCTGCACTTCGCCGAGCGTTTCAGCCGCTTTGCGACAGGCTTGGGCCAATTCAGGGTTTGCTTCCTTCCATTGCTGAAGTTCGCCTGCCCGCTGCTTTTGCAAGGCCGCGTTCTGCTGCACGAGTTCCGCTAGTAGCTTCGTCTGTTCGACCTGCGTTTGCGCGATCTGACGCAAAAGATCCAGAGCCGCGACATCGGTGGGGACACGCGTCTCTGTCTCGCTCTCAGCGGACACGTCGATTCGAAAAACGGGCGAAAGATGGCTTTCTGGATAAGACATCGGAATCAGCTGCCTCGGGCAAACCCGCGAAGACCACGAGCGTGAAAAGGACGATCAGAATGGCGCGACTTCGCACCTCAACGACCCGAGTATAACCACGCTCAGATTCGGTTGTCGAGCAATTGAGAACGAACCACCCAACGTAAATTTTCTTTGCGCTTTTTGGTTAGATTCTCATTGCGAAACTAACTGC
>JBCCYK010000435.1:0-2674 GCA_039189905.1 Planctomycetota bacterium
GGGGGGCGGTGGCTTGTTTACCCACCCCTTGCGGGGCTTCACGGGGCGCCGCTACTGGCACTTTTTTTTTGATCTGGTTTTCGTGGTTAATTACCACACGCGACTGCACCGGGGCCTGGATGTCAGCGACTTCCGTTTCCCGCGTGTTTTTCCGCTCTACGGACTTCCAAGCGTCAAAGCCTTGACCAAGCCACCGAGAAACCCGCGAGAGTTTGATTGGGGACCGCTCGACAAGAACGATCTCGAAACGGGAGACGGCCAACTTGTGCAGTGGGCGATTGACTTTCTGAAGGCACCACGTCCCCGTTTGCGACCCTCCCCAGACGCGGGTGAAGAACCGAAGCCGTTTTTTCTGGCCGCCGGCATCTATCGACCTCATTTGCCGTTCTATGCACCTCGAAAGCACTTCGAACTCTATCCACTTGAGTCCATTCATCTCCCGGAAACCAGGGACGATGACCTTGAGGATCTTCCAGCGTCGGGGCTGAAGTTCGCGGCTCAGCGACGTGAGGACTACGAATTGGTCGTGAGGTCAGGAAAGTACCGGGAACTTGTACAGGCGTATCTGGCCAGCATCTCTTTCGCGGACGCCATGGTCGGACGCCTGCTCAACGCCCTGGGCGAAAGCGAACACGCGGACAACACAATCGTTGTGTTGTGGTCCGATCACGGCTGGCATCTCGGTGAGAAACAACATCTGCACAAATTCACGCTGTGGGAGCGGGCAACGCGCATTCCCTTCGTCGTGGCAGCCCCTGGCGTCACGCAACCGGGCGCGGTCTGCCAGCAGCCGGTTGGAATGCTTGATTTGTTTCCCACCCTGAATGAGTTGTGTGCCCTTCCGAAAGTGGGTGGTCTGAGCGGGCAGAGTATCGTGGCGTTGCTGACGGATTCGAACCGTGCTTGGGTGCGTCCTGCGTTGACATCACATGGACCAGGAAACCATGCCTTGCGGTCAACGCGATGGCGTTACATTCGCTACGCCGACGGCGACGAAGAGTTGTATGACCACGAACAGGATCCGAACGAATGGACCAACCTCGCGACGCGATCAGAGCATGGGGAGATCAAGGCAGAGCTTGCAAGGTGGCTTCCCGAGTCGGATGCCAACCCGAAGAGGAGTAAGAAGGACCGGTAGCGGAAGTCGTCAAGACTTTCGAGGACATACAAGCGTGGTCGAAACTCTTCACGAGTTCCGCTACGGTTTCGTGATGCCTGCACATCGACCGGAACGACTGAAGCGATTGCCACCCGAGTTCTATCAAGAGTTTGCGTGGGTTCATTGGATTCTGGCCATTGAAGGTCGACGGACCGGTTGGCTTGACGCGAAGCTTCTGTACCGCTTTCGTGAACTGCTCACGCATACTTGTTTCAGGTATCAGATTGCTTGTCCCATTTTCACGCTCATGCCGGATCATATGCACATCCTGTGGGCCGGTGTCGCACCACAATCGAATCAGCTTCCCGCGATTAAATCATTTCGAAGGAACATGAACGACAGTCTGCGAAGGATCGGATTCGAATTTCAAAAACAGCCCTACGATCACGTGCTGAAAGAAAACGAGCTGGAGAAGGAAGCAATCGAAAACACGGCAGAGTACATTGCGAGGAATCCTGAGCGGAAAGGGTTGGTGGCCACAGACGCGTTCGCGAACTATCGCTTCACAGGTTGCTTGTTTCCTGGTGCACCGTTAATACGACTTTTCTCAAAGAACGGATGGGATGAAGCTTGGCGGACCCTCGCTTTCTTGAAACGCACCGAATGTTACCGCAAGCCCGACCCGAAGTACTCGTAGCGGACGTCATCAAGACTTTCGAGGTTATACAGTCGTGGTCGAAAGTCTCGACGACTTCCGCCACAGATGCAGGTTTCCTGGTTTCCGCTACCCAAACTCACGCTTGCCTCTTTTAGAATTGCTTTCAGCTAGAATTGACACCCGTCATCGGATCACCCTCGCAGGAACATTCGCGTGAAGCAGCTCGCTTTCCTTTTTGCTTCCTTATCGATGGCGGTCGTGCCTTTGGCACAAGCGGAAGAAGCACGCTACAACGTCGTCTTGTTTCTGATTGACGATCTGGGCTGGATGGACCTGGGTTGTCAGGGAAGCACCTATTACAAGACGCCGCATATCGACAGTTTGGCCGCCGGAGGCGCTCGATTCACCGACGCTTATGCCGCGTGCGCGGTTTGTTCCCCGACCCGAGCTTCGATTCTGACGGGCAAATATCCCGCTCGGTTGCTGCTGACCGATTGGTTGCCATCAGGACGTTGGGAGCCGACAGCAAAACTCATCGAAGGTCGCAAAATTCGCGGGCTGCCCGTCGAGGAGTTCACGTTGGCGGAGGCCCTGCGCGACGCTGGGTATCGGACCATCCACATCGGCAAGTGGCATCTTGGAAGCGAGCCCTTCTGTCTTCCGGAGCATCACGGATTCGATATCAACATTGCCGGCAACGCACATGGCGCACCCGGCCAGTACTTCTTTCCCTATCAAGGCAACTGGGCGATTCCAACAACACCGCACCGAGCGAAATGGAACGTGTTGCCCGATGGTCAGGACGGCGAGTACCTAACGGATCGGCTGACTGATGAAGCCGTCGCTCTGATCAAGCAGTCGGGTGACGAGCCGTTATTCCTGTACTTCCCGCACTATGGCGTCCATTCACCACTCCA
>JBCCYK010000436.1:0-2673 GCA_039189905.1 Planctomycetota bacterium
AACAGGACGCTTTCGACTTCGCTCTCAGTATCCGTCGGGTTCATCCGCGTCTCCCGCGATTCGAGGGGTATGCCATGGAGGGGCCAACTGAAATCACTGCGTTGTCGTTCGAAAGCATTTGCCAGAGAAGCCTGCACCCCAGGGATCAAGGGCTGGGATGCGTTTTTGGATTGCGAACATGCTTGCATTCAACTCCGACGGACTCGAAGACGATAATGTCTCGGAGGCAATCCCTTCGAGGCGTGCAACCATGGATCAAGATACCATCACTAGCGATCTGGCGGGCAAGACCTACCAGCAGGCCGTGTTGAACATCCGCACGCCGGTATCCGTGACGTTGGCCGAGCGGAAGATCTCCTTGGACGCGATTCTGTCTCTCGTGCCAGGCTCGATGCTGACCTTCGACACCCATTGTGACCAACCTCTGGTCCTGCGAGCGGGCAATCATCCGATCGCATCGGGCGAAACGGTGAAGATTGGCGACAAGTTCGGACTTCGCATTCGCCAAGTCGAGTCACCTGCGGGGGAGTGATTAGCGAGAGCCACCCTGACCTCAACGACCGGGATCGGAGAGCGAAGACTCGATCCAAACGGCGACTTCGCCGAGCCTGGCCCATAGCTGACCTTCACAACGAAGGTCGATCTGCACGCGATTCTGGTTCTGCAGCAGTGAGGTGATTTCTCGTGTGAAACAGGGTTCCAGCATCTTCGACGAGTTGGTCTCCAAGAGGCACACCCCGTTGAACTGGATGGCCACCGCGCTGGCGTGCGTCCAGGCGCAGGCGAGCCAGACCACTTCGTCCGGCTCCAGCCCACCGGGCCGGTTCCAGGCGCGTTCATAGCGAAGCGTCTGGATGAGAGAGTGTGATTCACGCCGTCCAACAGCGGCATCTGGCGCGTCAACTTTCTCTTCCGCCGCGATAAGAATGCCTTCTCGGTCCAATGGCATTCGCTTCCACGGTCGACGAAGCCGAATCGCATGAATAACTCGATCCTTCGGGGGTTCGTGCGGCGAATGCATGAAGCCGTGCTGCGGGCGTGAGTCGCATTGAAAACCTCGGATGTTAAGATGGCAGCATGTTCGAAGCCAAGCCGCCCAACGGCAAGTCATGCCGCATCTTTGCCCTCACGTTGGCTTATGACGGCACTCATTATCACGGCTGGCAGATCCAGAACGGGCAGGACACCATCCAAGCACGACTTGAGGCCGCGATCGGATCGCTTGTCCGTGTGGAGGGAGACTCGACGGTTCATCGCACGCTTGCCAGCGGGCGCACGGATGCAGGGGTCCACGCCCAGGGGCAGGTGGTCCGCGTCCACATGCCCACCTGGTCTGGCGATGCCGCGGCACTGGCCCGGGCGCTGAACACCAAGCTACCCGATGACATTGCCGTGATCGCTGCTTGTACGGTCAACGAATCATTTCATCCGATTGCGGATGCCATTGAAAAAACGTATCGCTATCGAATCCAAATGGGTGGCCCACGCGATGTTTTTGGTCACCGATACGTCTACCGTGTCAAAGTTCCGTTGGATCTCGACGCGTTGCAGGGTGCCGCGAAACTTTTCCTGGGCACCCATGATTTCGCTTCCATGGAAGCCAAGGGCGCGCCGCGACACAACACGGTTCGAACGCTCACACGGAGTGCGTGGACGGTCGAGCCGTCCCGTGAACCTGCCGCTTGTCAACACCTGCAATACACGGTCACCGGCAACGGATTCCTCTACAACATGGTCCGCAATCTCGTGGGCACGATGTTGGAAGTGGGACGTGGGAAACAGCGTTTGGACTGGGTCGCCTCGGTTCTCGCGTCCAAGGATCGGTCCACGGCAGGCCCCACGGCGCCCGCGTCGGGTCTGTGTTTGATGAATGTGCGGTATCCGCCGGAATTTCAGATCAAGGCAACCTGACCGTCTCCACCGCTGCATCGTCTGGGCCACCCCTAAACGCGATGGGTGGCCACAGCCAAGACTTTGTCAATCGGTTCCTTAGGAACGTTGATGTTCATAGAAACTTCATATCGTTTCTGCGGAAATCGCTCTAAATTAGCGGTCGCCGCTCAAACGTCTCGCTACCGCCCTTCGGGGACCGATTGATACACTGCTGGCCTGGAATCTTCGACGTGTTGTTCCCGATCGTTGTCGGTGACGCCCCCCAGTTGCTCTTACCAATCGCGACCTTCCAGTAACCCCTTCATGCCCGAGCCTGCGACCGCACCGAGCCAGCCCTTGCTGGATGATGAAACCCGCGGATTCGTCCGCCGTGTGCTGAGCGCTGGATTGCTAGGGATCGATGACATCAAGAAGGTTGTTGCTTCGCTGATGTCGGACGACAACAACGCGTTCACACCCAAGCGGCTGGCCGAGGGTTTGGTGGGCGCCGGGGAACTGACGCGTTGGCAGGCGAGCAAACTCTTGGCTGGCAAGTCCAAGGGATTTTTCTTGGGCAGCTACAAACTGCTGCGGCCGTTAGGCAAAGGCGGTATGGGCGTCGTCTACCTGGGCGAGCATCATGTCATGAAGCGTCAAATGGCGCTCAAAGTCTTGCCTAGCGACGCGTTGAAAGATGAACGTCGCATTGACCGTTTCAAGGAAGAAGCGCGTGCTTCGGCCCAGTTGGATCATCCGAACATTGTTCGCGCCTACGACTTCAATGAGGCGTCCAGCAAACTC
>JBCCYK010000437.1:0-2650 GCA_039189905.1 Planctomycetota bacterium
CAGCCCGATCAGCGTTCCTAATGCCCCGAAGAACACGATTGCGTCAAATCCCCAGAGTGACTTTTCCGAGGCATCTTCCCCGTCGAGACCTTCCGCTCCCAGTCGACGCGAATATAGGAACACGACGGCAAGGATCGATAGGTAATACAAGCAAGCCGGAATCAATGCGGCTTTCATGATCGTCAAGAACGTGACCTGCGGCTGGACCAGCTCGAGCATCATGTAGGCTCCGGCGCCCATGACAGGCGGTACAAGTGCGCCACCGGAGGCTGCCGCGGCCGTGATCCCGCCGGCAATGTGACCGGGAAATTTCGCGCTCCGCATCATCGGGATGGTGAACGTGCCGGTGGTTACCGCGTTGGCTACGGCACTTCCCGAAAGTGATCCCATCAATCCGCTCGCCATGACGCTGACCATGACCGGGCCGCCACGGATTCTGCCGAACGTTCGTGTCGCGAAATCGATGATGAACTGGGTTGCTCCGGACATCTCCAGGAAGGATCCGAAAACAACGAACAGAAACACGTACTTGAACATCACGGCTGCGGCTGGCCCGAACACGCCGAGCGATTGCAAAAATGTCGTACTAACGATGTCCCGAGTGTTCTGACCGGCGTGAGGTAACATCCAATCCGGCATCTGTGCCCAGCCAAACTCGATACTGCCGTAGCAGTAATACGAATGAGCAACGAATACGAACGCCAGGGCGGGCACGATCAAGCCAATGCTGCGACGGGTCGCCTCGAGGACTATCAACAGACCTATCAAACCAATCACAAAATCCAATCCCGTTTCGATCCCGGCGCGATTGCCTAGCGAAATTCCGCCCGACCAAAGGCTTTCGAACAGCGGTTCGGTCTGGATGACGATGTAACCGCAACAGACCACCGAAGCGATGGCCAGCAGCCAGTCCAGGCCATGGGCCACCGAGTGATTCGCGAGCTTCTTGGAAATTGGAAACGTTAAGAAACACAGGACCAAACCCGCGCCAACGAAGATCGATAACGACGATTGCGGCTGCAGCAGGTTGTAGTTCACTTCGAACAAAGTAAACAAACAAAGAAAGACGCTGAATGTGGCGACGACAGTCTTGCTCATTCGGCGTCACTAGTTGCATTGGCGTCCTGTGGTGTGGCTTCTTCGCCCGCCCAAACGCCCACTTCCTTGTAAAACTTGACCGCTCCGGCGTGATACTCGATGCCCGTATCTCGGGCGATATTCTTTTCGTTCAGCGCCTTCCCGGCTGGGTGTTTTTCCGCAATCTCAGCTCGGTACTCCCAGATCGTTTTGGAGACTTGATACACGAGGTCTTCAGGTTGGTCCTTCGCCGTGATGACGTGCATCGACCCTACATTCAGACCTTCATAGTCGGTGTCGAGTCCTTTGTACGTGTTGGCAGGAATTGTAAACGGGTGAAAGAAGGCGTAGTTGTCGATCAGTTGCTGCCTTGCCTGCGGATCAAAAGGCACGAACGCGACGTCAAAGGTGCTGGTTGCTTGCGTGATGGATCCCGTCGGTACGGCGCCGCCCAAGAACGCGGCATCGGCACTCCCATCGGCAAGCTGGTCGACGGCACCGGCCTGCGTGGCGTTTAACGAAGTGATGTCATCGGGCGAGAAGCGGTGGGATTCCAAGATTGGGTTGACAAACATCTCAAATCCAGCTCCCGCAGGCCCCGTGATCACCCTTTTTCCTTTCAAGTCGCTGATCGATTGAATGCCAGAATCCGCGCGGGCAATGAACAAGGCGACGTTGGGAGCCATGGTTGCAATCGCGCGAATCTCGTACGTCTTGTCCCAGCTCGATTCACCGCGAGCGGCGAAGTAACTGATTGCAGCGTTTGACAATGCCAGCTCCAAATCGCCTTGCTGCAGCCGACGAATGTTCTCTTGGGATCCCTTCGTTCCCTTCGCTTGAACCTTCCAGTTGTTCTCGCCCGCATGGTCGTTGAGTACTTCGGCGATCGCTCCGCCAACGACCGGGAACGCTCCCCCGACCGGAGCAGTGCCCATGGAGAGGAATTGGCGTCGACCAGAATCGTCGCCTGGTTTGCTGGAACAGCCTGGAATGAGCAGGCCGAAAAAACCGAGAAAAACAATGACGCGAAGCATAGAGAACCTTTGGGGATGGCTTGGGTGGGACTCGTGGGGGATGTTTTGGGGGGCGAGTGCGTTGTTCCAACTCGATGTCTAGGTTTCCACTTGTTAGCCGGTGGCCGCGAGGCCTCGGAATCACAAAGCGCCCAAGGTCTAAGAAAGTGTTTCAAAACACCCTCCCGCTTGGAGGTCGTGTGGACTTTAAGTCATGTTTATCCAATCATTTACGAAGATCACCCTCCATCCGGGAGGGTCGGACGCGGACGCGGCCGGATAGGGGCGAGCCAAGCAGGCCCCCACCGGCCCTTAGAGGCCGACACTCCCGGAGGGAGAGTGAAATCCGAAAACCTCACGACATCCTTGCAGGAGGGTCGGACGCGGTCGCGGCCGGGGAGGAGAATTTACAGGAAGACGCCTGGAATGCCCTCCCCGCTCGTTCCTCGCGAGCCTTCCTGAGTGAGGGTGAAATGAGTATGGAAACAGTCTCCTACGGTCAGGGGCTAACCCTCGTTCGCAATCGACCACCTATAACGGCAAACAACACAGACAAGAGC
>JBCCYK010000438.1:0-2637 GCA_039189905.1 Planctomycetota bacterium
GACGTCCTCGGGACGCAAGGTCGTGCGTTTGCCTTGCCGTTTACCCGTAAGGACGACGAACCATGCGATGCAGCGGAGCGGCGGTGGTGACGTTTCTGGCAATGGCGAGTCAACTCCCGCCGCCCGTTGATCGCCGCCGTTACCCGATTTGAATTCCCTACTTTGCTATTTGGTCGATCGAATGCCAAAACTGCGATTCGGACTTCGCCTGCTGCTTGCCTTGCCCGTTTGTGTTGCTGCGTTTTATCTTGGTTGGACGTTTCATGCGTCACATGTTCAATCCCTGCATGACCGCGATTCAGGCCTTGCTCAGCAACGAAGCGCTGAAGTTCGGCGAGAGTTGTCACTCCAACGGGCCGCACGGGCTGATGCCCTTAGAAACGCGGTAGACGGAATGGAACACCGCAGTCGAATGCAGTCATACGAACGTATGCTGCGTGACCCTGTTGGTGCCAAGATGTTTCCGGCGAGGGCTTTCTGAGATGAAACGATTGAAACTAATTCGAGACGGCGTGATCGTTACAACGATGATTGGTTGTTCATTCCTTGCTGGCTGGTACGCGTATGGACGTGATTTTGCAAGTTCGAGGCGAATCAGTTTCGATTTCTCAAAGCCGTACGTAATACCACGTGACCGTGAATCGATCGGTACAGCGCCGACTCCAGATACCGCATCGTTTCAAGTGGGCGACCGTATCGATATCTTCGTTCAAATTGATGATTCGCTCGAACCTCTCATTGTTGATGCGGTCGTAACCCATCAACGGAAGACCCGTTTTGGTATGCTGCTACCATATGGTGGGCGTGATTTGCTTGCCCACGCAAGGGACACTGGCACGCGTTTGACATATCGTCTCTCAAACGCAACAACTGACCCGATCACGCTCAGTCGGTATCTACCTGACACAACGCAACGTCAGAGAGGCGAGGAACAAATAAGGCTTTGACCGGAGTCGGGCGGTGGCACGACTGCGTGTCAAGGCCTTGGTTCAACAAATAAGGCTTTGACCGGAGTCGGGCGGTAGCACGACTGCGTGTCAAGGCCTTGGTTCAAGAAGGCCGGTTGAAGTGGTGCGATTGTGCTAGACGGAGAGGGATTTGCTTGCCCGCACTCTGGTTAAGAGCGGCTCTTGCAGGGATGCGTAGGAGGACAAGTTCTGTCGTCGACCGCGTGGGTTCCGATGCAGGCGACCGTTTAGAGGTCGAAACTCGGGTGTAAAAGGCTGTGCTTCACGCGTTGTCCGATGGACGCGCGTACGCTGAGCGTGATCGCTTCGGCGAGCATTGCGATGGAGGGATTTCGTGTCAATCATGCCAATTCCTTCCGTGGATGCGGGGTCGGTGCGAGGGGTGTTCCGCTCAGGTCTGGTGGGCCTCGCTTGTAGACGACGCGGCGTTGCCAATCCGTCACCAGCAGCACCTGCATCTCGCCGCCACAGGATTCGTAGCGACATGATGGCTTGGATCGTTCGGCTTGGTCGTTGTGGCTGCTTTGTAGGACGAAGGTCAGGCCACAAAGGATCATCAGCAACCACAGGACTTCCTCCAAGGAGATGCGATGGTGGGGACTAGTCCATCCGTAGTAGCGGATCTTCTGAAACCCGCCTGGCAGGACATGCTGCAAAAAGTTGCCGACGAAGCGACACGCGTCGATCGTGCGTTCTCGGTAGCGATTCTCACCGGAGGGTTTGATCTTGTAGGTGACCTCGTTTTCATCGAAGGACACCAAGCGATGGTCGCTGATCGCGACACGATAGACATATGGTGCCAGGCACTTGAGAACGGCTTGCAGGTTGCGTGCTTCTTCCAGTCGCAGTCCCATGGAGTAGGTGGTCCAAAAGAAGAGCTTCAGCCGGGGTGATCGGGTCGCATCGACGAGGGCGTGAACTTGCTCGATGGTGAGGGTTTCGGGGGGCGTCTTGGCTCGCTGGACCTTGATGGTGGCGAGGGTCGGCGGATGGTTTTCGTTGACCACGGTGAGATTCCTTGGTTCGAGAAAACGATAGAAACCAAGGAAAGATGCCTGCGCGATTGAGCCAGACCGCGGCGAGTTGCTACACTACGTAGAGGGTGAAAATGTTCCCGCGCTACCTGATCGCGACCGCCACCCACCCGCCGCGGTAGCGGCTTATTTGAGCAATGCGATGAACCGAAGCCAAAGTAGCCGGGTGACGCAATGGGCAATCAACTCCCGCAACTCGTTTGTCGCGGACGTTTGCCGACTATCTTGATGGATGCGTAAAGACGGAGAAATGTCTTTGCGTTCTTCAATGCGTAGCCTGTGTGTTGTCACCACCGTTGCGGCGTTGATGACCGCATTCCTTGCACACTTACGTCGTGAACAGACTGCACGACGACTTGCGGAACGGACCAAGTTCTACAGTAATGTCGTCGCCGACCAGACAGGTGTGGAAGGACCGGCTCTCGCTCGAGTTGTTTGGTCCATCCGGGAATTTCGTGGGTCGCTAGGGCTGATGGATTTTCGGAGGAGCGCGGTAGGGACGGCCGTCGCCGGCCGCCCCTACCGCGCTCCTCCGAAAATCCATCAGCCCTAGCGACCCACGAAATTCCCGGATGGACCAAACAACTCGAGCGAGAGCCGGTCCTTCCACACCTGTCTGGTCGGCGACGACATTA
>JBCCYK010000439.1:0-2634 GCA_039189905.1 Planctomycetota bacterium
AAACATCGACGTGACCTTCCCGCTAGGTTTGCTGTGCGTGGTGTGTGGCCGGTCTGGCAGCGGCAAGAGTTCGCTCATACACGACACGTTGCATGGTGCAGTCGTGCGGGAGCTTTCGAAATCGCAGAAGGATTCCGAACGCAGCGGCTCGCAACCGCAGACCCTGCCCTTCCAAGCCGTGCTCGGAACAAGCGACGTCCAGGACTGCCTGCTGGTGGATCAATCCCCGATCAGTCGTAGTCCGCGAAGCTGCCCGGTGACGTACGCGAAGGCGTTTGATGAGATTCGCAAGGCATTCGCCGAAACCGTCGACGCACGGATTCGCAACTTCAAACCCGGGCACTTCAGTTTCAACTCGGCCGCCGGTCAATGCGAAGCCTGCGAAGGCGCGGGCGTTCAAACCATCGACATGCAGTTCCTAGCTGATGTGTCCATGCGTTGTCCACAATGCCGTGGCCATCGTTACCGCGACGAAGTCCTGCAAGTGCGTTACCGCGATCGCACCATCGCAGACGTTTTGGAAATGACCGTCCGGGACGCCTATGGCTTCTTTCGCGGCTTGGCCAAGACGCAGGCTCGACTCAAGCGGCTGATCGATGTCGGCCTGGACTACGTCGCTTTGGGACAACCGGGAACGACGCTCTCCTCAGGCGAAGGACAACGACTGAAACTGGCTTCGTTCCTGGCATCGTCCTCGCGACGCAAAACCTTGTTCCTGATGGATGAACCCACAACCGGCTTGCATCCCGCCGACGTGGAGCGATTACTCGCCTGTTTCGATGCCCTGATTGCGGATGGTCATTCGCTCGTTGTGGTCGAGCATCACCCCATGGTCATCCGCGCCGCCGACCACGTGATCGAACTTGGGCCCGGTGCCGGTGACGAAGGTGGTCAACTCATTCGCGGCTGACGTCGCATCTAACCTCATTGACCTTTGATTGCTTCCCTTGATCCATGCATGCCTTGAGGGCGGATTCCAATCGATTGCTGAGCTCATGCATTTGATCCACGCTCCACCGCTGGCCGACCAGACTTGCAAGGTGTAGGCCGACGATCACGCCGATGCCCACTGGGACAAGCACGAACGCCCAAGGCGCCTGCCCCATGTGCCATTGGGCGTAGCCGAACATCAAGGCGAGGAACACCCATCCCGCAACAATCGCATAGATGGCCATGAACATCGTCCAGATTTCCGGACGAGGCGAGAACCGACCAAACACCTCGCAACCTTCGTTTGCTTCCAGGACTTGCACCGCCAAGTGAGGAGACCAAAAACGGGATTCCTTCTCAGGAACTCGAAAATCGAACGACGCTCCCGCTGATACCACACGTCCGACGTGCGCCGCGGATCGCAGCTCAAGCTTCATTGCGTCCACCAACTCATCGGCCCGATTCCGAAGCCGCAACCGAAACGTGGGCTGCATGCGCATCCAGGTGGGATGCTGCACGGGGATGTCGATCAAACCCGGCCGATCTGTCATGGGAACTCCGCTCAGGACCAACGATGCCTCCCGGCGAGCGGTTTAACCCGATCTCGACGCAGAACGCGACCAGAAGGCAGATAGGATGGTGCCCGTCAACATACATCCAAACGCATAGACGGCGGTCGGAATTTGTGCCGAGGAGTTGGGCCTGACTAGGGTGGCGGCCAACGCCGTGCCCAAACCCGCGTTCTGCATCCCGACCAGCCCCCACAGTGCAGCGACCGGCAAAGAAAACGGATCCCAGCCCACAATCGCCGCAGGCCACGTCCATGCCAGAAGCGAGCTGACCAACAATCCGATCAGCAGGAGCGAACCGTATCTACTCCGTTGCATCTTCGCCCGCTACCAAGAACGCCGTTTCACGCCATCGCGCGGACATGCCGTTCCATCTTTTGTACCAGCTGATCTTTGTTGAACGGCTTGAGAATGTAGTCATTGACGCCCGCCGCGATCGCCTGCATGACGTACGACTTCTCGGACTCCGTCGTTTGCATGATGATCGGGCATTCGTATCCCGCGGCGCGAGCGGCCTTGATGACATCCAGGCCGTTGTTGTGGGGCATGTTCCAGTCCGTGACGATGATGTCGAAATGGCCTCCGTCAAGCAGTTTGATCGCCTCGCGACCATCCGCGGCCTCCACCAGATCATCCACCCCAAGCTCCTTCAGTGCTCGGATGAGAATGCTTCGAATCACACCCGAATCGTCGACTACCAATGCACGCATCGTATTATCCCCAAAATGACTAGGCAGTGTCTTTCAGATCAAAGACAGTTCTTTTTGGACGGCCGCCACGGCAGCGCGACGCCGATCCAATTGACATCGCCGCGCAAACCCCGCGTTGCTGAAACTTGGCCCGGGCCTAGAACATTGCAAGTCCCAGCATCAGAAAAAGGCAACAAAACACCACACTTCTAGCTGGTCGCCACCAAATTCACCCTCCCACGCGCAGCGAAGGGAGGGTCGAAATCGAGCCTCCAGCGAGATTTCGGGGAGGGCACGGGTTGGCCTCATTTGAGAACGCGATTGTTTTTCTCGCGACCTCCCCACCCCCGCCACCCAAACCCGGGCCGCCCCACCCAAAAGCATAGCGGGGGGGGGGAAAAAGGTTAGGCGAGGGTTAAGTGGTGGGGATCAGTAACAAACGGCCA
>JBCCYK010000440.1:0-2617 GCA_039189905.1 Planctomycetota bacterium
CGCGATTTTTACGTCGACCCGGCAGATCGCGACAGCTTCATCCAAGCACTCAGACAGCATCGTGAGGTGCACGAGTACCGAATGAGGTTAAAGAACGCCAAAGGCGACCCGTTCTGGTCCGCTGTTTCTGCAAGGCTCATTCAATGGGGAGGCGAAGACATCATCGTCTCCCACTCGCGCGACTTGACGGGTCAACTCGCGATCGAAGAGCAATTGTCCCGGCAGAGGGAGCAAGTGTTTCAAAATGAAAAAATGTCGGCCCTTGGCAGTTTGCTGGCGGGGGTTGCCCATGAACTGAACAATCCCCTGTCTGTCGTGGTCGGTCACGCGATGATGTTGTCTGAGGAAGCCGAAGACCCCGATGTCCTTCGACAGATCAAAAAGATCGGCGATGCGGCCGAACGCTGTTCGAAGATTGTGCGCACGTTCTTAACAATGGCGCGCCAAGAGCCTAGTCGCATGGATGCTGTCGTTTTAGGTGAACTGATCGAGACGGCGGTCGATGTCGCTCGATACGGAAACCCCAACCGATCTGTCGCCATCACGGCAAGGGTTGATGATGACCTTCCAAAAATTTGCGCAGATAGTGATCAGATCACTCAGGCGATCGTGAACCTGATCATCAACGCCGAGCAGGCAATCGAGGACGCCGGCACGGGCGATCACATCCGGGTCTCGGTCGCGGCGGATACCGGACCTGGTGCCGTTCAGATTATCGTCGAAGACAATGGCCCGGGCATACCGGACGAGATCCGTGGTCGCGTGTTCGAGCCATTTTTTACCACCAAAGGCGTCGGGAGAGGCACCGGAATTGGGTTGGCCGTTTGTCACCGCGTCGTTGCGGCACACCAGGGCAAAATCGAAGTCGGTGAGGCAACGCCCACGGGCACGCGCTTCACGATCACGCTTCCTGTGGGCAACCTAGCCAAAGCCGCTCAACCGCCACTAGCCGCCACAACAGAATTGCCGAATCCCGTACGCGTGCTTGTGATCGATGACGAAGTAGATGTCGCTGACCTAAACGTCGAGGTGCTCCAACGTGGGGGATACGAGGCCAATGCTGCTCAGGATGCTGAACATGCGCTCGAGATGCTACGCGACCAGCAGTACGATGTCGTATTAAGTGACTTGAACATGCCGGGGCTGGACGGACGCGGGGTGTTTGAAGTTATCTCGAGAAACCACCCGGAGTTAATTGAACGCACTGGGTTTATAACAGGCGATACCATGGGACGATCATCTCAAGCGTTTCTCAAAGAAAGCGGGCGTCCGTACATTGAAAAACCAGTGTCGCCAACCGAATTGCGAGAGTTTGTCGCTCAGCTCTGCCCGGAAGGAACATCCGAATGACCGCGAATGGGCGCCAACAGATTTTGGTCTGTGACGACGAGGTCGATCTGAGGGAAATGCTTCAGGAGTATCTCGAAAAACGTGGCTATCAGGTAACGCTTGCCGGTGACGCCGAAGGCTTGCGCGCTGCAATCGAGGAACAGGTTCCCGATCTCATCCTCCTCGACATCAATATGCCAGGCGAAGATGGCTTATCGGCGCTTCGAAGGCTGCGATCCGACAGTGAGATACCAGTTGTTATGCTGACCGCCGCTGGCGAGACCATAGACAAGATCGTCGGTCTGGAGATGGGAGCCGACGACTACTTGGGCAAACCAGTTGATCTTCGCGAACTAGAAGCCCGTATCAAAGCCGTGCTGCGACGCCAGACTTCAACTCATCCACAAACCAAGGGTAGCTCAAATCAAGCCCAGCTTGTGCAGTTCGGCAACTTCCGTCTCGATCTTGAGGCTGCCAAGTTAACGGATTCAGATGGAGATGAGGTTCAGCTTACTGCCATGGAGTTCCGTCTGCTCAAGCTCTTTGCCGAGAACCAGTCGCGAGTTCTCAATCGCGATCAGATACTGGAACAGGCACATGACAGATCTTGGGACCCGTATGATCGCAGCATCGACATTCGGATCTCGCGATTGCGTCGCAAGATTGAAGCAAATCCACAAAAGCCGACGATTATTCGTACCGTGCGAGGGATTGGGTACGTCTTCGACCCCGACGCCTAGATTTTCGGCCTTCGGATCGACCGCAGAAGAACCCACGCCGCAGGCAATATGACTGTGACACTGCACGCAGCAATCATGAGTGGGACGCCTTCAATGGTGGTCATTCCGGCCCCAAGCGCGGCAAACGCAAAACTTGCTGGCAGAACGCCGAGCGTGGTGGCAACGGCAAAACTCAACAGTCGGATTGAGGTCAATCCCGCGACGTAGCTCACGACATCAAACGATATGAAAGGGATTAAACGAGAAACGAGAATGATAAATGCGAGCCTATAGTCCGAACGAGGTTGCGTGATCCATTGAGCCACCCCCAGGCTTGATGCAGAGAGTGGGCGATACCCAAACCAACGAGACAGGCAAAATGCGATCAATGCGCCAGTGATCGCGCCAAGCGCCGTTAGCGCACCGCCTTCCAAAGTTCCAAACATCGCACCCGCGGCCATGGCAATCGGCCCGCTTGGAATGGGCGAGACAACAACCGCCAATGCCAACAGAACAACCACGGCAACGGGACCCACGGAACTGAAAAGGCTGGTAAGGGTCTCAGGCCC
>JBCCYK010000441.1:0-2597 GCA_039189905.1 Planctomycetota bacterium
ATGGTGACTACTTAGCAAAAGTCGTTTTCGCACCATGACTTACGGTGCAATCGCCCTGGTCACGCGAGGGCGTGCCAAAATACTTGCGTTCTCTGGCACTCGTCAGTGAACAGAACGCTGAAACGCCGCCCTGCACGCTTGGGATCTCTGATGGGGGAAACGCGATCGTTCGGCGTAGCCATCGCTTAGCAAGGCTAATGAAGCAAAGAGACTGGATTCCTGATTCACAAAGGAATACCTCTCGATGGAGTCTTTCGTCCAGCCTTATCGTCTTAGCGGCGTTACTGCTATCGCAATTCTGGCTGCCCGTCAACTTGTTGTCGTCGAGCCATCACCGATTGTCTCCATGGCCTTCATGGACTGCCGGGGTACTTCATGGCGCTGGTTGGATGGTACGTGACTTCGAGTCATTCGACCATCGACGCGAAGCGCACGAATTGCTCCATCCAGACGACTAATCCGTCCGTGCTGCAGCTTTGAATTTCGACAAGCATTTCGCCCAAACTACTAAATCCATAGTAAAACATGCTTCCACACTGGTACGATCGATTTGTCGCAATGACGAGAGTGTGGATCGGTATTGCCAGTATTGGATCTGCGTTTGCCCTCGCACAGACAATCGACTCAACGGACTCCGAAGAACGCCTTGATCTCGGCGGCGAATTGGAAGTCGATTCCTTTCAAGGTTTCGAAATGGTGTTGTCGACGGATTCTGTTCAACGTCATCACTGTCCAACTCTCTTGGACCGGATTACCCATGACCATCGACAGTTCTACTCACAGGAGTCGCTGGGCTTGCTTGGGGGAGGACTCTTGGTTGGTGCCGCCATCGCGAACACAAACACAGACCAGTGGATCCACGATCGATTCCAAAGAAACGTTCGTGGAGCGACCAGCGACGACTGGTCGGAGATTCTGCATGCCAACAAGGAGCTTGGAAACGGCATCTATACACTTCCGGTAATGGCTGGCGCGTGGGCCGCGTCGAGCTACTTCGATAACTCGCCAGTGGCGGTAAACGCTGGTGATTGGGGTGAGAGGTCGATTCGGTCATTTCTCGTCGGTGCTCCACCCATGCTACTCGCTCAACAATTGACCGGTGCATCACGACCCAGGGAGGCATCCCACGGCTCAACGTGGCGACCATTCGCAGATGTGAACGGCGTGAGTGGCCACAGCTTCATGTCCGCGTTACCGTTCATCAACGCAGCGAAGATGACAGAAAATTTCTGGGCCAAGTCGGCTTTCTATGCCGGCTCTTTCGTGGGTCCGCTCTCCCGCATCAATGACGAAGCGCACTATCCCTCTCAGGCCGCATTGGGATGGTGGTTCGCGTATCTGTCGGCGACAGCGATTGAGACGACGGAGGTCACCAACCCGCGATGGCGCGTGATTCCGTTTGCCAGCGCGAACCACTCGGGACTCCTATTTGAGTTTAACTACTAATTCACTAGTTGGACGGGCAACTTAATCCCCATTCACAACATCATCTTCTTAGCCACTTAATCCCTCGCAAGGACGCGCACGATGGAAACCCGAAATCCAATCCAAGACTCCCCACCACCAAGCTTGTCGCTGGTTATTCCCGCTTACAACGAAGCCGAGGTGATCACTCAAGCCATCGATGAGGCGACGGACGCACTGTCGGCCGTGACGCCAGATTATGAAATTATCGTTGTAGACGACGGAAGCACCGATGGGACGGCTTCCATTGTTTGGTCGATCGCCAGCCGTGATGCTCGAGTTCATTTGATCCAAAATGAAACGAATCAAGGCTACGGAGCGACCCTGCGAAATGGTTTTGCACAAGCAACAAAGGGCTTGGTCGCCTTCACGGACGCTGATTGTCAATTCGACCTGGCTGAGCTCGATCGCTTCTTGCTGCTTGTTAACAGCTATGACGCCGTCTGCGGTTACCGAATCGATCGACAGGACACGAGACTGCGTTGCTTTTATTCACTGATCTACAACTGGATTGTACGAATCGTATTGGGGATCCGTGTCCGTGATGTTGACTGTGCACTGAAAGTTTTTCGTGGAGACTTGTTGAGAAGGACGGAGATTCGATCCGACGGCTTTCTCATCAATTCCGATTTGCTGACTCAAATCCGTGAACTGGGCGGAAGCATTGTCGAAGTCGGCGTCACTCATCGAGCTAGGCCGGCAGGGCAAAGCACGGTGTCTGTCCGACACATTCCTCGAGTCCTCGCGTCGCTAACGCGGTTCTGGTGGAACGAAGTCCAATTCGGTGTTTGCGATAACACCACGGCAAAGAGCACTGCGAAGGATGGGGATCGTCGACTCGGATGGCTGCAGTGGGCACTGATTGGAATGACCTGCGTTTTTCTATTGAGCAATCTCGGCTACCCGCTGATTGACCCTGACGAAACAAGGTACGCTGAGATCCCGCGAGAGATGCTGGTGTCAGGCGATTGGATTCTGCCGACGCTGAATTTCAAGACCTACTACGATAAACCGCCGCTGCTCTATTGGCTCGTTGCATCTAGCTTCTCGGTCTTTGGCGTCCACGAGTGGTCCGCTCGGCTCGTGCCGGCGTTCGCAGCACTTGGCACGTTACTCCTGGTCGTTTGGTTTGC
>JBCCYK010000442.1:0-2563 GCA_039189905.1 Planctomycetota bacterium
GCGACACCCGCAAATTGGAAACAGGGTGAAGACGCAGTGATTACACCAGCAGTGACGAACGAGGCGGCGAAGGTACGTTTTCCTCAAGGCTGGAGTGCTCCGCTTCCGTACCTCCGCCTTGTTGGTGCACCGAATTAAGCGCGTGTGGAGGAGCTGAATATGACTTTTGAACTTTCTCGGCGTAACTTTGGGCGACTGTCTCTCGGTGCCGCCGTCGCTTTGTCAACGGGGCAAGTCAAAGCCGATAGTGGCTATGCTAATCCCGAAATCCTTATGCAGCCCGAAGACTTGCTGTCTCGCGTCGCCGTCGACCAACTGAGCAAGCCTGCATATGAGCGTGATGGCGTGATATTGATCGACGTGCGAATGCGCGCGGAATACGAGTCTGGGCATATCCCCGGGGCGCGATTCCTGGAACCGAACGCAGTCGTTGCAGAACATAGCCCCGTCTCAGGCTCTCTGAAGTCTGAGGAGGCGCTTAGCGCGCTTCTGGGCGATCTGGGAATAACGTCAGATCATCGGGTGGTGTTCTATGATGATCGCGGCGGGTTTCATGCCGCGAGAATGCTGTGGTTGCTGGAATATCTGGGTCATCGCAACGTTGCGGTCCTAAACGGTGGGCTGACCGCTTGGATTGATGCTGGGGGTCCGACCACCACGGAAGAAATTGATCATGAAACAACACGCTTTGATGCAGCCGTCAGCCCGCGTCGCTATGCGAGCGCCGAGGACGTGCTGGCCGGACGCGAAAACTCTTTGGGCGTTCTGATCGATGTCCGGCCACCAAGTTTCTACAAAGAGGGCCACATACCCTGGGCGACAAATATTCCATGGTCACGAAATCTGGGCGAAAACGGGCGCTTCCTCGAGCCATCTGCGCTTCGCGCACACTTCGAGGAAAACGGGGTGACACCGGACAAACATGTCATCATGCATTGTCAGGTGGGACTGGCCTCCTCGCATAGCTACGTGGCCTTGCGCCTTCTGGGGTATCCCAGCATCCAGGTCTACCACCGGTCCTGGGCAGAATGGGGCGCGGACCCATCATTGCCGCGGTCGTAAAATCCTAAATAGTGGTCCACCGAGCGGGTTTCTCAACTTGCTCGGTCGGCTCAACAGTTAATCTGGGCGCAACTGGAATGCACTTATACCGCGTTCTTCCAAAAGACTACTAGTTCTTCGTAATTCCTCTCATTCGGACTGCGAACGGAGCGGAACATTGTTGCGGCCAGCATGAATGCCCGCTACGCGGACCAACCCGCCTGAATTCCGTCGTTTGTTTTTGGACTGGTTGGCAGTATGGACACGCTTTTTGCTGAGGTAACGCGCAGGTTCCTCAGTGCTGGGCATATTGTCGGATCATGTGACCGCCATCCACATCGAGCACCAGGCCCGTGGTGTAGGTATTCGCCATCAGGAACAGCGCCGCCTCGGCGGCTTCTTCAACGAAGCCGACACGCCCGACGGGCAGGGACGCCCCTGTGGAGCTGTACATTCCTTCGCGAGCCTCCGGGGCCATGCCCGCGTAGGCCTCAGATCGGACCATGCCAGGCGAAAGGCAATTCACGCGGAGATCAGGGCCGAGCTCGAGGGCGATACCTCGTGTCAGGGCTTCAATCGCCCCGTTGACGGCCCCGAGACCAGAGCAATTCAATCCCGGACGACGCGATAACACGCCAGAGAATAGCGTGATGGACCCGCCCGAGTTCATCTTGCACAACGCGGCTTTGGCCGTGGCATAGGGTCCAAAGAATTTGGCGTCGAACATGTGCCGCAAGTCTGTTTCTGGCAGGTCGGAAAAGGGTCCATGGGCGGCGCTGGATGCTGAGATAACCAGGTGATCGATCTGCGGCAGCGCTTCTGCCCATTCAGCGACCGACGCCGCATCAGTCATGTCTACTGGCAATACGCTGCCCGAACCCAATTCTGCTACAGCGGCCGCGAGTTTCTCTGTGTCCCGACTCGAAATGATGACGTTGGCGCCAGCCGTGATCGCCTGCGCCGCGATCGCCTTGCCGATGCCTGAGCCTCCGCCGACAACGACAACTGTCTGTCCTTTGAAATTCATATCGATGTCTCCTCAGCGGATCGGTTTGGTTTCGGGCCGGATGAAGTTGAAGATCGTTTGAGGATCTCCTCCAGCAATGAGAAACTTGATCACTATCGCTGCCGCGGCCTCAAGTTGGTATGAATGTGAGTTGTCACCCAAGCGCAGCGGCTCCGCGCCGACATCCGCGATCAATTCCGCGATTGCGGCATCCGCGCCATCATCGGCCGTGTAGAGCGTGACCATCTGCCGTCCGTCATAGGTCATGTCCGGATCAGCCCAAACGGCGACCTGGGCCATGTTAAACGCCTTGCCGACGTGAGCTCCGGGCAATGCCTCAGCGATCGCTTCAGTTAGTGACCTGCCGTCGTCGCGCGTTGTCACGAAAGTCTCGATATCGACCGGGTTGTTGATGTCGATGACGATCTTGCCGTCAAAGGCCGTTGGCCCTCCGGCATCGTTAATCGCTGTGAAAACATCCTCCCACCGGGTGGCCAAAACCACGACATCCGCGAA
>JBCCYK010000443.1:0-2508 GCA_039189905.1 Planctomycetota bacterium
GACGCGCGGCTTTCGACCTGTCGATTGGGTCGACTCCCTCTATCGACCCCATAATCACGCTTTCTGGCAGGCCGATATCATCTTCGTTCGCGAGTCTTGGCCCGGGTTTGGCTATTCGTCGTATGGTTCCTAAGCGGATCACGCTTCAAGTTGCGTTTGTTCCGCCTTTATTCGTCGCCTTCGTATCCCTCCGTCATCGCGTCGGCTTCTGCCAAGGCTTCTTCGTACGCTGCCAACGCGTCGGAATCCGACGTGTCAATCGAGCTGGTTCCGCTGCCATCGCCGCAACCCACACTGAGCAACAGGAGTGAAGCGACTAGCAGACAGGAATAGACAGGGTTCATTTGAGGTCTTTCTTGGATCGAGTGAGGTAAGTCTAGCGCCCAGTGCTGGGCGTTCACTTCAAGCGTTTCTTGCTGGAGGCCGACCAATCGCCACGGGGGTCTGCGGAGATTGGTCGGCTAGTTGCTAAGTTCGCGACGAAATCAGATTTCTTCGTCGATCACTTCCCGTGCTGCGCGAGATCCCAAGGCTCCCCAGAGACCGAATGGGCTTTGGCTGCCAACCGGGGTCGAATTCGCACGATGCGAAACCTGGGGGGCGTTCTTGTTGCCAGCCTCGATCGAGTCGGTAATGAACTTCACGGCTCCGTCGCCCATCAGCACATGGACCCCGCCTTGGTGGCGGCTCGACGGGGGCGAGACGACATCTCGGTGGTCACGTCCCTCCGAACAGAGTTGACTGTTGGGTGCAAGCACCGTGGTCATCTGACTATACGGGGGCATGTAATCATGCCATCGGTACCCCCGGCCCCACGTAACGTTGCTGGTCAGACCGGTGGGTGACCAAAAGTTCGGGCGTTCCGGATCCACGAACGGCTCCGCATAAGCGGGATTCAGACGACACTGGTTCTTCTCATTCGGGGAAGCATGTTGCCCGGTATTGGTCGGAACCGTCGTCCGCTTGTCGTTGTCACCAAGATCCGTTGCGATCTCGCCGCACATCACCGTGTTGGACAGGCCATCGAGCGTATCGCGGAACTTCATCGAGCGTGCGTTGACGAACATACCTCGTTGCGAACCGTTCGACGCCGTCGCGTGCGCGGTATCGACTTGGTACGGAAGTGTTGCTCCGGACGCCACCTCGTCGATGTCCAGGTAAGTGTCACGCGAGTGCACCGCGGAGTCGCCCATGCATGCGGCATAATTCGTGCGTCCAAGAGAGGGCAGCCCCTCTCCAGGATCACTCGGGCATCGGAACGACGCGATTTCAGTCGCCCACGGCGGATACTGGACACGGTCAGGATGGGGGCCCATGGCCTGCCAAGGCGTGGTTCGTGTCGAGCCATCGGTGTTGAAAGCCAAAGGGTTGGAAATTTGTTCCCACAAGGCCTGTTGTTCGATGAACGGCAAAAGGCCAACCAAGAACGACAACCGCATGTTATTGGACACCTCTCGCCCGGGATTGGTATCCCAGGGATCACGGCCACCAACCGCGTATGTTCCCGTAGCATGCATCGGCATGGCTGAGTACGCCGAATGGTAATTGTGAACGGCCAAACCGATCTGCTTGAAGTTGTTGCTACAGCTCATGCGACGTGCGGCTTCGCGTGCCGCTTGCACGGCTGGCAACAGCAAGCCAACCAAAACACCAATGATGGCGATGACCACCAACAATTCCACCAGCGTGAATCCGCCGGTCCTTCTCGGGGGCTTCATCTACAACTCCTGCAACAAGTTCGAGTGCATAGAAAGTCGACCGGCTTCGCGATAGGCAAATGGGCTGGACGACGCGAACAGGAGATGTAAACCCAATCCGATGAAGAAGGCTTGCGACAAAATGATTTTTTTTGCGCGTTGGATGAGTCCCTTCGACTGCCACTCGAATGTTTGTCTTGCGCGAAGGCGGGCCCTGGACTAGTGCGGCGCAAGCCTTGACCATCAACGCAAAGCAGCCGCCTCGTCACGACGAAGCGGCTGCCTGCTTAAATCAATACGGTCGAAACCTGCTATTCTTCGTCGCTAGTAGCCTCCGACTCGGCTAGCAGGCGATCATATTCTTCCAACTCCGATTCCGTGGCTGACTCCGTCACACTTCCGCCGCGGTCACCACAACCGGTGAAGCAGCAGAGGGTCATGAGCAAGCCAAAGATTAGGAAAAAACTCTTCATTGGTTAAACGTCACTCTAACGAGGGAGGAAAGAATCAGGCGATGAGGTTGGCAAGGAATCCTCAGAATTCCTCGTCGATCACCTCGCTCGACGCACGTGTTCCCAGTGCGCCCCACAGGCCGTAAGGGCTCTGTGATCCCGGTGCGTTGTTGTTGGCGGCGTTGCCGTTGTGCCAGACCATGTGGGCGCGGCGGTTGCCTGCCTCAACGGAATCCGTGATGAATTTAACAGCACCGTCTCCCATCAAAACATGGATACCACCTTGGTGGCGACTGGATCCAGGTGCGACCGCGCTGCGGTGCCAGTTCCCGTTGGAGCAGACTTCGGAGTTGGGCGGC
>JBCCYK010000444.1:0-2363 GCA_039189905.1 Planctomycetota bacterium
ATGGCGTCGGGCAGTTCGGCAGGGTTGTTGGTGTCAACGATCACGCAGGCCTGACCTTCGTCCACGCTGTCGATGATGCGCGGCTTGGGCAGGTTCCAGCGCTCCAGCACAAAAGCGGCTTCGGTATTCGGTTCGCCGAGCAGCACGGCTTCGGCATCGCCTCCTTTGACTTCATTGAGATACCAGGCCCAGAGGATAGGCGAACCGGTGGAATCGGTGTCGGGGGATTTGTGGCCGAAGACGAGCGTGGTCATATGCGTAAGCCTGTTGCTGCATTGCGGAAAAGGGACGGTTTCGGGCGCGTTATAGGCTTGATTTGCAGGGATGTTAAGGGCGGATATGGCGTTATTGGGCCGCTATGCGTCCGCTCAGCTCCGCCACCGAGACCACCTGGTTGCGCCCCTGATCCTTGGCCCGGTAGAGCGCAAGATCGGCGTTTTTCAGCAGATCGTCGACGCGTCTGCCATCCTCGGGGAATGTGGCGACCCCGGCCGAGACGCTGATGCGCGGCAGATGGCCGTCACCATAGGCGATCTCACGCGAAGACAGCGCAAGGCGGAAGGTATTCGCGATCTCAACCGCTTCTTCGGTGCTAAGGCCGGGGCAGAGCACTACGAACTCCTCACCCCCAAGGCGACAGGGGGCAAGTGTCTGGTTGAAAGTCTGGCGCAGCAGGGCACCGACCTCTCGCAGCACCATGTCGCCAGCATCATGGCCGTGATTGTCATTGAACTTCTTGAAGTGATCGACATCGAGAGAGATCAGCGACATCGGCTGTTTGGCGCGTTCAGAGCGTTTCAACTCGCGTTGCGCGGCATCGATGAACCAGCGCCGGTTCCACAGGCTAGTCAGCGGGTCGCGGACCGACTGATCCAGCAATTCCTGGCGCAGCTGTACATTGGCCACGGCCAGGCTGATCTGTTCGGCGCAGAGCAGCCCCAGATCCCACCTCTGGCCGATAAAGGTCTCGATCATCTCGCGTGTCATCAGCGAGCGGTCGAAGGCCGAGAAGCTCAGGTGCAGCAACCCGATGGTCTCACCATGGGCGATAATGGGCAGGCAGAAGAAAGGCGTGTCCTCGCCCTCGACATGCGAGCAGGGAAACTCGATGGCCTTGATGCCGTAGGAATAGGCCCGACCGCGGCGCAGGGCCCAGCAATCCTCGGCATCGATATGCTGATGCGGCGGCTCATCACCCCAATGTGTCTTAAGGTCCAGCGCGTCGCGTGTGTTGGAATAGATATAGAGCTGCCCTTCGGCTTCGGGGATCAGGGTGTGCATTGATTTCTGCACCACCATCAATAATTCCTCGAGCGACTTCGCGGAATACAGCCATTCGCTGACCTGGCTGAGTAAGCGGCGCTCATGCTGGCGCTGCTCTTCATTGGCCATGACCTGATTGGTCTTTTCCTCCATCTCGCGGCGATTGGTAATGTCGCGGGCGATGGACATGAAATGCGTATGCTTGCCGTGTTCATCATAGATCGGTGTCAGGGTCTTGTCGCACCAGATCTGGGCGCCATCGAGCTTGTAATGCAGGATATCGACGGTCACGGTCTGGCGTGCCTTGATGGCCTGCATCAGGGTCTCGCGTGCCTCAGGGTCGGTATCGGGCCCGTCCAGCAGACCCTGTGCTGCGCGCCCGATAATGGTCTCCAGCCTATGGCCGAACATGCGCTCGAATCCGCTGTTGATCCAGACCACATTATTTTCGATATCTGTTACCAGCACGGCATCCAGAGTATGACGCAAGGCCAGTTCGGCATAACGCCTATAGTCTTCGACAAGCGAAGATTTTTGGGGCTTGGCTTCGTTCAACGATCTTTGCGCCTTCGATTTGATGCCGACCAGTCTGTGACAGTTTTATGAACAAAAGCCTCTGTCCTGATCTGTTGCGAGCCCTAAAATCGAGAAAAATTTTCCTACTTTCCCGTCTGCAGAGTCCTGTTGACAGCTGGCTATGCGCTGCCTAATTAATCCGCTGTTGGCACTCTCACCATGTGAGTGCCAAAGACATAAAGACACAAGAACAAACCCTGAAGGAGAGTTCGACAGATGGCATTTGCACCTCTGCATGACCGCGTCCTGGTCGAGCGCGTCGAAAGCGACGAGAAAACCGCTGGCGGCCTGATCATCCCCGACAGCGCCAAAGAAAAGCCGGCCGAAGGCCTGGTTGTTGCTGTTGGCGCCGGCGCCAAGGACGACAATGGCACTCGCAACGCCATGGACGTCAAGGAAGGCGACAAGATCCTGTTCGGCAAGTGGTCCGGCACCGAAGTGTCCGTCGACGGCAATGAACTGCTGATCATGAAGGAAAGCGATATCCTCGGGATCATCTCCTGAGGCCCACGCGCCTTTCCCCC
>JBCCYK010000445.1:0-2321 GCA_039189905.1 Planctomycetota bacterium
ACACGACGCTTGTCGATGTCGACATGAATGGATGAAGATGCGGTTTGAGCGCTCGCGGTGCTGCCGACCAGCAGGAAACAGCCAAGCGCCGCGGCCACAAGGTGAAGCTGGCGTATCGGGATGATGTTCATTGGGTTCTCCATGGCAAAGCGCACCGGGCACTCGGTCTAGCTTCGCTTCATGCGGCGATGAAAAAAGCCGCGAATGGGCTCGATATACTCCTCGCCGGTGTACAACTGAATCGGTTCAAGTTTCAAATCCTGAAACGTCTCACTCCGCTCCGCGGCCCGTTGCGCCGCTGCTTGGGCGTACAACTGCCGATGGGCTCGACTGGAGGTATCCAGCGAGACGAGGGATCCGGTTTCGCTGTCACGCAACTCGATCATGCCCACGTTAGGCATGCTGTATTCACGCTGATCGTTGATCACGACGGGAATCACGTCGTGTTTGCGGGCCGCCAACTGCAACGCACTCGCGTATCCCGAGTCCTGAAAGTCGCTGATCAGAAATACGACCGCACGACGCTTGACGACTCGGTTCAGATGATGCATGGCCGCATCAAGGTCCGTACCCGTTCCCATGGGGTGGCAATGCAACAACTCTCGGACACAGCGCAGTACGTGACGCGAGCCTTTCCGAGCGGGGACCAACTTCTCAATCCCGTCGGTGAACAGCATCAGACCGACTTTGTCGTTGTTGCGAATGGCCGAGAAGGCCAGCGTTGACGCAACCTCGGTGACCAGCTCCCGTTTCGTCTGTTCGTTCGTCCCAAGGCCCTGCGAGGCGCTGAGATCGACCGCCAGAAACACCGTCAATTCGCGCTCCTCACGGAACAGCTTGATGAACGGGTGGCCGGTCCGGGCGGTGACGTTCCAGTCAATCGCACGGACGTCGTCTCCTTCCTGGTACGGTCGGACTTCTTCGAATTCGATGCCACGGCCCTTAAAGGCAGAATGGTATTGCCCGGCAAGCATGTCATCGACCAGCCGCTTTGTGCGGATTTCGATTCGCTGTATTTTCTTTATTAGGTTCTTGTCGATCATCTTCTTCTCGTGTTGCTCACTCACTTGTCACACCAGCGGACGCATGGGCCTTGGGCTCGCAATCGGTGCCTGCGTTCCTCGCACCGACCACCTCGCCACAAGGCCCATGGTCCACCGTTACGAGCTACGGGACGCGCACGTGCTCCACGATCTGCTTGACAATATCGGCGGACGTTTTCTCCTGCGCCTCTGCCTCGTAGGTGATACAGAGACGGTGCCGCAACACATCTACGGCCAGGTCTTTCACATCCCGTGGCGTCACAAATCCACGGCCGTCCAGGAAGGCATTCGCCTTCGCTGCCAAAGTCAAACCGATGGTGGCTCGCGGCGAGACACCGTACTCGATCATGCCGGCAAGGCTCTCGATCCCGGCTGCAACAGGATCGCGCGTTGCCATCACCAACTCCACGATGTAATCCTCCACCTTGCTGTCGACGTAGATTTGGTCGACCAGGTGCTGGGCACGAGCGATATGCTCGGGCTTCATCGCCGGATTTACGTCGAACGTCTGATGCGTCTTGGCCATCCGACGGAGGATTTCTTTCTCCTGTCGCCGACCGGGAAATCCGACCACGACTTTCAACAGGAACCGATCCATCTGCGCTTCGGGCAGCGGGTAGGTCCCTTCCTGTTCCACGGGATTCTGTGTCGCCATCACCAGGAACGGTTTTTCCAGGGGATACGTTTCCGAACCGATCGTCACCTGCCGCTCTTGCATCGCCTCCAGCAAGGCGCTCTGGACTTTTGCAGGTGCTCGGTTGATTTCGTCCGCCAGAATAAGGTTCGAGAAGATCGGTCCTTTCTGGACGACAAATTCCTGGGTCTGGGGACGATAGACTTGCGTACCGATCAGGTCGGCGGGCAGCAAGTCGGGGGTGAATTGCAGACGCTGGAATCCAGTCTGAATCCCCTTCGCCAGGCAGGCCACGGCCGTGGTCTTGGCCAGGCCAGGGACACCCTCGATAAGCAGGTGTCCATTCGCCAGCAAGCCGATGAGCATGCGTTGGACAAGCTGCTCCTGCCCCACCACCACCTGACCAACGTCTTCGACAAGTGCGGTAAACGGCTGGGAGCTCTGTTGGATTTCTGCGGATAGCCGATTGATGCGCTCGTGCAACTGCTTGCGTGCGTGCGCTTTGTTGGCAGCGGCACGTTCAATCGCGCTGCCGGTTTGGTTTGAAGTGGTCGACATCGTTTTCCCTTTCTCAATTTGGATGAGGTCGTGATCGTTGGATGAGATCGACACCTGGCTGAAGCAAGGGCCGTGCCAGTCGGCGG
>JBCCYK010000446.1:0-2295 GCA_039189905.1 Planctomycetota bacterium
CGATGAGCAAGTTCCCGGTCCTGCGGGATCTTTGCGTCGATCGTGAGCGGCTTTTTCAAGGACTCAAGAAAGTGAAGGCGTGGGTGCCCGTCGACAGCTATTACAACATGGGCGCAGGCGAGCGAATCTTGCGTGAAGATCAAGAACGCAACTATCCGTTGAGTCAGTGCATGAGCTGTGGCTGCTGTGTCGAAGCGTGCCCGCAATATCAGAAGGTGGAGCTCACACCCGAAACGGACGAAGGCGACGACGAGTTCCAAGCGCGAAAGGAAGCCGCCTTTGACGAGTCATTCGTGGGCCCCCACGCCATCTCGCAGGCCATGCTTTTTAACAATCATCCCACGGGCAAGGCGTTGGCGTCCGAGCGACTGGAAGCACTCAGTGGGCCAGGTGGCATCGCCGCATGCGGGAATGCTCAAAACTGTGTTGCGGTGTGCCCGAAGGAGATTCCATTGACGACATCCATTGCCCGAGCCGGTCGAGCGACGACGTTGCATGCCATTAAGCAGTGGTTCGACAAATAGGTTCCGAATCGAATGATCAATTACGCGACGTACAAACACGAAACGATGCCAGATGTCCTGGTGATCGAAGCATCCGGAAAGCTGGACACAACCACCGCGGACTTCATGCTTGATTGCATTCAGGGTTACATTGAACACGGTGACAAAAAGGTGGTGATTGATTGCGAGGACCTCAACATCATCACCAGTGTTGGACTCGGGATGTTGGTGCGGGCGAACAAACGCATGAAGGAGAGTGGTGGTGCCATCGCGATCGCCAATGCTCAAGGGCTGGTTGCCGATTCGCTGAGACTCGTGCACTTTGATCGGCTATTCGGTCTGCATCCGAGCATCGATGACGCGGCGGCATCGCTCAAGACCGATTGACCGTGACCGGTCTTCATTCGCGTCATGGGAGCGGACAAGACTTGGGTCCGGTGCCACGTCGAGCGAAGCGTCCTGTACCAGCGGGCGACGCATCGAGAACGTAACGGATCAAGGAATCATTGGTCATTCATTGGCGACAAGAGTGCTTCCGCCAGGTCCTCGAGCCAGGCAAACCGATTCTCGGCGTCGTGTTCGATTTCAGGTAGCTCAAGACCGAGAATGGCCATTGCAGCGTCGATGGTTGTTTGACGTGCGCTGGGGCTGAAGGTAGCTCGTGGCATTGGATTCGGCTCGGAAGCCTGCGGTTTGGGTACGCGAATGGATTGGTCGAGCTTTTCCAATCGGTTCGCGGCATTTTCGATCGGCAACCATTCGAGGAGTGACTCTCGCAACTGATGCCACGCTTGCAAATCCGGTGAGACGCCGTAGGCGAACGAGCTCGCGAACGAGAGTTGGGTCGACACGGACATCAAGCTGGGTTCGCCTTGCGGGTCGCTGCCTTCAAACCACACGAAGGCGCGGTCCGGGAACGGAGGTGCGTTGAGAGCGCGGCCCGTCCAGACCGAATCGGCTCTCAGCATCGATGCGATCACATCCAGTCGAAGTTGGTATTGCGGCAATGCGTCATATCGCGGCTGAGCAGCGGTCAGCTCAAGATCCAGTTGGCCGGCTGCGGTTCGCTGAAGAATCGCCAAGGCGATCGCGCGGGCCAGCTGGGCATGAGCCGGCTCGTTGATGAAACCAGACACTTCCACAAATCCACGGTGAATATCGTCACCATGCTGGCTGAGAAGCATCAACGGCGACATCCAGTCCAAACGTGGATCGGTCGGCCGTGCACTTCGAAAATCCATGTTGGCTTTGTCGAGCATATCCGTGACCATGCTCGTGCCGGTTTGAGCCGCGAGTCGAAACTGGCCATCTTCATTGGGAAATAGGAGTTGCAAGTAGTCATTGATGAACTCCAGAGCAACATCGAAGTCGTTCAGACAAATCGGATCGAAGGAGCCAGCCGCCTCCAGTAGGAATCTCAACGCGCCACAGCGTGCGACGTCGGCGGGACGCATCCCCGTCGCTGCCAATCTGGCTTCTGCTTGATCGAGATACCAGAGGCCTCGATCGACTTGGTCGGGGTCGTTGAGTTCGTTGCCATGGACCAGTGACTCGCTGATCAATAACTCCGCGTGCATCATGCTCAGGAAGGGGCGTTCTTCGTCCGGCAATTCACGCCACTGTTCCAAGGCGCCCTCCGCGAGCTCCGACACTTCGGAAAGATCCATGGATCCGGATTGGGCTTCCGTTCGCAAGCGTTCTGCTCTCGCCAACAAGTCGTCGGCGTCTTCGCTTCTTTGATCTTCAGTCGACCTGGTGTAGGACCTTTTGTTGAGCCAGTCGAGGCACCGCG
>JBCCYK010000447.1:0-2287 GCA_039189905.1 Planctomycetota bacterium
CGTAGAGTTGTTGCCACGACCGAAGTCCATCGAATGCATCTCCGTCAGCAGTCGTTCCTGAGGGATCAATGATGACCCCTTTTCCGCGGATGCCATAGCGATCTCTCCAAACTCCGACGGGATCGAAACTCTCCAAAGCGAATCCCGGCGGATCAATGGACTTGTGACAGGCGCTGCACGACTCGTCCGCTCGATGTTTTGTCAATTGGTCGCGAATGGAGGTCGCACCGCGAACGTCCGGTTCAACGGCAGGAATTCCTGGCGGTGGAGGCGGCACATGAATTCCAAGGATTCGCTCGTTGACGAATACGCCGCGGACCACCGGAGAAGTGGTGGTCCCGTCTGCCGTTACTTTGAGAATGGCACCTTGGGTGACCAGGCCTCCACGACGACTGGTTGGTGCAAGCGAAACTTTCTGGATTCCGTTACCAGGTCGCCAGCCTTTGACGTCTTCTGTAATCTTGTAGTGCCGTAACAATCGCTCATTCAGGAAGGCAAAATCTGAATCGACAAAGTGGGTGACACTCTGATCATTGTCAAGCAGTTTCCTGACGTAGGTACGCGTTTCCTCCAGCATCGATTCCTGAACAACGGGATCAAAAGAGCGAAACTGTTTGCTGTCCGGCGTCGTGAAATCAATTTGATTCAGATCCAACCATTGATCGGTGAAGCTGTTGATGAATTGGTCGGAACGCGGGTCTGCAAGCATTCGATCGATCTGTGCTGAAATTACCTTGGTGCTTCTGAGCTTTCCCTCGCTGGCCAATCGCAGCAGGATTTCGCCTGGCATATCCGTCCACAGCGCATAGCTGAGCCGTGAAGCAATCGCGTAATCGTCAAGCGGACCGGGGTGCTCAACAAAAGTCAGCATTCTGGGAGAACAAAGAATCGTGCTGTATGCGGCACGCAAGCCATCGACAAAGGATCCGCCTTCTGAGAGCACGTTCAAGCCGATCTGTTGATAATCCACGACTTCATCCGAAGTGACTGGCCGCCGAAACGCCTTGGACGCAAAGCGAGTGACGAGCTCTTTAAGCACACCCTTTGGATCGGCCTTCCATTTTTCCTGAGTTGCATCACCGAAGAGGTTTTCAATGACCTGCTCGCGACTGGCGTTTGGATAGATGCGTTCGATACGGATTCCACGATGCGCGATTCCCGAGAACCCCTTGTCTTCGTTTCGCTTGTGATAAGCAATCGTGTCTGGGCGTCCGCTCTGGTTGGGAGCTCGGCGGAGCGTTCGATCATTTGGCTTCAGCTCCAACAGGTGTCCGCGACGAATCCATGCTTCGTATTGCATATCCCGAGGCGTCTCGGTTGCTTCGACGATCCCAACATGGTGAAGAATCGGATCGGCGGAGGCACCCTTACCCGATCTCAAGGTTCCCCAGACGGTTCCGCCATTGGCCGGGTTAATCGCACGCACATCTCGAAGCGTGATTCGATACCAACCGTCTTTGGGTACACGAATCGATCGCATTCGTCCGTAGAAGGCCAAATAGATTGGCCAAGAAATGCTTTCGCCATCTCGCGACTCGGGGCCTCGGTAATTGCGTCTGCCGATTCCTCGTGACAGGCGCTGTGGCGAAAAGTACTCGGCGTAGACTTCGTCACCTTTGAGAGCACGACCAAATGCTTCGGCCAACGCGCGGTCGGCAATGTCGAGGTATCTGGCTAACAGGTGCTGCGAAAGCTGTTGGCCATCAGCGACCGTTTCAAAGCCATGCAACGCTGCCTCTTCAGGAAGCTGATCTTGAAGCGGAAGATCGACGCCAAGTAACGAATGAACCGTATGTTCGTATTCCGTTCGCGTCAGTCGGCGACTTCGAACTCTGCCTCGAGATGCAATGTCATGCGAGTCCGAAACTATCAAACTCTGATTGAGGCCTGTGAGGAAAACGTCTGTATCCTCCTCGTCAAGGTCTGACTCTGGCGGCATCTCTCCGTCCCGAACGCGTTGATAGACGCGCCGCCAGCTTTCGAAGACATAGGGATCATCAAGCTCAAACTTCAGCGCGCTCAGGTTCAAGCCAGCCTCGGGTTCATGATCACTGTGACAGTCAAGACAATGCAGTTTGAGAAACCGGTTGATGGATTGCGATCTGTCTGCGAGATCCTGTTCCGCAGATGTGCTTTCGGAGAGGATGTCCCAATTGATCTTGTTGTCAACTGTCGTCTGTCCCAAAGCATACGCGCCTAATGAGCAGAGAGCTAGACAAAGAGCGGCGAAGACGATCGCAAGTCGATTGACAGATGTAGCACAGACAGAGGCCGAGTGGATTCTTTC
>JBCCYK010000448.1:0-2277 GCA_039189905.1 Planctomycetota bacterium
CCAACTTGAATCGTGGGATGCAGTGGTCCAACAGCTATCCCGTCTCCTCCGCATTCCAAACCAACCTCCCTCCCAACAGTGAGGCCTGCGTGAATCGGTGGGGGCAAGGTTTTTCCGCCCGTTCTACCGCCGCTTCATCATGACCGCGATGATCCTCGGCTGGGCAGTCTTTGAATGGATGAGCGGCGCGCAAGCCTGGGCGCTTGTCTTTGGCACCGCAGGTTTTTATCTCGTTCTGCAATTCTTTGTTAATTTCGATCCCAAGGATTACGAGAGGCGTGACGACTAAACGTACCGAAAGTTGTCACTGAGTGTAGGAGTTCTGGTGGTGCGGGCGTGAGGACCAGACGACTACCGTTGATGCTCTCGTCGTTTCCACGAAACGACTGTCGCCCGGCACAATGTTCGGAAGTTCCCCGTCTTCGACAAAACGGTTTTGGTGCCCGAGGCGAGACTCGAACTCGCACGATGTTGCCATCGGGGGATTTTGAATCCCCTGCGTCTACCATTCCGCCACTCGGGCACACCTCGGCCTGCATAGGGTAAATCGGCGGGGTTCGGCAAGGCGGAAATGACCGTTTTCGTCTATGATGCCTTAGATGATGTCGCCGTTTCCTGCCGCGCTTTCTGTGCAAGATCGCGCGCCACCGCGAACGCGCCTTGTACGCGATCTTTCGTTTTAGACCAGTCGCGCCGCACGACGATCTTGTTGTCCTTGACCTTTGCAAGGCCACGCTGATCCTCGATGAAGGCAACCAGCCCAGCCGGATTGGCGAACTTGTCGTTGTGGAACTGTATCGTCCCCCCTTTCGGCCCCGTATCGAGGCGCGCAATCCCGGCCTTCTTGCACTCGCCCTTGATACGGACGACCAGCAACAGCGTGTTAATCTCTTTCGGCAGAGGGCCAAACCGGTCGATCAACTCGGCCGCGAACCCTTCCAGTTCCACTTTCGACGAAAGCCCGGACAGACGCCGATAAAGCCCGAGACGTACATCAAGGTCGGGCACGTAAGCCTCTGGAATAAGGACAGGAACACCGAGGTTGATCTGGGGTGCCCACTGGTCGTCCACATCAGACAGGCCGTCCATCTCACCAGCTTTAATCTTGGCAATCGCCTCCTCCAGCATCGATTGGTAAAGCTCGTAGCCCACCTCGCGAATATGCCCTGATTGCTCATCCCCCAACAGATTCCCGGCACCGCGTATATCGAGGTCCTGGCTTGCCAAGGTGAAGCCCGCCCCCAGACTGTCGAGTGACCCAAGAACGCGAAGCCGTTTCTCCGCTTGCGGTGTTAGTTTAACGCGCGGCTTGGTTGTCAGATAGGCATAGGCACGGGTTTTCGACCGGCCGACGCGCCCACGTATCTGATAGAGTTGCGCGAGACCGAACATATCCGCCCGGTGAACGACCATAGTATTGGCCGTTGGGATATCGAGGCCGCTTTCGACGATGGTCGTGGCGAGCAGAACATCAAACTTTCCGTCGTAAAAAGCGTTCATCCGGCTGTCGAGTTCGCCGGCGGCCATTTGGCCATGGGCCACCACAAAGGAGATTTCAGGCACCTCAGTTTTCAGCCAGTCTTCGATTTCGGCCAGATCGGCAATGCGCGGCACCACGAAAAACGCTTGCCCCCCCCGATAGTGTTCGCGGAGCAACGCCTCACGGAGCGTCACCGTGTCAAACTCGCTGACATAGGTACGGATCGCCAAACGATCGACTGGGGGCGTCCCGATTATCGAGAGATCCCGGACCCCTGTGAGCGAAAGTTGAAGCGTCCGCGGGATCGGTGTCGCCGTGAGTGTCAAGACGTGGATATCGGTGCGCAGGTCTTTGAGACGCTCCTTATGGGCCACGCCGAAATGTTGCTCCTCATCAACGATCAAAAGCCCAAGATTAGCGAAACGTACCCCCTTCGCCAAAACAGCGTGGGTCCCGATGACGATATCAACCGTGCCACGCGCCAGCCCTTCCCGTGCCTCTTCCGCCTCTTTTGCACCCACAAAACGCGACAATTGACGTATTTGCACCGGGAAGCCCCGGAACCGTTCCTTGAAGCTGGCGGCGTGCTGTCGCGCAAGCAAAGTGGTGGGTGCGATCACCGACACTTGCAGCCCCGCCATCGCCGCAACAAAAGCCGCGCGCATGGCCACTTCTGTTTTACCGAAACCGACGTCGCCGCAAACCAACCTGTCCATGGGGCGCCCTGCGGCCAGGTCTTCCAACGTATCATTGATCGCTTTGAGCTGATCGTCGGTCTCTTCATAGGGAAAACGCGC
>JBCCYK010000449.1:0-2239 GCA_039189905.1 Planctomycetota bacterium
CCGGGATGGCTTGTCACTGCGTCCGCACCCGATGTGGTCAACGGCGATCACACGATGACGGGTTCGAAATTGCTCCACGATCCGGCGGTAGTAGAAGCTCCACGTTGGATTCCCGTGGACGCACAGCAGCGTGAAACCAGAACCATCGGTGGCCGTCGATTCATCCAGGTAGCGCATCGCAAAATCACCGACACGAAACTCTGCGGAGACGTAAGGGAAGGACTCCGATGCAATCGTTGGCGTGGTATCCATCGCCGCAGTGTCGAAGATCGTGCGTGATCACGCCAGCCGTGTCTGGCGTCGCCAGTAGATCCAGCCAGGAACAAAGAAGCAGGCGGCCGCCACAACGCCGAAAATCAGGTGTGCCGCGGAAGGAAAGACCGCCATCGCGATCGAGGCCGCCAGCAAACTGACGGCTTGCAAGTAAAAGCGTCCGCTGAACATGCCCGCTTTGATCAAAAAGACCATCGCGCTGATCACGCCCAAGAGGGGTGCTAATGCCAAGACGTCCAGACCGAGCCACCACTCCAACGGAAAGAGCATGGCAATTCCGATCATGCTTGCACCCCAAACGTGCGCAATCTGTCGCTCGATGAAGGTGACGGGCCCCATGCGTTGGCGCAGTTTCCAAAAGACCGCTGCCCACGCTCCTAGCCCGACGACCCACACCAGCACGTACATGCCGCGTTGGCGAACGTCGAGCCAATCCATTTGCCACGTCAGGAAGCTCGCGACCAAGAGAACGAGGGAATGCCACATCCAGAGCAATCCCCATTTCTCCAGGACCGTTGCATGGTGCGTTTCTCGAAAAACACGTGCGAGCACCTGATTGAAGTGACCGCTTCGGGCGGAAACTCGTTCGTCAGCCAAGTACGCCTCAAGATCGCGCGATAACGCCGCCGCATTGGCGTACCTAAGATCCGCTGGCTTCTGCAAACAGCGAATCACCACCATTTCCAGATCGCGATCCAGACTGGGGCGAAGGGCTCGTGGCGGCGTCGGATCCTGCTCGATCACCAACATCACCAACTCCATTGGCGTGTCGGCGACGAAGGGTGGTCGGCCGGTCAAAGCGAAATACAGCACACTGCCCAGCGAGTAGATGTCGCTTGCGGCACCGGTGTCGGTCCGGCGCCCGCCGGCTTGCTCCGGTGACATGTAGGCGGGAGTTCCGACCAGCATCCCTGTTCGCGTTAGATCGACTTTGGCGCCGACCTGCTTGGCGAGCCCAAAGTCCGTGATCATGGCCGGTCCTTCGTCGGGCAGCAAAATGTTGCTTGGCTTGACGTCCCGGTGCAAGATGCCAGCCTCATGAGCGACGGCGAGGGCTCGCGCGATCTCCGCCACAACCTGGGCAGCTTCCCGTGGAGGCATCGGTCCTGCCGCAACGCGATGGGCCAGCGTCTGACCTTCAACGAACTTCATGCTAAAGAAAGGGCGGCCCTCCACATCGCCCACCTCGTAGACCGGCACGATGCTGGGATGTTCCAACGATGCCGTGGCGGCGGCCTCGGCCAAAAAACGCTGCAGGTCGGCTTCACTGGCCAACCGGCCGCGTAGGATCATCTTCATCGCGACTTCGCGATCCAGGGAACGCTGTCGTGCGCGAAACACCACTCCCATTCCGCCACGACCGATCTCCTCGAGCAACTCGTAGTCGCCAATGGTCGTGGGAAGACGCAGGCGGCGCCAGCGATTTGACGAATCATCGTCATTCTCAGCCGGGTTACCGGTGACGGGCGCTTCGTCAACGGATGTGCCCGCGGAGTCCGTGATCAAAATGGCTCCCCAAAGTCGCCTTAGCTCTGGCGCAAGTTCAGGGTGCTGGCGACAAGCCTCGTCAAAATCAACGATCTCTCCACGGCACACCTGATCGGTGAGCTCGGCGACCAGATCGGCCAGTTGTTGTTCCTGATCCGCCGATAGGGTTCCAGCGTCGGACTCGCGCGGATCCAGCGTGCTCACTGCACAAACGGATCTTCGAGGTTTTCGTCTTCCTGTTCCAGCAGCGTACGAAGGCGACGCACCGCCCGTAGGTATCGCATGCTCGCGGCCGGCGGATTCAGGCTCAACACCTCGGCGATTTCCAGGTTCGATAGATGTTCATAGTGTCGCATCATGATGATTTCGCGATCGGCATCATCCATCCGCATGATCGCCGCCTCAACACGGGCTGCGATCTCACGCTGCGTCGCGATCCCGGCAGGTGTCATCGCGGGGTCACAAAGCTGAATCGCGA
>JBCCYK010000450.1:0-2231 GCA_039189905.1 Planctomycetota bacterium
CATGAATGCTACTTTCGCTCGGAGCACGAGTCCTTCGCCAGGAAAACTGGGCATACCTGGACAGACCGTTTGGTCTCGATTGCGAAGGCAGCCAAACCAAAGCGACTGCTGCTGACGCACGTGAATCCCCTGGATACCGCGCCCGAGAGAATGTTGGACGAAGTGAAAGCCGGATTGGACGACGAGCCGATCACCATTGAGTTGGCCTCGGACGGCTTGATGATCCGCCCCGATTCTGCGGCCGAGTAGGATGGTCGCCTCGAAGAATTGTTTCCCGGGGCGGCGAATTCTCAGTTCTGCTCATGAGTGAGACGTTTCTCGACCGAGAAATACCAACCTGGTGGTGAACCAAATTTCGGTTCCGTTGTCGTCAATTCCAAGGAGCGGGATCGCGACGGGAGCAGCTGGCAAGTTCGTGAAACCGGCTTGCTGTGTTTTTCCTGATCGCTACACTCTCCCCCTTGCACGTGTGCGGCTCAATCGAAACGGGTCACGCCTGCGTTCTCGTCGGCGAATCGTTTGGTCAACGACGCCAGCGTAGCTCAGTTGGCAGAGCAGCTGATTTGTAATCAGCCGGTCGTGGGTTCGAATCCCTCCGCTGGCTCTTCGTGCCGGATTGCTTGGCAGGAGGAGCGTCGAGGTGGTCCGCTGACGAGACAGAATTGAATGGGGGTTTGCCCGAGTGGTTAAAGGGGGCGGACTGTAAATCCGCTGGCTATGCCTACATTGGTTCGAATCCAATAGCCCCCACTGGATGACAGCGATCCCTGCTCTTGGAGCGATGGTGTCGCAGGCTTTTTGTGTCGAGAAATCACCGAGGGTGCTTCGGCGAGTTCGATGTCAAATTGTGACATCGGTCTTGCAAGTTGCTGCCCTACAGGCCACGCTAACGTTGCTCGGCTCAAGACGAGTCTGGTCAGATATGCGGGTGTAGCACAATGGTAGTGCAGCAGCCTTCCAAGCTGAATACGAGGGTTCGATTCCCTTCACCCGCTCTCGCGTCGCTGCTGTAGCTCAGCGGTAGAGCACTTCCTTGGTAAGGAAGAGGTCATGGGTTCAAGTCCCATCAGCAGCTTGACGCACCGGTGAGGTGGCTTCGGTAACCAAACGGCGGTAACGAGGCGACGGTGACCAGGCGACAGCAACCTAGCAACTGGGGCACGACAGGCGTTAGCCGAAATTGTTGGGCGAACCGAACGATTTTTTTGCAATCACCAATTGCAAGAAAACCGAGATTTCGCCACAACTACGCACCCCGTGACGGTGGCGAGAGAAGTCTGGCCTGATTGGATAGCAAAAGCCTCCATTTCTGGCGTCTTCTGCAAGGGCACCACACTCGGAGCGGGCTTGAAACCAGCAACTCCCGAACGCCCGTGGTGGGCGACTTCGGATCGATTTTCTTTCTGTTTTTAGAAAAACAAGTTCGACCATCGCGTCTTTGGGCAGGCGAATCACCGTGGGTGTGAACGCGGCCGCCTGATTTCAAGGGTCACCCTGGGGCGTATCCCCTAAGTGGCAGCGACAACCGGTCGGGCACAGTTGAAGTTAGAAAAAAATGGCCAAGGCAACATTTGAACGGACCAAGCCACACGTAAACGTCGGCACCATTGGGCACATTGACCACGGTAAAACGACCACCACCGGTGCAATTCTCGCTGTGCAAGCTGCGAAGGGGTTGGCCGAAGCAAAGGGCTACTCGGATATCGCCAAGGGCGGAACGGTCCGCGACGAGACCAAGACGGTGACGATCGCCGTCGCCCACGTTGAGTACGAATCAGAGAATCGTCACTACGCCCACATCGATTGCCCGGGCCACGCCGACTTCGTCAAAAACATGATCACGGGTGCCGCCCAGATGGACGGTGCGATCTTGGTGGTGTCGGCTGCGGACGGCCCGATGCCCCAAACGAAGGAACACGTTCTGCTCGCTCGGCAGGTCGGCGTTCCCTACATCGTCATTTATTTGAACAAGTGCGACTTGGTCGACGACCCCGAATTGCTAGAACTCGTCGAACTTGAAGCTCGTGAGTTGTTGAGCAAGTACGATTTCCCAGGGGATGATGTTCCCGTCATCCAAGGATCTTCGCTGCCCGCTTACAACAAGCCAGACGATCCCGAAGCAAGCAAGTGCATCACCGAACTGATGGAGGCACTTGACGAGTACATTCCCGAGCCCGTTCGCGAAGACGACAAGCCATTCTTGATGGCGATCGAAGACGTTTTCTCGATCG
>JBCCYK010000451.1:0-2212 GCA_039189905.1 Planctomycetota bacterium
TCGCCATAAGCTTTATCCGACGATGCGATTATCACCCGCTCAACGGTGTCGATCTGACGGCAAGCCTCAAGCACGACCCAAGTCCCCTCGATATTGGCCTTGAATGTCGCGACAGGCTCACGGTTCGCAACACCAACGATGGCCTGTGCCGCGAGGTGAAAGACGGTATCGCACGCGTACTCGTTGATCGCGCGAGCAACGGTACGTTCATCCTCGATAGCGCCGTAGATTATCTTTACCTGACTGAGTATATCGTCGTCGTGAAATTGCGCATGCGGAATATGGTCGCGTACAAGCGCAACTACTTCCGCGCCCTGATCGAGAAGCGAGCGGACCAAAAAACCTCCGAGAAATCCAGTGGCACCTGTCACAAGACAGGACTTGTTTTCCCAAAAACCGCTCATGCTGCGCTCTCCTCTGCCCGCACTACGCGCCAGGGAAGCTCGCCTTCCTTCTCAATGATTTCCTCCATCTCGACAACGTCCTTGTAGAAGTCGAACGATTTGAAGAACCCGGTATGGCGGTAGCTGTAGGCCTCACCCTCGGAGATTAAGCGAGGGATAACATCGCGCTCGAAGTTCTCACCCTGCCAATCATCAAACAAAGTCGGTTCTGCGATCATGAAGCCTGCGTTGATCCACATGCCTTTCATCAGGGGCTTTTCATCGAACCTTTCGATTTGCCCGTCGTCGGACAAATGAAGCACGCCATACTGCGAATACATTGGAACGGCGGTTATAGTGAGTTTGCCACCGTGATTGCGGTGGAATTCAACGACTTTCTCCATCGGCACGTCCGATAGACCGTCACCATAAGTCACCACAAAGGTGCTTTTGACGTGGTCGCGACAATTATAGATACGCCTACCGGTGTCAGCGTTTTCGCCGGTATCAACGACCGCTACATTGGCACCGATATCCTTGCCTTCAAAATAATCTGAGACAACGCCTCGACGGTACCCGGCAGCAAGGACAAAATCTGTGTACCCCTGTTCGATAAAGTTCCGCATCACGTGCATCAACACTGGCGTGCCTCGAATAGGGAGCATCGGTTTCGGTAGGTATGTGGTGAAGGGAAAAGCTCTTACGCCCTGCCCGCCACAAAGAATGACCGTTTTCATTGGTTGCCCCCCAAATGGTGCCGAAAGAGCTCCACGCGGCTAACGCAGCTTTGTATCAGCGATGGTTGCATAGCCGATGCCAAACTCCGGACCGGAGAACCCGCGCTGGATGAGCGGACCCAAGTCATTGTTGCGCACATGCCCGCCATACCAAATTTTAATGAGGCCATCATCAGCCAAAAGAGACGGCGCAAGCACCTCACCACTCGTCCAGCCGTTACTGTCGCGCACCAGGATCGGGAGGTTGTCCTCCTCAAATTCTCCCCGACCATCGGCCGAAACAGCACGGTGTACAGCAACTTGTTGCCACTCAGGGTTCGCACCTTTCTGCACGTGGGCAACAGAGTAGTAGAGCTCCACTTTTCCTTTGCGAACGATCGCCGCTGGAGAACTGTATCCTGCGAATCCCTTCGACGCGGGGTAGTTCGGCCCCTGCCCAAGGACAAGCCGGGGCTCATCGAAGGAGCGTCCGTCAGCGGATGTAATCAAGCCGATCGACTGCAAAGGCGGGCCGCCACCTTCCCGTGCGCCCACTGCAGAAAAGTACACATGAAGTTGATTGCCAACGACGACCGCACCAGGTTCACCAACGAGGTAGGAGTTCCAATCAGTGGCGGTGCCGGTAGCGCGAAGAACAGTCCATTCGCGTACTTGCCAATCGCGACCGTTCGATGACAACGCGTGTCCGATCGCCATCGGCGTCGGGTCCGGATTACCGTAAATCCCTGTAAAGAACATGTGCCACTCGCCGCGGAAGCGAACGACGCTCGGCGTTTCAACGCTCACATATGGGCCACCTTCAGGTGTCAAAAGCGGCTTCGCCGATGCGAGCGACCATGACTTACCGTCGCTAGATGTTGCAAGGAATGGTAGCACGGGCGGCTTGAAGGGTTCACCCGTACTCGTGGTCATATAAAGTCTATATTGATCGCCAACCTTGACCACGCTTGGGTCATTCCACAACGCGCGATCCTTAAGCCGACCCGCTGGCAACTGCGGTTTGTCGGCGACCGTCCAACCTTGCTGGGAGATCATCGGCGGCGGCGGCGGACCGGTTTCAAAGCAACCATAGAGAACTAGTCCTGCGAGAGA
>JBCCYK010000452.1:0-2194 GCA_039189905.1 Planctomycetota bacterium
CAAATGCGAGGTGAACTTGCGGTGAGGCTTCAGTCGATGCCGTTCACGATGTTGGCAGGTTCTCCGTTCCAGAAATGAACGAAGCTGTAGATCAGATAGCCAACCACGGCGAGCGTGCCCAAACAGGTCACCAGGAGCTTGATTCGGTCCAGGTCCCAACCGGTTCCGGTTGATCGCACGCGAGCCTTCTTTGGCTTGGCACGCTTCGGGGGTTTGGCAGCCGAACTTGGCTTGCTGGCCGACTTCTTGGGAACCGCGTCCGTGGGCTCGGCTGGTTCGGAGTGCGTTGTGATGCCACCAAAGACCTGGGAGTCACTTTCCGATTCGGACTCATGGTCCAACACGCTCGATTCGTCCGGTCTTTTCGTCCGGATGTTCTCATAACGCTCCTCACGAGCCGCATCGTCTTCCGATTCCAAGAAGGCAGCGATGTCCACTTCTTGCCAAGCCGTCCCCGTCACCATGACACCGGGGCTGTCATCGCCAGCGGGTGGGGCGTCTGGCATGTTGCCTGCAAAACCGTCTGGTTCTACCACACCCGCAGCCACCGCGACGGGCGGCGCATCGACCCGTTTCCGGACCGACACGTGGAACGCGATCTTTCCCAAACGAAGTTCGGCACCATCGCCGACGCACACCCATTGTTTGGCGGGTATTTTGTCGCCTGCCACCCGTGTGCCGCTGGTGCTTTCCAAATCGAAGACTTGCAGGCCGCCCTCCACGTGATGCAGCAGGCAATGCTTGCGGCTGACAGACCGACTCTTGGGTCGAATCTGGCACTCACCATCCCTGCCGATCAGGTAATACCCTGGATGGATCGTCGCCACCAATCCGGCTCGACTCCCAGATGCCAGCGTGAGTTGAACAGACGAGTGGGTCACAGCGGGCAGGCTTGAATGCAAGGCTGGCAAAAAGCTATTGCCGAATGATGATCACATTTGAGCCAGACTGCTTACCCGACTCCGTCGCCTTGATCTTAGCAGGTGCGGGCTCAATTGGGGCGTTCATCGTCTTGAACGCGGCGAAGAGAACCACAAGCAACGCCACAACGGCGAGTGCGAGCCCAATGCCCAGCAGGATTGTCTGCGACTTGGACTCGGTGCCGCTCTTGATCGAAGCTTTGTTCGCCGTCGTCGTGGCCGTCGAAGTCCCGCGAAACTGCGGCGGTGTGGACGCAAGCGTTTGTGGCGGCGAAGGTGCTGGAAGCGAGGGAAGGGAACCGAAGTCAAAATCCTCGACGATCTCCACGGTCGTGATGGCCTCACCGCCCGACAACGACGTGTCCTCCAGACTTGCCTGGAAAACCGAATCCTCGATCGCGTGTTCGTTTCCCGAAGCGATTCCAGCCAAGTTATCGCTCGCGGAACGATCTGAATTGCGAGACACCCGTTTGATTTGTTCAAGAAGCTCCACGGCGGATGGAGGGCGATCGGCCGGGCGCTTGGCCATCATGCGACTGATCACGGCCGCAACATTGCTGGGGCAGTCTTCTCGCAACTCGCGAACATCGGGAACGGGAGCCGTCTGATGCTTGGCCAGTTTCTGCTGCATGTTGCTGCCCTGGAAAGGAGGCTTCCCCGTGAGCAGGAAATACCAGGAGCATCCCAGTGAGTAGATATCGGCGCGGGCATCGACGGACTGGCTATTGAGCGCTTGTTCGGGAGCAATGAAGTCAGCGGTCCCCGTCAGGCGTTTGCTGTTGGACTCCTCGCTCCCGGACCAACCGATGCGGGCCAACCCCATGTCGCTGACCTTCACCACCCCATCGGCACGTAGCATCAGATTGGAAGGTTTGATGTCGCGGTGAACGATGCCACGCTGATGAGCGTGAGCCAGTCCAGACGCCGCTTGCATGATGGCGTCCAATGCCGCCCCGACTTCCATGACGCCGTCGCGAGCAACCACCTGGTGAAGATCGGTGCCGTCCACGTACTCCATGACGATATAGAGTTTGCTGGACGCCTCATTGAAGTCGTAGGCGCGGACAATGTTCGGATGATCCAACTGCGCCGAAGCACGTGCTTCTTCCTTGAAGCGGTCAATGCGACGTTCATCCTTCAACGCGTCGCTGGGCAAGACTTTTAGCGCCATTTGACGCTTCATGACATGATGCTCGCCCAGGTAGACGACGCCCATGCCTCCTTTGCCTAACGGCCGCAGCAGTTTGTAGCTGCCCAAGAAAAATCCCTTGGAC
>JBCCYK010000453.1:0-2188 GCA_039189905.1 Planctomycetota bacterium
CGACCTCACTCTGCATCATTCCCTGCAACTTGGATCGGTCAGGCTAATTTGAATCTCGACGCCGACAACTCGTCGTTTGGGTTATCGTTGCAGCCGTCGCCGATCATCCCGCGATCGACATGAGTGAACACGAAAATTGCTTCAGCGCCACATTTAAGTTCTTGTTAATTGCTCCACAGGCTCAGGTCACCGTTGCCGATGGAAAAAACGCGCGCCTCGAATCGACATGTTTTCGTGCCTTGGTTCTTCGGGGCTGCTTGCGCTGATACGATAGGCGTGCCTGTCGGGCGTTCTTCATTCATAATTCGGAGCAAAGACCATGATTTGGATTGCGATTGCTGTCGTTGGTGTCACAGCACTAATGTTGGTGTTCTACGTCGTCGGCGTTTACAACCAACTGGTCAAACTCAGTAATCGGAATAAAAACGCCTTTTCCCAGATTGAAGTCCAGCTAAAGCGGCGCTATGACCTGATTCCCAATCTGGTGGAAACGGTCAAAGGCTACATGTCCCACGAGCGGGAGACTTTGGAAGCGGTCATCCAGGCGCGCAACCAGGCGGTGACCGGGCTTCAAGCGGCGGCAGCCGATCCCAGCAACGCGGCTGCGATTCAGGCGCTGGGCGGCGCTGAGCAGGGTTTAACTGGTGCGCTCAGTCGATTGTTCGCGCTGTCGGAATCGTATCCTGATCTGAAGGCCAACCAAAACATGGCCCAATTGACGGAGGAGATCACTTCGACCGAGAACAAAGTGGCATTTGCTCGACAGGCATACAACGATTCGGTCACCGCTTACAACACTTACAAACAGACATTCCCTCCGATCTTTTTCGCGGGAATGTTCGGACACGGCCAGGACGCGGCACACTTGGAGTTTGACAGCCAGGCCATTGCCGAAGCGCCCAAGGTTTCGTTCGACTAGATGGCTACCGATTTCTACCAGCGTCAGTCCGACACACGGCGAAGCACGTTTCGATTGGTGGCGCTGTTCGGCGTCGCCGTTTTGATGATCGTCGGTGCCGTCGTCGCGGTCGCCTTCGCGATTGTTCAGACCCGGCTTCCTCCCTCCGACAGGCCGATCGTTGCCGGTGACTTCGTGATCCCCGCGATCGCCGGTTTAGTGGCCTTGATGATTATCGTCGGGGGTTCACTGTTCAAAATCTTGCAGCTTCGACAAGGTGGGGGAACAAGTGTTGCCGAGGGTTTGGGAGGTCGGCGGATCTACCCGAACACGACCGACGGTGTGGAGCGACGGCTGATGAATGTGGTCGAGGAAATGGCGATCGCGTCGGGCACACCTGTACCACCGGTGTTTCTATTGGACGAAGAAGGAATCAACGCATTCGCGGCGGGCTATTCACACAGCGACGCTGTGTTGGGAATTACGCGTGGTTGCGCACAGAATCTGTCTCGGGATGAATTGCAGGGAGTGATCGCCCACGAGTTCAGCCACATTCTCAACGGCGATATGCGGATGAGCATCAAGCTAATTGGCATTTTGCACGGCATCCTACTGATTGGCCTGACGGGGCAACTGATACTCAGGTCCTTCTTCTTTACCGGGCACAGTCGATCACTTTCGCGCGGCAACAAAGATGGTGGTGGTGGGCAAGTGATCTTGATCATCATCGCGGTTGCGATCGCGGCCATTGTTCTGGGGTTCATAGGAACCTTCTTCGGCAACTTAATCAAGGCGGCCGTTTCACGGCAACGCGAATATCTGGCGGACGCATCAGCCGTTCAATTCACGCGAAATCCATCCGGTATCGCGGGGGCACTTAAGCGAATCGGAGGAGCGGTCTCTGGATCGAAGTTGAAGGCTGCCAACGCGGCGGAAGTCAGCCATATGTACTTTTCAGCGGGCACTTGGCAAGACTTGGTCGGTCTGTGGGCGACACATCCGCCATTGGAAAAACGAATTCGTGCGATCGACAAGAACTGGGACGGAAAGTTCTTGCAGGGCCCCGCGTCATCTTCGTCGTTCACTGGCAGCGGAGCGGCAGGTTTTGCTGGCAGCGCGCCATTGGTGGAAGCCGAACAAGTTCCGGTCGAAGTTGTCGATCAAGCCTTTCAACAAGTGGGTCAGCCGACGACGGAACACCAGCATTATGCTGTGGCGGTTATTCAGCAACTGCCGCAGGTCGTCCTTGACACGGTGCACGAACCGTATGGAGCGAGGGCGGTGGTCTAC
>JBCCYK010000454.1:0-2167 GCA_039189905.1 Planctomycetota bacterium
CTCGAAAGGGATCCCCTCGTGGCGCGTTTGTCTTTGACCACACCATCAATGGCCGAAGAACGTTTCATGGTGGCGCTGGCGTCGTCCCTCGACTGCGATTGGTCAACAAGCCGCCGAGGGACGACGCCAGCGCCACCATGAAACGTTCTTCGGCCATTGATGGTGTGGTCAAAGACAAACGCGCCACGAGGGGATCCCTTTCGAGGTGAAACGCGCAGGATCGCCGGGTGACCACATTCGCTGCACTGCAGTCTCAGTCCCTGCGATTCGAGGAGTGCTTGAAGTGACTCGGCGAGTTCTTGGTTGGCCTCCAGCGTGTCGCAGCTGCGGCCCTCAAGACTTTGGATCCGGTTCTGGATCATGATTCGCGTGGCTCGCTGGATCCGATTCAGCTCGATCCGCAACTCTGCCAGCACGACGCCGGTCTGCTGAGGATCGATTCGCTCGATCAGACGGCCCGCGTTTTCGAATGGGCCAGCCTGGACGGCTGTCTGGGGGCTCTGGGTCGGGTCTGCGGAATCCGACCCTGCCGGTTCGTCGGATTCCCCCGAATCGGTCGTGCTTATCGATCGGGTCATGCCGAGTAAATCACCAGACAGCTCGGGTGAGGGAAGGAAATCCTCCCTGCGAGCTTTACATGATTATACGAACTGTATAAGTTGTCAACTCGGTGAAGGGAACACCGATCGGAAAAGGCATCGGAAGCTTTTCGCCGTCGGCTTCCTTTTCTCGTCTTCCTAGGTCCAGCGGACGCTTGCCCCATGGCGGTTAACCAGCAAACAGTCGAAGAAACCAAGGCACAGATCCGGGGCCTGGTCAATGAAATTGCGTCGCTCGCCAAGAGTGGTGCACCTGCCGAAGAGTTCTATCCGGAGCTACTGACCAGGATCATCACGGCTTTGGCCGCAGCCGGCGGAGCCATCTGGTTGCTTGATGAAGATCGGCAGCTGAAGCTCCAGTATCAGATCAACGCCGAGCCTTCGATTCTCTCCGACGACAACGAAGACTCTGATCGTCACAAGCGTCTGATCAACCGCGTGGCCAATGCGGGCCAGTCTTTATTGGTGCCGCCGTATTCGGGTGCGACCGATAACGAAGCAGAGGGAAACCCGACCCGATACCTGCTGGTCCTTGGATCGCTTTCGCACGGCGAAACCAAAGATGGGTTGATTGAGATCTTTCAGCGTCCTGATACCGCGCCCGATACCCAGCGAGGCTATCTGCGGTTCGTTCAACAGATGTGTGAGCTCGCCGCCGAATGGTTGCGGGGGCAAAAACTTCAGACTTTGGGCGACCGCCAAACGCTATGGCAGCAGGCGGATTCGTTTGCCAGAGCCGCCCACGAATCACTCGACCTGAAGGAAACGTCTCACATCGTCGCCAACGAGGGGCGGCGATTGATCGGGTGCGATCGGGTTAGTGTTGCGATCAAGCATGGTCGCAAGTGCAAGGTGGAGGCGATCAGCGGCCAGGACACGATTGAAAATCGAAGTAACATCGTCACGGCTCTGAACAACTTATCGACTCGGGTTGTTGCGGCCGGCGAACCCCTTTGGCATGACGGTCAAACGGAAGACCTTCCGCCCCAGATCGAAGATGCACTGGAGGACTATGTCGATCAGTCCTACGGCCGCAATATCGCCGTTTTGCCGCTGCGTGAGCCCCAACGCGATGTCAATGCGGGTGACACCGGGGCAACCGGGGAACTGGATCGAGACGATGCCCACCGTGGCGAAGTCATCGGAGCCCTGATTGTTGAGCAGATCGAAAGTGACTTGCCGGCTGATGTTTTTCGGGCTCGTTGCGACTTGGTCTATGAGCATGGGACCCGTGCGCTTGCGAACTCCATGTCGCACAGCAATCTCTTCTTGATGCCGTTGTGGCGGGCGATTGGGCGTGCCAGCTGGATCATCAAGGCAAGAACGCTTCCAAAGACTTTGGCCATCACGGGTTTGATTGCCGGTCTGATCGCAGCGGGTTTTCTGCTGCCGCTGGATTTTGATTTGGAATCCGAAGGGACCTTGATTCCCGAGGTTCGTCGAGAGGTGTTTGCGAACATCGACGGCGAGGTCGTGGAGGTGTTTGTCAAAGAGAATGACGTGGTGGAGCAAGGCCAAGAGCTTGTTCGGCTGCGGAATCCCGATATCGAGATTGAACTCGTCCCGTC
>JBCCYK010000455.1:0-2120 GCA_039189905.1 Planctomycetota bacterium
CTTGTGTTGCTGGGCTGCGGAAAGATGGGCTCTGCGATGCTGCGCGGCTGGTTGGAAGGCGGATTGCCGCCGGCGTCCGTTTTCATCTTGGAGCCAAATCCGTCCGATTGGTTGCAAGGAACTGGTGTCGCCCTTAACCAATCTTTGCCCGACGCGCCTGCGGTCGTCGTCATCGCTGTAAAACCGCAAATGGTAGGGGAGGCGCTCCCAACTCTACAGCGCTACGGCAAAGGTGATACGGTTTTCCTTTCAATCGCCGCTGGAACAACGCTCGCGACGTTTGAGGCCATGTTGGGCGACGAGACGCCGATCATCCGGGCGATGCCAAATACGCCCGCCGCGGTCGGGCGCGGGATTACGGCACTGTTCGGCAACGCCCATGTCTCGCCTGCCGCGCTCGATATGGGGGAGGCCTTGTTGAGCGGCGTCGGGCAAACTGTCCGACTGGCGGCGGAGGCCGACATGGATGCGGTGACGGCTGTGTCCGGGTCTGGCCCTGCCTATGTGTTCCATCTGATCGAAACCCTCGCCGCGGCCGGAGAGGCGGAGGGTTTGGCACCCGACCTGGCCATGCAACTTGCCAAGGCGACGGTCGCCGGTGCTGGCGCGTTGGCGGAGGGGGCCGATGAGAGCCCGGCCGAGCTTCGCGTTAACGTCACCAGCCCGGCAGGGACAACGGCGGCAGCACTTGAGGTTTTGATGAACGAGGTCAATGGATTTCCACCGCTTTTGAAACGCGCGGTCGCGGCAGCAGCACACCTCAGTAGGGAGTTAGGAAAATGACGATTTCCTTTGACGACTTTCTGAAGGTCGACATTCGCGTGGGCGAAATCACACGCGCCGAGCCGTTTCCGGAGGCGCGGAAACCAGCCATAAAGCTCTGGATCGATTTCGGACTGGAAATCGGGCAAAGGAAGAGCTCCGCTCAGATCACGAAGCACTACTCGGTGGAAGACCTACCAGGGCGTAAGGTGTTGGCCGTTGTGAATTTTCCGCGTCGCCAGATTGGCCCGGTCATGTCGGAAGTGCTCGTGCTGGGTGTCCCCGATGAGGCGGACGAGGTTGTGCTGTTGACGCCTGATCTCGACGTGCCAGTCGGTGGGCGGATGTACTAACAGGTTTCCACCTGGTCCGTGGGTCATCCGATGGCTTCTCTTCGAGAAGCCGTTTGCCACTGCGCTTTCTAGGGCTCTGGGTTCAACGAACTGTTTCCATAGTAGGGCGCAAAAAACCCGGGGAATTGTGATACTGTTCGTGCGTGTGTTGTTGTGTTTGAGGGTTTGATATGAACAAGGCGAAAGTTGTCCTTCATCTTGTAACTGTGATTCATCAGAGGTTTCGCGGTTTGTCTCAAAAACAGATTGAACAAGAGTTGTTAAGCGAGGGTTGGGCTATTGGGGCTATTCGTGAAGCACTGGATGCAAGTACAGAGTTGGCCTGAAGTCATCGGTCCGGTACCTCAAAGCTCTTTAGCTATTGAACACAGGCCGTTTCACTCGAAAGAGACGTTAAGGGTACTCTAACGGTCACCTACCGCTTCCCGCCAGTGTTTCCGACATAGGGGCACATAGGTTTCGTTGCCGCCGATTTGCACCTGTTCGCCTTCGGTAAGGGGATTGCCGTCTGCATCACGGCGTACGACCATCGTGGCCTTCTTTCCGCAGTAGCAAATGGTGCGCGCCTCTCGCATCTCATCGGCGAGGGCAAGAAGCGCGGCAGATCCCGGAAACAATTCACCCCGAAAATCGACGCGCAGCCCGTAGCACATGATCGGCACCTTCAAGTCGTCGACGGCCCGCGCAAGTTGCCACACTTGCGCTTTGCTCAGGAATTGAGCCTCGTCAACGAACGCGCAGTCCACCGGACCTTGTTTGGTCTTGCGATGGACCATGGAGAACAGATCGCTTTCTGGACCAAACAAGTCCGCAGCGGCTTCGATGCCAATGCGGCTGGCGATTTTTCCGCTGCCTGCGCGTCCGTCAATTGCCGCTGTGAGCAAATAGGTGCTCATCCCCCGCTCGCGGTAATTGTAAGAGGCTTGCAGAAGGAGTGTCGATTTCCCCGCGTTCATCGTTGAGTAATGAAAGTAAAGTTTGGCCATTTCAGCGGCGTACCCTCTC
>JBCCYK010000456.1:0-2074 GCA_039189905.1 Planctomycetota bacterium
CTCCGTCACCATTTTGATCAAAGCGGGAGTAATGCCAGACGACGCCTGAGTTTGGATTGTCAATCGCCGCCTCGCCGTTGTCTGGATCCACGGCCTGGACCCGTTTGGGTTCGACGGCGACGGTTTTGCCGTCCTCGGTCACGCGAACGGCCAATTGCGGGGAAACATCACCGCGTTTGGAAGGGTCGATGCACCAGAGATGGCCTTGGCCCTCCCCGTGTTCAGGATCCTGACCCACCGCGACGTAGACCAAACCGTCATACGCAACGGGCGTCGCGATCAAATTGTTGCGTGTTCCCTCACCGCCAAGCACCCACTCGGATTCCTTTGGGTTGCAGTCAAACTTCCACAGGAGCTTGGCCTTACCGTTTTCACCCGCATCAGCTTGGAAGCTGTAAAGCCAACCGTCCCCGCCGCAAAACAGGGCCTGAGCCACACCGCCGAACACAGCAACGGTGGGACTGGACCACTGTCCGTGCAAGATATTTGCGCCCGGCGATTTATCAGTCCAAAGCACCTCACCGGTGTTCTTGTTCATGCAGATGAAGCTCGGTGCGTCGGGAGATGGCAGGTGAATGTGAGACTCGTCGAGCCCGTTGCTTGTATGGACGAAGAGCAAATCGCCGTACGAGGTCACGCTGCAGGAACACATGTTGTGCTGGCTGACGCCAAGTTCCTCCATCATGTCGAAAGTCCAAATCGTATCGGCTTCGTCCTTGTCTTCGACCGAGATGGTTTTGAAGAACGAGACACTAGAACCGAGCTGCTGGACACTCAGGGTGCGAGCGGTGCCGCCAAAGTGACCTTCAACGTCCCAGGCCGTCCCCGCTTCAAGTGTGTTCACGGTGACCTCGCCCTCGAGCGGCTCACCAGCAGCTGCGAGCATCTCTGTGATCGCATTGCTGAGCGATCCGGAATCAAGCGATGCGATGATCGCCTTGAATGCGGTTTCATCCGCGTCGCGTGTGATTTCCATGACCCGTGCCGATTCATCTTGCACGGGACCATCATCTTCATTGTCGTAGAAACCCTCGGTATCAAGACAGCGGACTTCCCCGCGACTGGTGACGAACCAGAGGCGGTCGCCCTCCACCAACGGGGCACAGCAGATGCCTTGCAGCGGCCAATCATGCACACGACCGCTACTCAGTTTTTCGCTGCTGTGTTGCCAAAGAAAATCACCGTTGGTGGCATCAAACGCGAGCAGGCATCCGAGGTCGACTTTCGCAGGGTAGCGTTTCAAGTAGCCGGCACCGTTGTTCGTGCCAACGTAGGCCTTGCCGCCCGCGACAACCGGATTGCCATAAGTTTGACTTCCCAAAGGTGAAAACCAACGCAGGTTCTCGGCACGTTCACCGTCCCATTCCCCGCTACGTCGATCAAATTTCCCGATGTCCCAGCTCTCGGGCAGATTCCTGACATTCGGGACGTTGTTTCGCATGCGGGTCCCGCCCCACTGAGGCCATTCCGTGCCGGCATCCATCACACGTTGGGGTTCGATGAACTCTTCGACCTTGTTGGCTGGAGTCGCTTCGGGTGCGGCAGCGGGCGAACTCAAGACGGTTCGGGGTGAAGCCTCGGAGTCCTGGAACAACACCGTGGCGATCGTTCCAAGGGCCGCTGAGAGCAGGATCAGGGACCAAGCCGAAAAATCGGAACGCGACATCTGTGTGAGATCCAAACGTTGTAAACGGGAGTGACGATGTCGCCGCGGCGACCCTGCAACGCTCAACGGTCGTGATGATTTCGTGAGGCTTGCGTGCTGCAGTAATTATAGGCAGTGCGTCCCGGTTTGGGATCACGGGAAGTGACTGAATTGCAGCGCATCGAACGGCTGGGCGGGAGGACCGGAATTGGCAGCGAAACCGGCACTTCTCGCCGATCGCCACCATTGAAACGTAGCCGAACCAAGTTCACCCCTGGCGGCTGGCTGTGAGAGCGTCAGCACGCGTCAGCGTGGCCGGGGAGGGAAAGTCGCAAGACAACAATCGCGTTCACAAGACATCAAACCCGTGCCCTCCCCGAAATCTCGCTTGAGGCTCGATTTCGACCCTTATAGCATTCCCCCCGTGCC
>JBCCYK010000457.1:0-2073 GCA_039189905.1 Planctomycetota bacterium
AGAACAACACGCTGCGCCGGGATAGGATCCCCGCCGGTAGGTGGCGTGCGGCGGTGCGGGGGTTTGCTGCGTCAATGTCGTGATCGACCAGCCTGTTGAATGCCATTGCGGCTGATCGGGCCAAGACCATGCAGAGCAAGATGCCAATGATGTCCTGAATGCGGATGCTTGGATAATCCTGATCCGCCGAGGACGGCAGTGGTGCGGACCAAGCCAAGAATGCCGCCAAGATCGCAAACGGCAACGCAAAGACCGTGTGTGAAAAACGAATCAGACCAAGCCAATCGCGAGCGCTCATGTGGGATCGCCCCACCGCTCGATCAAACCGTGATCCAAACCGATTTGATCCAAGATCCTTCCAACGACGAAGTCCACCAGATCCTCAATCCGAGCAACACCGTGATACCAGCCTGGCATCGCCGGCAATATCACTGCCCCCGCTCCCGCCAGGCGGTGCATGTTTTCGACTTGCAGAACGCTCATGGGGGTCTCACGCGGAACGACGACCAACTTGCGATGTTCCTTGAGATGGACTTCCGCGGCGCGTTGTATGAGGTTGGACGCAGACGCCCGGGCCACCCCGGATAGGGTACTTCCGCTGCACGGACAAATGACCATCGCGTCGGTGATGAAAGAGCCACTGGCGATGGGCGTCATGTAGTCGTCGTACTGGTGATATCGAAGTGTGGAGTCATGCTCGTCCCACTGACGCGTTGCCGCCGTTTCGGACTTGGCAGCGTCATCAGCCCAGCTTGGTGATGCCAGCAGTAGGTCATTAATGTCGGGACGACGAAGATCCAGTTGAATCTCCATTTCCTGGGCGATGACAGCGGCCCCGGACACGCTGATCGTCAGATGGACCTCCACGTCCGTTCGCCGCAGGACTTGCAGCAACCGTATTGCGATGGGGGCTCCGCTGGCGCCCGTGATCGCGAGCACGATCCGGCGCGGCCGAGTCGCCGGTGAATCAATCATGCGTTGGCGACCTCGTCCAACTGGGCCACGGCTTCGTCCTGACCACCGGCGTTCGGTGGGTCGGGCTTGGTCCCAACGTAGATCGTCGCCACACCGAGCGTCAGTGGCATGAAGCGAACATCAACAAGACCCGCTTGAGCCATGCGATCGGCCAGCTGCTGTCCACATGGGAACTGACCGACCGACTCCGGTAGGTACTCATACGCCGACTTATCGTTGCGGGCCATCCACTGACCGACGCGCGGTAGGATGGAACGGAAATAGAACCCGTAGAGCTGCCGAAGCACTGGTAGCGTCGGCGAGGAAAACTCAAGCACCATCACCTGCCCACCGGGTTTGCAAACGCGCGCCATTTCGGTCAGGCCGACCTGGGTTTCGGCAACGTTACGTAGACCGAACGCGACCGTGACGGCTTGAAACCGACCGCTCGCAAATGGCAGTGCCATGGAGTCTGCTTCCAAGAACGGAATCCGTTTTCGGTTCGGCGAGTTGCCAGCTAGGCGAGACTCTTTGTCGCATGCAATCTGAAGCATGGCATTGCAAAAGTCACTGCCGATGACCTGAACAGATGAAGGAGCCGCCTCAGCGATCGCGAACGCCAAATCCCCCGTCCCGCAACACAAATCGAGTACGGGCGCGTCACCGGAAAGTCGCAAAGCCGCGACGGCCTTCTTCCGCCACCACTTATCAATGTTCAGCGACAACAAATGATTCATCGTGTCATAGCGTGGCGCGATCTGTCGAAACATTTCGCGGACGCGTTGACCGCTCTTATCGAGAGGTTCCGTGGTTGGCAACGGTGGCGAACTCCAATGATAATGAGGACGGGCACGCTGGCTGTCGATGGCGTGATGCGATGTCGAGGCGAGTGGTTTGTTCCGGTTGAAAATTAGGTTGCCCTAGATGAGCCAAGCGGCGTTTGCCCCGGTTGTCGTAGTGTGAAGCGGCACGGACGCTCCTCGGCAAATCCTAAAATCGAGCGGGAAACAAGCAATAGCCAAGAAGTTGATGAGTTGAGGCAGTGAGCGTCGCTGAGTTGGACCGAGACCCGATGCCTCGGTGAAGGCGTGCCACGTAAGACGTAGGAAGGGAATAACC
>JBCCYK010000458.1:0-2069 GCA_039189905.1 Planctomycetota bacterium
TTCAGGTGTGGTTACGGCCGCTCTCGCTCAGCTGCTGTCCGATGGGGCCGTCGAGGCGTCCCACTCGTCCAGCAAGCCAGCTGTACCCAACGGCGGGACGCATCATTCGCCGAGAGCGAAACGGGTGATCTACCTGTTTCAGTCTGGGGGTCCCGCGCAGCAAGATTTGTTTGATTACAAGCCGACCCTCATTGAAATGAATGGCGAAGAGCTGCCGGGGAGTGTCCGCGGGGAACAACGATTGACGGGTATGTCGGTCAACCAGTCATCGCTGCCGCTCGCGGGATCCAAGTTCAAGTTCCGGCAAGCTGGTGATGCGGGGATGTGGATCAGTGAATTGATGCCTCACACACGCAAGATCGTTGATGATGTTTGTTTCATCCGGTCCATGCATACCGAAGCGATCAATCACGACCCGGCCATCACGATGTTTCAAACGGGTTCCCAGATCGCTGGTCGACCTTCTTTGGGTGCCTGGTTGTCTTACGGCTTGGGAAGCCAGAACGAGGACCTGCCATCCTTCATTGTGCTTGTTTCCGCGGGTCAAGGAGGGCAGCCGCTCTATGCTCGACTCTGGGGCGGTGGTTTCTTGGATTCCAAGTACCAGGGAGTTCAGTTCCGAAGTGGGAAAGATCCTGTGCTTTATCTGAGCAACCCAAACGGGATTACAGGCGATCGGCGACGCAAGCAACTGGATGCGATCAACATGCTGAATCAGCAGCAATTCGAACGCGAGTTGGATCCGGAAATTGAGTCGCGAATCGCCCAATACGAAATGGCCTACCGGATGCAATCGAGTGTTCCGCATGTGGCGGATCTCTCGGACGAACCGCAATCCACGTTTAACCTGTACGGCGAAGACGCTCGCAAACCGGGCACCTTTGCGTCCAACTGTTTTGCTGGCCAGACGCCTTGCCGAACGCGATGTTCGCTTCATCCAGCTATACCATCAGGGATGGGATCATCACAGTAATTTACCCAAGCAGATTGTTGGACAAGCCGAGGAAACGGATCGGGCGTCAGCAGCGTTGGTGCAAGATCTCAAGAGTCGAGGCCTGCTAGACGACACCCTGGTGATTTGGGGCGGTGAGTTTGGTCGCACGTCTTATTCGCAGGGCGTTCTGACGCCCACCAACTACGGACGTGATCATCATCCACGTTGTTTCACAACCTGGATGGCAGGAGGCGGCATCAAGCCAGGCATGGTTTATGGTGCGACGGACGAGTTTGGTTACAACGTTGTGGAGAATCCCGTCCACGTCCATGATTTCAATGCAACGATCTTGCATTTGCTCGGTATCGATCACGAACGCCTGACGTTTAAGTACCAGGGCAGACGTTTCCGACTGACAGATGTGCACGGAACCGTGCTTCACGACATCCTATCGACCGCTTGAGTTATCCTACGGCTTTCGCGTTCGGGAACACTCTGATGCTGGCTCTTTTAAGAAGGGAATAGTTGGTGCTTCGATTTGCCTCTGCTGTGATCGCGATCCAGAGCTTGTTTGTCGGTGCCTTCGCATGGGCTTCGGCATCGCAGCCCAATGTCGTCATCGTCTACACAGATGATCAGGGATCAGTGGATGTGGGTTGTTATGGGGCCGATGATCTCGTAACGCCGAACATGGACAGACTGGCCGCGACCGGGGTGCGTTTCACCCAGATGCTGGCTCCCTCGGCGATCTGTTCTGCTTCGCGAGCCGGCTTGCTGACGGGCCAGATTCCGGCACGCGCGGGTGTCCCCGGAAACGTATCGTCTGCCAAGGGCCATGCCGGCATGCCAGCGACCAAATGGACGCTTGCAGAGCACTTTCGATCGGCGGGCTATGCCACCGCTCACATCGGAAAGTGGCACCTGGGATACACGCCCGAAACGATGCCCAACGCCCAGGGGTTCCGGCATTCGTTCGGCCACATGGGTGGGTGCATTGATAACTACTCGCATTTTTTTTATTGGAACGGGCCGAACCGTCATGACCTGTGGCGTAATGGATCCGAGGTTTGGATGGGCGGCGTATTTTTTGGCGACGCCATGTTGTCGGAGTTGGCAGGCTTCTTGGACCGTAAAA
>JBCCYK010000459.1:0-2064 GCA_039189905.1 Planctomycetota bacterium
CCGGTATCTCCGATAGAGGGACCTGAACAGCCTCGGACACCACCGCCATGCCTAAAAAAATCCCCCCGTCTCCGGCTCTACCCACGATAAAGCCGGATGGACTCAAAAAGGCCCATGCGTGATCGATGATGCGCCGGGGAGGATTGACCCGCTTGAACCGGACGCAGTTCAGGCCTTGCGAAAAGCGGTCCGCGCAGAAGGACTGCAGTTCAGCACCGAGAAAGCCTACGTGAAGAAACTGAGATCCGTGATTCCAAGTTCGAGAAGAGTCGCTTGGTTCCGATGCCGGATTCGTTGGTCGCGGATTTGCAACGTTGGGTCAACTCGCGTCGCGTGCTGCATGAGCGCGATTTGTCGGAAGGAACGCCGTCGGTCTATTTGCCGTATGCGTTGGCCAGGAAATATCCAGAAGCTCACCGTGAGCTGAAGTGGCAGTTTCTTTTCGCTTCGCCGCGTTTAGCGCGTGACTCGCGGGCGGGCCGACTGCATCGCCATCATTTGCACCGCGATTCGTTCGCACAAAGGCTACGTCAGGCGGTGATCGGATCAGGATTGATGAAGCGGATCACGAGTCACACGTTTCGGCACAGCTTTGCATCGGCATCATTTGTGGGCCGGGACAAACATCCGCGAGATCCAACGGTTGCTAGGCCACGCGGATGTGAAGACGACCGACATTTACACACACGTGCGCAACCCGAATGCAGAGGCTCCGCTGAGCCCCTTGGACCGATTGTTGCAGACGAAGCGGCAGGTGGTCGAGCGGAAGGAGATGGCGGCGTAGGAGGGCGGCAATGGCAAGGCTCACGTTGACAGTATTCGGGCGGACATGAAAGATCCTCCGCCACAGTCACGTTTGTTGAATGAGCCTTCGTCGCTGGGAATTGGATCGATGACGGGATAAGGCAGCATCCACCAAGAACCCACTGCCCCGTAGCTGTGGCTACTTGCGCGTCCAAGGTTGGATGGTGGTTGCCAAGATGTGAGGGGTTTCCACTCCACGGAGAAAGCCCGTTTCACCCGACATCTCGACACGCCCACCCAGCATCCCTTGCAACTGGATACCGGGAGCAGGCGTGACGTAGGCAAGCGTTCGGCCACCTTCATCCGTCAATGCGAATGGGGGTCGGTTGGGGTCGGATGAATACACCTCGACGAGCACGCCACTGTGAGTCGGTAGAGGCGTTTCGATGATCGACGTTTTCACATCGGTGTCGACCGTGGCATTCAGCGTTTGTCCCGCGTGTTCCATGCTGCCAAGTGCGATCGGTGGGTTGCGAACAGCTCGTTCGGTCGATTCGGAAGGCGCAACGGCCTCGCGAGCGGACGGGATGTTCGGCGATGCTTGCGGGACCGCACCGAACGGGGAGGGCGTGATGGTGATTTGGCCATCTCGTCTTCGAGCCAAGCTCATGTATTCGATCGCTCGATCGGACAACGTGGTTGCGTTGAGACTTTGAGCGGCGGCTGCAATGACGGCCACCTCTGGCTCACTGGCACCTTTGGCGACCAAGCGGTTGAAAAGAACCCGCAGCCCTTGTTCGTCCGCGGCGGAAGCTTGTTGTTTGATATGCTCGATCACGCCTTGGGGTATGTTTCGAATCTTGGGTTCGCTTGTCGTGGGTTGGGCGATTTGATCCAGGTGCTGCACCGGAGCAATTGTGTTGGCCGCGACGTGACTTCCTTCCCTGCCAACATTGAGTGAGATGGGTCCTGGGGAGCTTGGCGTGATGAGTCTGGGTCGCGACGTGATTTCCATCGTCGACGCCATGGCATCTTGCGTGGGTGAAATCTGGCTATCCTGGGAAGCGGTTTGCCCGAGTTCGTTGTCGCGCGAATCGGTAGCCTGCGTGATGCGGGTGGAATCTTCCGTGAGACCACTTCCCACGCGCTGATCGAGGTATGACAGGCCGGTGGGCTCGGGTGCCGTTTGGAGTGCCAAAGGCGATGTCAGGTTGAAAGAGCGATTGGGAATGGGGATCAGTTCGGCGATGCGGCGAGACGAACGGCTGATGAGCCCATCGGAGTCGTCCTTGCTGCCAGACCGCATCAAAGAGGCGATAC
>JBCCYK010000460.1:0-2048 GCA_039189905.1 Planctomycetota bacterium
GACACGCGTGGACGAGAGCACAGATGCACCGAGCAGGCTGACCTCCGCAGCGAACCAACCACCGCACATCGGACCCAGCCGCCTGAATCCGGTGATCAGTCAACTCTTAGGACCAGCGACGAACAGCGGCCGTTGACGAGCAAGGATATGCCGACTCGGGGGGCAAGAAATTCGACGACGCGGATAGACACGGATCCGTCTTTGCACAAGGCCGCTGTATGTGCACGCATACGATAGACAGCCAAGTTTTGAATACAGTCGCCGAAGGCGGCAAGCAAAGGAAGTGCCAATGACGGACATTCTGCACACTGGGAATCAGACAGAAGCCCGTGATTTGGCACCGATAAGGGATGAGGAACATTTTCATGACGGGAACAGATCCGACTCACCTGTACCACCTGCGCAACTTGGAAAACCAGTTTCACCGACTCGATGACAAGGTCTAAAGGCCCGCACGAGGAGAAACGAGTGATCATCAACAAGCCCTCATATTGCCCTGCCAGTCAGACCGCGTCAAATGCCGAGATCAGATTCACGACCATGCGACGATTTGATGCCACATGAAGACACCGAGGAATCGAGTAAGGACCCACCTGACGAAATTGAGACGCTGAACGTGACCAGGGTATCGCCAACTGTCAAAGAGAGTTTTTTGGTGCATCCGGAGGTTGAAATTCGTCCGATGGCCATGCAACAAAAGAACGTGGATAAATGTGACAATGTGGAACCAGAAGAAGCCTGCCCAGCTTGCACTTGCGTGACCACCGCACCGGAGGTCAATCTGCCAGAATATCTGGATCTGGAATGGACGAGCAGAATGACAATAGTGAAGGAAGTTTCGCAAGCACCCGAAAGACGCTGCAGGGTATTAAAGAAGGTTAAGAACACTTCATTCGTATCAGCCAATTGCCCGGACACCGCCGAGGAACGATCACGATTGGCGATGGCAAGCACACAGCACACGGTATCATGGCAATAGCTCGCAGATGGAGGACGCCAATGAAGGATCAATGCGAAGTGAAACGAACACGCTTTCTTCATTGATCGGAGCATGTGAAACGTTTCCCATACTGTCGCCAGAAGGCATGATCGGAGACGCTAGAAGGAACCTGCCGTCCGGACTAGACCTGAACAGAGACATGCAGATGGCAGCTGATAAGAGCAGTGCAACGACACTGGAAGATAAATACCACGACCCTTGAAAGACAATACCACGGAACCATTAGGAAATGGACAAACCACCTCAAGCCACGCGTCGGGAGATTCGACCCAACCAAGCACAAGCACGACAGAAGTTTCTGGTCGACAACATCCAGATTGACTGCGACTTCAAGGTTCGGCAACAAGTGTGTTCGCAGCCATCGCAAGCTAAACAAGTCGCTCTTTCAGTGGGACGGACGGACCCTACTTGTGACCATGTGAGACCACTACGGCGATACAGACGCGCCCGTGTCAGCCTTGATTAAGTACGACCTGGAGACGACACCGGTCATCAATCAACCCCTGAAACTTCAGCGAGGCAAATTTGTGACTTTCCATCTCCCTGGCCATGGCCGAAGCGGGAACGTCAAGTCTATTCTACACTATCCGAGGTTTACTCAATGGAACAGTTGGTGTGACTCCCAATTTCTATTCCAATCCGAACTCGACCGGTTTTGTTTGGAATGGAACCGGTTGGTGTGACTTCAGCAGTGCGTCTACAGTTACAGCGTGTTGTGCATCGCGTTTCGAATGGTGCTTGACGAGGAACGATCTTGTGATGTCTGAACCAGGGTTTTTCGATGGGGATGGCCGCACGGCCGCGATGGCCCTGATTTTGACCGCCGTAGTGATCGCCGAGACGGATCGGCTGGTGCAGGATTCCGCTACAAGGCAGAACATAGACGCTATGTGACGAGTTCTACGACATCAAGCCGCTCGGAGCCAATGAATGGTAGACAGTCGCGTCTCGCTACAACGAAGAGAGATTGAGACACGCCTTGGCCCAGTCACACGAGCGAGGCCCTGAAGCAGTGGTTCAACAAGAATATGAGCAGCCAAAAGCCGAC
>JBCCYK010000461.1:0-2004 GCA_039189905.1 Planctomycetota bacterium
CCGTTCGCTCGCTTAGGTCATCGGGCGTCGGCAAGCGTTGGTGGTCGTTCGGTTGGACGCGTGCGAGAGATCGCTCCAGGATCGTGATTGATCGGTCATTCGATCGCTTGCATCCGATATTTGGCAAGAGCAGTAAGAAGATGGAAACGAAGTCGATTGATCGGCGGCTACGTTGAGACACGCGATTGAATGCGACACGCGTTTCTTGTTCGAGGCTGGATTGGCTTTGCTACACTACTTGATGCTTCGAGCGTTCTGACTGTGCCGTCAGACGACCGGGAGCGCAAGCGAACCATTCGGTGCACGCGGAGCAGGCTCGCTCCGTTGACACCACTCCCAATCCCCCACGGCCTGCCCGGTGACCGTGGACGTTATTCAGCAATGAGCGGATTTGTGAGTGCATCTCTCTATGACGTCCTCGAAGTGCAACCGGACGCATCTCCGGAGATTATCCGCGCTGCTGTCCGAGTCAAGCTGAACCAACATCACCCAGACCACGGTGGGGATCCCGAGGTCTGCAAGCGTGTCATCGAGGCACGCGACACGCTCTTGGACCCGGACCTCCGGACTGCGTATGACGAGTCCATGGGTGTTCAAAGTCGCGTAAAGCCAGAACCGAAGCCCGATGAACCAGTCGTCGAAGTTGATGGGACATCGCAACGAGAGTGCACCGCTTGCAACAAAATGGTTTCGATCTTCGCCAAGCGTTGTCCCCACTGCGACGCAGATCAAGCAAGCAGAGCCTTAGCCGCACCGATTGCGAAATGCGGTGCTTGTGGTGCTTTACCAATAGAGCTTCACGGCGACGAGTCATGCCCCGAATGCGGATGCCCAGTTATCCGCCTAGATGGCTACTACAACGGGGATATCGAGCGCTACGGCCCTTCAACTATCAACCACGAAACAGTAATTCGCTTCTTCGCCACCGATTCAATGTACATACAAATTGTTCAGGGCGACCAGCCAAAAAACGCACGCAAGACACGCGAAGACTACCTCGTTTATGTGCTTTCCTCTTTTTGGGTAAATCAACCGTACAAGACTTCGACCGATACTTTGTCGTACAAGCTCAACGGCCCGTATCTGGAATTTGAGTTCGACCCAATCAAACTGCCGAACAGCCACGCGCGCAAATACTCTGGACAGATCCATCCAACTGAAGTGCCTTTTACAATACGCAGCGGTAAGACGATGCGGCGAACTAAATTCACGTTTCAACAGGCCGAGTTCGACGACTAAGCTGAATAACAAATAAGGCTTTGACCGGAGTCGGGCGGTAGCACGACTGCGCGTCAAGGCCTTGGTTCAAGAAGGCCGGTTGAAGCGGTGCGATCGCGCTAGAAGGAGAGGGATTTGCTTTCCCGCACTCTGGTTAAGAGCTGCTCTTGCAGGGATGCGTAGGAGTACAAGGTCTGTCGTCGACCGCGTTGGTTCCGATGCAGGCGACCGTTTAGGGTTCGAAACTCGGGTGTAAAAGGCTGTTCTTCACGCGTTGTGCGATGGACGCGCGTACGCTGAGCGTGATCGCTTCGGCAAGTGTTGCGATTGGTGGAGTTCGTGTCGATCATGCCGATTCCTTTCGTGGATGTGGGGCTGACAACAAAGGCGGTCCTCTTGGATCCTGTGGACCCCTCTGTTCCGGTGGGCCTCGCTGGTAGACCACGCGTCGTTGCCAATCCGTCACCAGCAGCACCTGCATGTCACCGCCACAGGTCTCGCAGCGACATGATGGCGGGGGTCTTTGGGCGTGGTCGTTGTGGATGCTTTGCAGCACGAAGGTCAGGCTGAGATGGATCATCACCAGCCAACGGACTTCCTCGAAGGAGATGCGGTGGTTGGGACTGGTCCATCCGTCGTAGCGGATCTTCTGGAATCCGCCCGGCGGGACGTGCTGCAAGATGAGGTGGCCTGGGTTTCGGGGGCCACGCGTCCTCTTAGTTCAACAGGGGGCGGTTGTCTCGAATCGGCCCGGCGAGAGATAGCCGAGCGATGAGTGAAGACGCG
>JBCCYK010000462.1:0-1997 GCA_039189905.1 Planctomycetota bacterium
ATGGTTCCAAAGTGACGTAGAGCGTCGTGTCTTCCAATCTCCAATCACCAATGGCGGCTGCTGCTTGAGTGATGGCAATCATTTCGGCATGTGCTGTGGGATCATCCAGTGTTTCACGCTGATTGTGTGCGGCACCAATGATTTGTCCGTTGTGGACTAAAATCGCGCCAACGGGCACCTCTTCTTGCATTTCCGCTTGATACGCCAGCTCAAGTGCACGCGCCATCCAGTGCTGATCAAGATCGATCATCGTTACTCATCCAACGAATTCGCGTTCGGTTGGTTGTCGCGCTTGGCATCGCCGACGGACGTGCTGGATTCAGAGTCTTCGATCTCAGTCAGTCGGCGATATTCGATGCCCCTGATCTCAGAGTAGCACTGAAAATTAGCGATTCCCACTGGTAACGTTGGGTCCATCTCGGCTCGGATGTCGAACTTCTTATTCTCACGATCCACATCGACCGTCTCTTCGTCATCGACCCATGCCATGATTTTTTGATCATCGACTCGCACCCTGACTTTGTACCAGCGATCGTTGTCGTAACCATCGAATACGGTTGTTTCATTGCTCGAGGCATCTTGACCATCGATGCTGCTGATACCCGTGACGCCCCCACCCCAGCCACCAAGGACGAAGCTAACGCAAGGTTGTTTTCTCGACGACAGTGAACGAGTCGTGGTCATGCCCACAGGAAAAGTTAACGCAACGAAGAAATCAAACCCGTCGGTGCGCCTGGCCTGTAGTCGAATCTCAAAGTTGTCGGTGGGAAAGTCGCCTGTCCAGCGAACTCCCGTTAGTGGGTCACCGAACCCGAGCTTGATGAGATTGTCATCGATTTCCGTCGGGCCTTCGCCGCCGAAACGGGCGATATCCCATTTGCCGCGCATTGGCACCCACGCCTTTCCGATTCCGTTTTCTTCGTCTTGATCCTGCGTTAACGGACCAACATCAGCCGTACTGTCCGCTGTGTTAACGGTTTGGCCGAAGGTACTCATGGGGGGGCAAATCGCGAAGTTCCACGCGACTAAAACCAGCACGACCCAGATCACATCCTTGTGATGCGCGCAAATTCGTCGTGAAGATCTGTTCCCCAACCACGTCGACCGCCTATAGCTATGGGAGTAACTGGGCGTGTTTTCCGGCATGGATTTGCCTTTTCGAAAAATGGAGTCAGCATGTCGCTCATCCAAGCTTATCTGTTCCGGTATCCGTCGATGAAGCCGCTTACCAAGATTCGAGTTTTTCGCCTGCGATTGGCTGCGGTCGTGCTTTCGATCTATTGGGCTGGCATGTTCCTCGGAACGCATCTTTCTGGCGTTTCGGTGCCCCGTCTGAGTGTATCGGACAAGATCGAGCATTTTTCCGCTTTCTTCGGTCTGACACTTCTGTTGTGTTACGTCAGTACGAGTCGAGGCGTCTGGAGGCGTCTGGCCGTCATCGCGGGGATTGTGATCGTTTACGCGGCGATCGATGAGTGGACGCAACGATTCGTGCGAAGGACGCCTGATTTGCTTGACTTTGCCGCCGACCTTTTTGGCATGTTGACCGCGATGACGGTGTATTTGGTCGCGCGGTGGCTGCTGACCCCTTGGATCGAAAGGAATCGAGTCCAGCAGCCAGCGGAGACTAGTCCTGGACCGAAAACAAAGACCGAGCCTGTTGCAGCGACGCTACCACCGACCTGAGGTCGTCACCAACGGCGGTGAGATGTCCCATCTTACGACCAGGCATGGCGTGCTGCTTGCCATAAAGATGCAACGAAACTCCAGAAACCGAGAGGGCATCGGCGAAGGCGGGTGAGCCAGCTCCACTCCATGAATCACCAAGCAAATTGGCCATGGCGGCACAAGAAGCGATCAAACTTGTGTCGCCAAGGGGTAGGCCACAAATGGCGCGGACGTGTTGTTCGAATTGACTGGTGCGACAGCCCTCGATCGTGAGGTGCCCCGAATTGTGTGGTCGAGGCGCGATCTCGTTGATCATGAATTCATTACCG
>JBCCYK010000463.1:0-1997 GCA_039189905.1 Planctomycetota bacterium
TCGAGCGGAAAAACCACGCTCGCGCTGCATGTGGCCGCCGAAGCGCAGAAGTCCGGCGGGATTGCCGCGATTATCGATGCTGAACATGCCTTCGACCCAAGCTGGGCGAAAAAAATTGGCGTCGAACTCGACAGCCTCTTGGTCAGTCAGCCCAGCAGCGGCGAAGAAGCCATGCAGATTTGCGAGATGCTGGTCAAAAGCAACGCGGTGGATGTGATCATTGTGGACTCGGTTGCCGCACTTGTCCCGAAAGCCGAACTCGAAGGCGAGATCGGTGACAGCCACGTGGGCTTACAGGCACGCTTGATGAGTCAGTCGATGCGAAAGCTCACTGGCGCGATCGCCAAGAGCAAGTCGGCTGTGGTCTTCATCAACCAGATCCGTGAAAAGGTCGGGGTGATGTTTGGTAGCCCCGAAACCACCCCGGGTGGTCGCGCCTTGAAGTTCTATTGCTCCTGCCGAATCGATGTGCGACGCATCGGCTCTCTGAAAGACGGCGAGGAACAGGTTGGCCAACGGGTGAAGGCCAAAATTGTCAAGAATAAGGTCGCGCCCCCCTTCCGTGTCGCCGAGTTCGACATGATGCACAGCAACGGCATCAGCTACGAAGGGGACTTGCTGGACCTCGGTGTGGAGCACAAAGCGGTCAGCCGTAGCGGCTCGTGGTTCAAGTATGGTGAGACCTACCTGGGCCAAGGCAAGGAGAAGGCGCGCAACTTTTTGATTGAGAATCCCGATGTGGCGGATGAGATCAAAGGGAAAGTCCTGGCAGCCGGTGGATTCGCCGCGTCAGCCGATGCCGTTGTGGAGGCGGAAGGCGAGGCGGAGGTCGCGGAAACCACCAACAGCTAATCCCCACAACACCAACCTCGCTAGCTATCCTAAAGAGCCATCGCGATCCGGTATCGCGGTGGCTCATTTCGTTTTCCTTTCCCACAAACCCACTTTCGTTCGCCTCCCGACTCACGCACCAAATCACACTCATGGCCTCCCTCCTCCGACGCACCCTTCTGCTGCTCACTGCTGCCGTCCTCCTTCTCCAGTTCAATTGGGCTCCCGCAGCCGAACCGATCAAGACGCTGATCATTGATGGCCAAAACAACCACGGTGCTTGGCCCAAGACCACGGCCATGATGAAACACTACCTCGAGAACTCAGGGCGTTTCACAGTCGATGTTCAAAGGACCCAATACACCTGGAAAGGCGGTAACCTGCTGAAAGAGTTTGGCTTGAATGATGGCAAGGATTACAAGGACCTGCCGCAGCCCAAATCAGACCCTGACTTCAAGCCCGACTTCCGCAAGTACGACTTGGTCGTCAGCAACTTTGGCTGGAAGGCGGCGCCTTGGCCGGAAGAGACACAGCAGGCCTTTGTCGACTATGTGGCGGGCGGCGGCGGCTTCGTTGTGGTTCACGCCGCGGATAATTCCTTCGGCAGTTGGCCGGAATTCAATCAAATGATCGGTCTGGGCGGCTGGGACGGGCGAAATGAGAAGTCAGGGCCCTATGTGTATCTCGATGACCAGGGTGACGTTGTTCGCGACAACACACCTGGTGGCGGCGGCAACCACGGTCCACAACACGAATATCAAATCGTGATCCGTGAACCTGACCACCCCATCACGCAGGGTATCCCGCGGGCCTGGATGCACGTGAAAGACGAACTCTATCAGAAGCTACGTGGGCCGGCCGAGAACATGACGATCCTGGCGACAGCCTACGCCGATCCCAAGTTCAAAGGCACCGATCGTCACGAACCCATTATCATGACCATCGACTACGAGGACGGACGCATTTTCCACACGCCGATGGGACATGATGACAAGTCGTATGCTTGCGTCGGTTTCATCACGACCTTGTTGCGTGGTTGCGAATGGGCGGCAACTGGCGAAGTCACGTTGACCGACATTCCCGATGACTTCCCAAAACCACTCGAACCGAGCCAACGCGAGTTCGTGGCGTCCGTGCCGTCACCCTAGGCACTGTTTATCAATCGA
>JBCCYK010000464.1:0-1980 GCA_039189905.1 Planctomycetota bacterium
CGACGCGACGCCACCGCCTGGTGACTGGCAACACCTGCCTCAGAATCCGCTTGCTTTCTTCGGTCTGCCTGCTGACTTCGAACGCCGAGACCTGAAACGCGCGTACGGCAAGCTGATTCGACAACACAAACCGGAAACCCATCCGACGGAGTTTCAACTCATTCGAGCCGCCTATGAGCGTCTGGAATCAGAGCAACGCTACGGGCAGATCCGAGACAACGCTTCGCGGGCGGTCGACGCGTGGTCGATGCCGCAAACACCAGATGAACCAACTCCCCGTGAACGAACCCTTGGTCCGGTGCGTTCTCTGGTCGACGAGGCGACGACGCATCCGAAGCAAACCTTTGAATCGCTGCGAAGCAAACCCTCGCGAACGCCGCAGGAGTATTACGTCTTGGCCGTGCTCAGTGATCTGGTGCGGCGTGAGGAGGCCCACGCATTCTTTCGATGGATCCTGACGGGTCTCAAGGAGCATCCCCGCGATGCCGCGTTGCACGCTTTGACGCGAGAGTACCTGGCTGGGGAAGTCACGCTCAGCGATGCGAGCAAGTTGTTGCTCACAACGTCGAAATGCGTGTCGGACAGTCGCTTTTATCGTGTGACCGAAGCCCTGTGGGAGCGTTGGATTCGGCAGGATGATTTTGAACGTGTTCTTCCCGTTTTGGGTGCGTGCCAAAAGAACCTGCAGGAGACGGACCCACCCCAGCGTCATGCGTTTCACCTGCGCTTGTTACGTGTTGCGATCTGGAAAGCGCCCCCGGAATGGACCAACCGGGTCATCGATCAGCTCAACGCATCTCAAGCCGACATGGATGATTGGATGCACAATGAACTGGAATTCGTCACGATGCTGCGTGATTTCTTGATCACGTCGGCTTCGTTCGTTGGCGTCTCTGAGGGTCGTGCTCAGCTGCAAGAGTTGATCCATGCCTATTGCACCGGCGATGGGCCCGAACAACTCGGTCGCGCGACTGAGATTCTAGATCAGATAGCGAGGGATGCTGGCGCGATGATCAACGCGTTCCCCGTGGATCCGAATCGAGACGACAGCGCCACCTTGCTGCTGACCTTCCAAGCGTGTGCCGACCTGGAAGACACGGTCTATCAAGAACCAGACAAGGAACAGGAAGAGCGCAGTAATCGTCAAGCGAAATCGCTGATCGAAGATCTTCGTGGAACGCTCGACAGCGTGGGCGGGAAGATCAGTTCCGTTGAGTTTCGCTATAAATGGCTGTTCGGTGCTGCCTTGTGCCTGCTGCTTTCCTTCCTGTTCATCTTCGTGACTGGAACCGTCACGATTGCCCTCACTGACAACGACGCAGCCATGGGCATTTCACTGGTTTCAGCCCTCATCGCTGGGCCGATCGCGACGGTGTTGCTGATCAGGCTCTATTTCTATCCCCGCCACTTTGAACCACGCGTCGAACGCCATCGTGATCGGATTCTCCTGGACGCGTATCGTGACGTTTGGCGTGCCCGCATCTTTCGATTCGTTCAGTCGTGTGGCGAACCCGCCAATACAGCGCTAGCACGGGTGGAGCATCAGGCATGCGATAGCGAGGACGCAAACTGGGTCGGGGTCGTTTGCAGCTACTGCCGCATGGACATCGGGCTGATCCTGTTCGGCCGGGCGCAACCCTTCCGCTATTAGCTCTCTACCAATCATTCAAACTTAGTGCACCGGAACTCGGCAACGTTTTGTCGATGTAGTGCTTCAGCTATCTTTGAATTTAGGGTTGGTCTTTCAGTTGCACGGCTCTCCGAGCCGTGAGGTCTCGGCTCGGAGAGCCGAGCTACGATCTCTGGAACCCTAAAATCAAGTGTGGACCATGCACTAGGTGCCCATCGTCTGAGTTTTGAAGTTGCGCTTTTAGGCCCGGAGGGCCGACACAGGCTCTGCCAGCGGTGCCAGGGCGTGTCGATTTAATGGTCCATCCGGGAATTTCGTGGGTCGCTAGGGCTGATGGATTTTCGGAGGCA
>JBCCYK010000465.1:0-1977 GCA_039189905.1 Planctomycetota bacterium
CAGCGTTGCAGAGAATATTGAGATGTCGCGCTATAGCCTCGACTTCTACAAAAACCTGTATGCCGAAATGTCAGATATTCCCGACCTGCCGGATCTGAATTTCCGGGAGCAAGGCTATCTCTTTGTCGTCACCAAAGACGGCGAAAACACGCTGCGCCGGAATCAAGCGCTCCAATTGTCTCTCGGTGTCCAGGCAGACCTGATGGACTATGGTGCGCTGCGCGCCCGCTTCCCCTCGATCCAACGCGATGACATTGTTTTGGCCTGCCACACGCCCGACGATGGCTGGATTGATCCCAATGCTGGCCTCTGGTGTTTTCGCCGGGCGGCTGAGCATCTAGGTGTGGCATTCGTCAAGGCCCGTGTCAGCAACATCGAGGCGAGCACCACCAAGGTCGAGCGTTTGGAACTCGACAACGGGACGAAACTTACCGCCGATTACTTCATAAATACCGCCGGCCCCTGGGTTGCGCCGCTGGCTGAGATGACGGGTGCGCAGCTGCCCGTGGAACCCATGTGCCGCGTCCAGCACTTCTGGAAATGCGCCCATGACCTCGAGCCGCTACCGCTTGTCAAAGATGAAAGCGGCATGTTTTTCCGACCAGAAGGCGACGGTTTCGCGGGCGGGCGGCCGAGTTTCGACATTCCCACTGGGTTCGTTGACGACATTTACTCCGGGTTCTTCGCGACGTACTTCGAAGACATCATCTGGCCAATGATGGCGGCTTTGGTTCCAAGGTTCGAAGAGCTGAAACTGCAACGCAGTTGGTTTGGCCATTACGCGCAAAACATGGTCGACGGGAATATGATTATCGGCACGTATTCCCCCGGCCACGACAACATCATCACGGCCTGCGGCTTCTCCGGCCACGGCATTATGCACGCCCCTGCTATCGGGCGGGCATTGTCAGAACTTACGCTAACAGGCGGTTACCAATCCATCGACCTGACGCGGATGGAATTCGCCCGCATCCAAAATCACCAACCGCTTCCAGAGATCGGGATAAAATAGGACCCAAACCGTTGACCATGGACATGCAGCCAACACTCATCATTGGCACCGGTATTGTGGGCATCGCAACAGCTTACTATCTCGCCAAAAACCACGGTCAGACGAAGATCACGCTCATCGACCGGGCTCAGCCGATGGCCTTCACTTCGGCCCAGTCCGGCGAAAACTATCGCAATTGGTGGCCGCACCCGACCATGGTCGCGTTCACAAACCGCAGCATCGATCTGCTAGAGACGATTGCAAAAGACAGCGGCAATCGCATCAACATGAACCGGCGCGGCTATGCCCTCGCCACGCGGAAGAGCGACATCGATGCGTTGGTGACGCAACTTCACGACGGGCTGGCGGACCGCGCCGAAGACCTTCTTCGGTATCACACGACGCCCTCGGTGAACGGCTATCATCCGTTTGACAAACCCGACTGGAAAGGGGTGCCAGACGGTGTCGATATCGTGCAAAACCGGGAGCTGATCCGCACGCTCTTTCCCAGCTACGACCCCGACATCCAAACCATTATCCACATTCGGCGGGGCGGCGATATCAGCGGTCAGCAATTGGGCTCGTACATGCTCGAATATCTTCGCAGCGTGGGCGTGCAACGGGTGGTTGGCACGGTTGAGAGCATCACTCGGCAGCGTGACTACAGTGTTGAGGTGTCAAACGCAGACGGGACCGCCACGTTGCACGCCTCGAAGATCGTTAATGCGGCAGGTCCCTTTGCCGCCCGGATCGCCGCGATGCTGGACGTGACTTTGCCCGTCCACAATACATTCCAGCAAAAGATTGCCTTTGAGGACCGCATAGGGGCTGTCCCCCGTGCGCTTCCATTCTCAATTGACCTGGATGATCAGTTGATTGATTGGTCCGACGAAGAACGCGAGATGCTGTCGGAGGATCCGGACGTTGCGTGGCTTGCCAAAAAGATGCCAGGGGCCATTCACTGTCGTCCCGATGGCGGCGACGGC
>JBCCYK010000466.1:0-1950 GCA_039189905.1 Planctomycetota bacterium
CGCAATCATCGCACCCGGAGAGTGAATCGTCGAACGCGGGATAACATTACGATGCAGGCGAGCGTACCTGCGCACCGAATCGCACTTCCATGACTCGCTAATTGTGTAGGATTATCCGGACGCCGCCTGATCTTTGACGACTATGAAGTCCGAGTGTGTGCAACAGGTGGGGCGTTTTTTCTGTTAGATCAGCGCATGATGTTCCTCCGGTGTGACCATTCTTCTTTACCAATTCCAGACGATTCGACTCATACGACTATTCGAGTTGTTGACGCTTTAGTGTCAGTGGCGTCATCTCATCATTCCTTGCGGATTGAACCGTCAGAGACGGTTTCCGGCTGCTGGGCACATTCGTTATGACGACGTTGTTCCGTCTGTTGTTGATGGGCGCTCTCAGCAGCGTTGTCTGTCGGCTGGGCGTGCTTCCTCGTCAGATGGTCAGTAAGTTGTTGGGGCCGCTGCCACGCATTCGTTATGACGACATCTGCCGGATCGACAGTGTCCGTCAAAGCTACGCGTTGACAGCAGCTCATGGATTGGCCGGAACCAACGTGAGTTCGGGAATCGTCATCTTGGTTGGGTCCCAATTCGTTTCATGTTTCAGCATCGCCCAGCCGACGACCGCAATCTTGCGAGCCAGGGCGATGGCCGCCTTCTTCTTGCGTGTTCTCTGACCCCCGTGGATGCGATCATAGGTCGCTCTCGCCCACGGGTTGTATCGCAAGCTGACCCAAGCACACTCCAGCAGGACCGTGCGCACCAGCGCTGAGCCTCGCTTGGTGATTCTGCCGTGACGATTCGTCTGTCCCGATTGGTACTGTTTGGGGACAAGGCCGAGGTAGGCGGACACCTGGCGGGAGTTCTTAAAACGGTGAACGTCGTCCAAGGTGGTGACCAGGGCCTCGGCAGTCTTACGACCTACGCCAGGAATGGTTTGCAGGCGTTGGATACGCGGATCGGATTTGGCGATCACTTCGAGACGAGCTTCAACGTTCGCAAGTTGCGCCGTGAGCGCATCGAGTTGTTTCAGCTCTTCGTTTAGCTGGCCTCGCCAGAGTTCGTTCATGGAGCATTCAGCAAGCGGTCTTCTGAAGGAGTCAATCCTCTCGCGACCCGTGTGCCAAGCGCGTGCACCGGACGCGATGCCAATCCCTCGATTGGAGAAGAGGGAACGGATGGAGTTCTTGATCTGGTTGATCCGCCGATCGAGCGTCTTTCGATACTTGACCAGTGTGCGATGCTCACGAACCTCGTGCTTCGGTATGTGAACTGGAGTCAGCTCACCCATCATCGCCATCCGAGCCAATTTCAGGGCATCATCTTTGTCCGTCTTCCGTTTCACATTCTTCCATCGCCAGGCCTCTTCGTTCGTGCTGCAGACGAGCGTCGGATAGCCCAGCTGCTGACAGAGCTCACTCACCCAACCGCTGGGGCCACAGGCCTCCATCACCACCAGATCAATCTGACGTCCCGCTAGAAACTTCTCCAGGTAGCCACGCGTCGTCTGCGTGTTACAGAATTCGTATTCTCGTGAACAACTGTCGAAGAAACAGCACATTGAGTTGTACTTGCCGAGGTCAATTGCGAGAATGTTCATTGTTCTTCCGTAGGTTGGGGTGATTGAATGTGGCGTGTGAAAGCATGACCACCGCCTGAGTCAGCAACTTAACGACTCCACCCCAACCTCGGACTTACATGGATTCTTTATGCCGCTCAATTTGGTCGCGAGTAAGCACTATGGTCGCATAAAGACCGTTTCGCTTTGCAATTTCGCGTTTGCTCATGGGCGTCAAGGTCTTCGCCATCGGCACCTTCTTCTGGCTACGATATGTGGCCCCTTACGTCACCGGCGTTTCGATAAATGGTGGCAGCGTAGTTTTGCATCTAAGCGATGACGTTGGCCAGTACGCCTCCCATGCGGCCGCAGACGATCCATACCTTTTTAGCGAC
>JBCCYK010000467.1:0-1889 GCA_039189905.1 Planctomycetota bacterium
AACGTGGTTCCTTTGTAGAATCGATAGAGTTCGGCAAAGTCTTCCGCAAACCGTTGATCCTCAATGACCGTCAACGGTTGTCGATGGAACTGGTGATCGGCGAACTGATACGCCGCAAAGACGTCGGGCAAGGTGATTTCGGTCTTGAGTCCGAATTGCACGTTGTAGCCCAACAAGAACTGGCCACCGATCGCGACCAAATCTCGGGGGATGCAATTGTGGTCTGTTGTGACGCGGCACGTGTCAATCAGCTTGGTGGGGACGTTCCCGAAGACTTCATTCCGCTGATCGTTGAGAGTGTTGAGTCGATCGTCCAGGTCGTTGGCCGCGGAGCGCAGCCGGCTTCGCAAGACTTCGTAGGTGCCGCCAGCGAGGATCGGATCGGTCATGTCAGTTTGTTGTGGTCACGGAAGAGAATGGTTGACCATGGGTCAGAACTCGCCAGTTTAATCCGCCCGGTGCCGTGCCCGACGCCCCCATCCACGTCTCGACTGGACTGGCCGGAACCCTTGGGCAGGAACGATCGAGTTTGCGGGCGCCCTGATCGAGCGCCGCACTGGAATTTGCGGGCCAGTTTGGCAAAATTTTGAATTCGCTGACCGGTTTGCCCCTCGTTTTCGGCATCCATTGACTACATGCTAATTACTCTGAAGACCCCTCTGCGGAAGCCTATTGCTTGATCGGGTTGATCTATGTTGCTGAACTCATCGCGATGCGTCCGTCGATCGGATCGTCCTAGGGCTTGGACGAGTTGGATCACCATGCTCTGGCTCGTGCCATTGTGGGTCGGGTCCATGGACATGGCGCTGGCCGGAGTCGGCGACCAGCCCGACGGGCTGGCCAAGGAGGCGATCCGGATTCTGGATTACCAATGCGCGTCGTGCCATGACGGTCAGAACCATCCGCTGGATACGCTCGACCACCATGGATTGACCGCGGAACGATCGGCGGGTCGAGATCGATTCATCGAACCAGGTGACCCAGAATCATCCTATCTGTGGAAGCTGGTGCAAACGGATGTGATGCCCAAGGATGCCGCTCCCCTGAGCGATGACGAAAAGCAGACCATTCGGGACTGGATCGTGGCGGGTGCGGAATTCCCTGATTTCGGTGGCACGCAGCGAACATTCATCAGCGAGGCGGAGGTCCTGGGCCAGATCGAGCAACATCTCAACGGAACCCGCGCGGAGGACCGCGAGTTCATTCGATATTTTAGTCTTCACACGCTTGCCAATAATCGCACGATTACCACCGACAAACTTCGCTTGGCCGCGGCCGGACTCGCCAAGGCGCTCAATAGCCTTTCGCGGCAACGGAATGTCGCTGTGCTGGAAGCGATTGATGACCCCGACCCGACTCAACATGCGGGATTGCTGTTCGCCGTTGACCTTCGGCAGTTGGGCTGGGAAGTGGATAATTTCGAGAAGTGGAAACAGCTTCTGGCGGCATACCCTTATGGAAAGCAACCGAGCCGTCGCGGCGAGGCACGCCGCAGTTTCGACAATATCAAGTCTCATTACGAAGTGAGGAGCTTCTTCGATGGGTTTGCGTATCTAAGGGCCGACTGGTTCATCGCGTCAGCAATGCGACCGCCTCTTTATCACGATCTTTTGGATATTCCTGAGACGGTCGAGGAGTTAGAGCTGGCGGAGGGATTCGACCAAGAGAGCGACTACCTGCGAAATCAGCTGGTTCGCGGAGGTGTGCTGCTAAGCAATGTTTCGACTCAACCGCGTGTGGTCGACTACCACGCTGCCGAACGTGGTGTCTGGATGAGCTACGATTTCGTCAGCCAACCCGCCAACGATCCCGAACGAGGCGACATTGTCCGTTTCCCGCTTGGGCCACAGTTTGCCAACAACCCACACCCTTTGGCAGATCGGAAGAGC
>JBCCYK010000468.1:0-1874 GCA_039189905.1 Planctomycetota bacterium
GCGCTTTGACGACATCCGCACCGCTCAGGTGCAATGCCTGGAGCTTCAGCGGGTCGACATAAACCATCATCTGCCGAAACTTACCGCCGAAGGGGTGTGGGATTTGCACGCCCGGTAATCCACCCATCTTGTTTCGGACCGCGTAGTAGCCGATGGAGTACAGCTCGGACTCGGACAATCCTTCGCCACTGATCGCGGCAAGGATCACGGGCAGGTTGGCCGGTTCGCTGCGAAGCGTGAATGGCCATTCGATTCCCGGGGGTAAGTGAAACATGTCACTGGCTTCGAGATTGACGATGTCATTCATCGCCGAACTCGGGTTGGTCCCCGGCTGGAAAAAGACCTTGATCACCGCCGCACCAGGAACAGTGCGAGACTCCTGGTGTTCGATGCGTCCGGCAAGTGTGAGAGCGCGCTCAACCCGAGAGGTCACGGATTTCTCCATGTCCATCGTGGGAAGACCCGGGTAAGAGAAGAAGCTCACCACGACCGGCCGCTTGAAGTCCGGCAGGATATCGATCGTGATGCCGGGCAGAACGGCGACGCCCAGCAAACAGACGGCCAAGGCAGCCGCCATCACGGTAAATGGGTTGGCCAGCGAAAAACGAATGATGCCCATGATTGTGGATCTGGTTTTGGGAGTGTGTTTGGCCCACGCGCGCGACCCTGAATCACGCGTTCAGACAAGTGCCGTCCATGGCCGTCCGCAGACGATCAGAGTTCCGGTTGTGTCCCCGGGTCGATGTTCGCCGACTGCGGTCGATTCTGGATCGCCACCGCTTGCCCCTCTTGAAAACGCTGCAGGTGAGCGTCCACGATCCTTTCCCCCGACTCGAGCCCCTCCAAGATTTCCAGTGCGATCCCATCGTCCACGCCAATCACGACCGGCGTCACGCGAACGCGGTCCTGCTCGTCAATGCGATAAACGAAGGCATCTCCTGACGCGTCAAAACGCACGGCTCGCGCGGGCAGCATGTTCGCCGCGACCTTGGCATCCAACTCGATTGTGGCTTGGCCAAACATTCCTGGAATGATGCGCCCGTCCGAGTTATCCAGTTCCGCTTCGACGAGCATGGTCCGCGTGGTTGGGTCCAGCTCGCCGCTTGTTCTGGTGACACGGCATGAGATTTTTGGCTCCGATGCAAACGACGGAAACTCGACCCGCATCAAATCGTCCTTCGATACATGCGCGGCCTCGGCCTCGGGAACGGCAACCTGAATTCGGATCGGGTCCAACTGGCTGACTTCATAGAGCAGGGTGCGCTCATCACTCCCTTCTTCGACAACCAGATCGCCGGGGTTCACAAAGCGTTCGGTCACGATGCCATCAAAGGGGGCTCGGATGGACGCGTAGTCGAGCAAGACTTCGATTTCGTCGAGTTGTCTTCGTGAGATTTCCGATTCGGCGGCCGCACCCAAGCGTCTTGCCTGCGATGCATCCAGCTGCGATCGCGCCACGGCCACCTCCGCCTCCGCTGAACCCATCACTGACTTGACCGCTTGTACGGCGGCTCGCTCGGAGTCCCGGCGTTTGCGGGCCTCGTCCAACATGCGACTCTGCAGGGAACCTCGTTGCACAAGGTCTTCGGTGCGTTGAAATTCGGCTTCCGCTGCTGCCAGAGTCGCCGCAACTTGAGCCAGTTGCGACTCCGCTTCAATCAGCTTTGCCTCCGCTTGTTCGATCCGCGAACGCGTCAATTCCACCTCCGCAGCTGCTGATTGCTCCGAGGCTTCATCGCGTTTGATTTGTGCTTGTTGCACCTGTGCCCGTTGTTCCAACTCCGGCACATCAATCACGGCCATGACCTGTCCCTTTCGGACCGGATCGCCAATGTCGACGAGAACCTCTTTCACGTAGCCATTCAACCGAGCCC
>JBCCYK010000469.1:0-1815 GCA_039189905.1 Planctomycetota bacterium
GTCGAAAACGGCGGCCGCCACCCGAGCGACCCGGACGCAGGCTGCACCACCGACCGGCGGCAGTGACTCCCTGGACGACTTGTTTGCCGAGGAAGGCTTTGATCGGCACGTGGCCGCCGTTTGCCCGGTCTGCCGAGCCGAAATGGACGCGGCTGCCGTCTTCTGCACCAAGTGTGGCTACAACAAAGAAACCGGTGAGCAGCTTGCTGGACACCAGGTCGCTGGCGTGGACGTGGACATGGGGACGGTGCAACTGCAACGTGCCGAAAAGATGATGGCACGCGATCAGAAACTACAGGAGACCATGACCAGCAAAGCCGGACTGCCGGCGTGGATGGTGGCACTCATTCTATTCATCCTTGGCAGTGCCACGATGATCGCGGTCATTGCCGTCAATGCGTCCAATCGTGAGCAAGGTCTCAACTTCAATCCGTTACAGATGTTCATGAACCTGGGTGGCGCCGCGTTCGCACTGGTCGGCGGCGGCGCCGTGTTATCACTGATCGCCAAGGCATTCAAGAAAAGCCGCAACGACGGGCTGCTGTCGCTGACGATTGTCTATCTATTTTATTTCGTCGCCAAGAACTTTCGCCTCGCGGGCAAGACGATGATCACGGCAATTCTTTGCGGTGCCATTTCGGGCGGTTTCTTCGCGGCGGCCTCCTCGATGTGAAGCGCCGAATTCGCTTGACTTACGATCTCAATTGGCCCGCATCGTCCTCGAATGCCGTTCGATTCAGAACGATGTCAAAACTGGTCGCCCACTCCACCATTTTTGATTCGGCCACACGTTCAAAGTTCGCCAAGACGCTCTTGCGGGCAACCGGATCTTGGAGCCGACGAAACACGCCGTCCCGCGCATTGCCGGGGTGGCCGGCGATAAGCAATTGAGTCGTCAGCAATCGCCGATCACCTCGATTCACCGCAACATGGATATGCGGCGTGCGACCTGGATAGGGCACCGGTTTGACGGTTCGAAAGTAATAGCGACCCGCCGAATCGGTGAGGAAGCGACCGAAGCCCTGGAAATGAGAATCGCGATGACCGGCACCGGCCGAGCGTGAATGCAGATAGACGGCATTGGCGTCGACCTGCCAGATTTCGACCGTCACGTTGGAAACGGGACTTCCGCTCGCTGTCAGAACGCGGCCCGACAAATGGGTAATCTCACCGACGGCCGGAGTGATGGAATCATTGATGATCAGCAGATCATTGTCGGTATCGAGCGGCAGCTGATCCGGATAGAAGGGACCCTCGGTCAGTCGTGCGGTTTCAGCAAGTGATTCCGCCAAAGTGGGTTCGCCAGCTTTCAGCATGGGTCCCGAGAGCGTCCATGGCAGCGAGCCCAACGACATGGCTCCGGCGAGGATCTGACGTCGATTGGGGTGGAAGTTGTCAATCATGGCAAGCGATTCCCTTGTTTGAATCAGAACGAACAACCAACTCCGCTGGATCCGCGACGACCGCCGTTCCAACCTCGATTTCAACCGATTCGAAACGGTAGCGATCGAAAGTCAGGTCTGCACATCGTAACGCTTCGGCGAATCAACCCTCGCGATCAAGGAAGGTTCCGTCACCCATTAGGTTGCGCCCTCGGGCACCTCACCACCTGCGAGGCCTTGGTCCCAACACACAAGTCATCCAAATAGAACCCACAAACCCTCGGAAGGGTCGCGCAGGAGCTTGCTACGAGGCGCGGAGACTTGGCAGGCCCAAAAAGCATCAAGACGTCTTCACGCCCCTCCATCCCTTCGCTTCGCTCGACCCTCCCGAGGGAGGGTAAAGGTAAACTGAAACGAATGCGGCTAGGCCGCA
>JBCCYK010000470.1:0-1738 GCA_039189905.1 Planctomycetota bacterium
TTCTTGGAGCCCGTGTTTCAGGCCGCAGCCATAGTTGGCGTCCCAAACGAAATCCTCGTGGAAGAATTCCGAGACGTCCACATCGGACCGTTGCAGGGCCGCTTCCATCGCCTGAACAACATCAAGGGGGCGAACCGAGGCCCCCTGTCCCTGTTTTCCGCGCCAAAGACGTGCGATTGGTGGATCGAGCCGGTCCCAGCCCTGACCCTGAAACACATCCCATCCCAATTGCGCGGCGACGCTGGCCAGATCAACATTTACCTTGTTATAGGCAATGCGCCCGTCGCGTATCTGCCAGAAATCCACGTAAGGGATGCTCAATGGTCGCCCGGTTGCCGGGATTCCCATAAATTCGCCCGAATGCGTCGCGTGGCATGTGCCGACACAGGCGACCCAGCTACCATCCTCGAGCCATAGCTTCGTGTCAAAGCGGCGATCCCCAAAGGCGGTGCGGAACGGTTCCTGCCAGCCTGTCTGGAACTCTCGCAGACCAGATTTTCGGCCACATCCCGCATTGCCGTCCCAGACAAAATCCTCGTGAAACCAGCGTGACATATCTGTCTCGGACCGTCCGAGCGCCAGTTCCATGTCCTTCACCAGTTCAAGAGCGGTTGCCATCACGCGCCCCCGTTGGGTCTTGGCGGTGTCGCATCGCCGCGGTCATAGGCTTCCCAACCTTTACCGGCAAAAACGTCATGGCCCAGTTGCGCCAACACATGCGGGAAATCGACCATGACCCAGTTGTCGACGATCTTACCGTCGACAACTTTCCAGAAATCCATGTATCGGATTTCGATCCGTTTTCCGGTTGGGGCGACGCCCATGAACTCGCCGGAGTGCGTTGCCTCTTGCCGGCCAAAGGCTGCGGCCCATTCGCCCATGTAAAGGCGGGCTTCGTCGATGCAGACCTTGTCGGAAAACGCGGCCTGAAACGGGCGCTGCCAATTGTCCTGAAATTCGTTCAATCCGGTCTTGGTGCCGCAGCCGAAATTGCCCATCCAGCGAAAGCCTTCGGAAAAGAACTCTCCAATATCGCTGATGCGGTGATCGTTGAGACCATCCACCATGCCTTCGATGACCGAACGCGTTTCCGCAGTTTTGTTCAAGTCAGTGTCACGGCTGAGCACCGCTTGTTCGGGGCGAGAGCCCTTCATTTTGGCATCCTTCTAAAATGCTTGGCGCACGCCCCGAGGGCCTGCAACTGTCAAAGAGTTCGCTGCTGCCTCAGACCAGCCTCTCACCGGATGAGGCATCGAATAGGTGGCAGATCTCGGCGGGTATGTTGACTGCAACCGGCGTGCCGATTTCGGCACGATAATCCTTTGCGGCGCGGATCGATGCGATGGCACCGCCGAGGCGGTCAACATACCCGCCGCGATTTGCCACCTGTTTGATGCCTCAAACGGCGAAAGATTGGTCTGAGGCACCATGCGAACGCTGTTACAGTCGCGGGCCGTTTCGGCTTGCCTCCGGCATTTTAGAAGGATGCGAACATGAAGGGCGCTCGCCCCGAACAAGCGGTGCTAAGCCGCGACACAGACATGAACAAAACCGCGGAAACGCGTTCGGTCATCGAAGGCATGGTGGACGGCCTGAACGATCACCGTATAGGCGACATCGGTGAGTTCTTTTCCGAAGGCTTTCGCTGGATGGGCAATTTCGGCTGCGGTACCAAGACCGGATTGAACGAATTTCAGAACAACTGGCAGCGCCCGTTTCAGGCCGCGTTTTCCGACAA
>JBCCYK010000471.1:0-1728 GCA_039189905.1 Planctomycetota bacterium
AATCCGCGTGCCTTCGTCGACCCGGACGATCGCTACAACTTTGCGGAGGTCAACTATCTCCAAACACCTTTGAAGCGTCTGTCGGCAGGTCTGATGGCGAACTGGCAATTCAGCGATCGACTGGAAGGCTATGCCGAGCTCAGCATCACAAACAACGAATCCCGCGTGAATCTGGCGCCCGTTTCTGCGGGCGGCGTGCTCACTGTAAATGTCGACAATCCGTTACTGACGCCCTTGACCCAGGCACTGCTTGCGACCAACTTTCTGGCTGATGGAAACCTCGCCGCGTTCCCGTATGGGCGGAGGATTAGTGAGGTTGGGTTCCGAATCGTTGAAAGAGATCGCGACTATGTTCGCGGCATCGTGGGGCTACGCGGAGACCTTAAGGCCGGTTGGACCTTCGACACGTGGTTCGGACTTACCGACGCCTCCGAAACTGCCAACTTTCAAAACGATGTGTCACGCTCTCGCTTCGCGCAAGGTCTCCTCGTCGATCCGGTAAATGGCCAGTGCACCGACACAAGCGGAGGCTGTGTTCCGGTCAACCCATTCGGGGCGGGCAACATCTCTGCCGAGGCAGCCGATTTCATCCGTATCAGCGGCGTTGAGAACACCACAGAGCGGACACAAACCGTGGCCGGAGCGTTCCTCACGGGCACACTCCTCGATGCCTGGGCAGGGCCTCTGGACGTTGCCGTCGGGCTGACCTGGCGCCGCGACAAAGGCGACTTTGTGGCGGATGAAGCCTTGTTCACGGGCGATACGCTGGGCTTTCGTGGGCAGAGTTCCATCAGTGGCGCTGAAGAAGTGCTTGAACCGTACGCCGAACTGGTCTTGCCGGTCGTTGTCGGCGCGGATTGGAGCGAGTACCTGGGGATAGAAGCCGGCATACGGTACTCGGAATACAAACTGGCCGGCGGGCAATGGACCAGCAAGGTTGGCCTCGATTGGGCGCCGATCGGGCCTTTGCGGTTTCGCGCGATGCATCAGCGCAGTGTTCGTGCGCCGAATATTGCCGAGCTGTTCGAGGTGCCGTTTGAAGAGCTTGCTTTCGTCACTGACCCCGGGTCACCGGATCCGTGTTCAGCATCCCAGGATCCAATCGGCAGCGGGGTTGTGGAGAAGTGTCTCTTGCAAGGCCTGACCGAAGCGCAGATCGGTACGTTCGAGGCTGTCGTTCCGCAGCAGGCAACCGTTGTCCGTGGCGGAAACCCGTCGTTGCAACCTGAAACAGCGGGCACTCTGACTGTCGGGTTCGTCTTTCAGCCGGAGTCTCCGCTCGATTGGTCGGTCGCCGCTGATTACTTCGAGCTGGATGTCGAAGACACGATCGGCCAGATTGACGCAGCGACGATCTGTTTTGATCCCATGAACGCGTCCAATATTTTCTGCGATAACATCCGGAGAGACGCCACCGGAAACATCGTTCGCGTCGAAGAGTTGACCAGCAATCGAGGCAAGCTGGCCGTATCCGGCGTTGACTTACAGCTGCAGGCGCGCTTCGACTTGCCGGGCTTTATGGCCCTGTCAGATGCACCGGCCACGTTGGGTGTCACCTCGGTTTGGACTCACTTGCTCGAGTATAGACAGCAGGAGAACGCTGTAACGCAAGTTATAGAATGTGCCGGCCGGTTCGGTGCGCCGTGTTTTGACGGTCAGGTATTCGATGGCGCTCAGACCTTTCCGCGAAACCGAATCACGACAACCGGCCACTACGCATCCGGTCCA
>JBCCYK010000472.1:0-1669 GCA_039189905.1 Planctomycetota bacterium
AGCCACAATGACGGCGATCAACTTATCAATCGACAACTTGCCGTCGGCCGCATCATCCCTGAGTTGCTGAACATCCATGACGAAGTGATAATCACATTGCCAAAATCAGCCAACACCGATTTCACAGTTTGGACAGCTACCTCTACTATCGCATCGACGATTCTCAAGTTCTCATCTCGGAACTTCTGGATTACACATCGGCTCGTCAAGGCGGTTGATCACGCGGACCAAAAACAGAAGCTGCGTCAGGGCATCATCGCCCGCGAGGTCCATTGGGTGCTTTGCGTGGATCTGGGCCGCGGCGGTCGTCTGGTCGCGGTGGTTCTCGGCGGAGATTTTCGCGGGCCAGCGTTACGAGGCGTTGGCCTGCTTTGGCGATCTCCGAATCCGGGAACCGTTGTTCCGCTGCGTTCCAACGGTTGGCGGCTAGCTCCAACTTGGCTTCGGCTCGTTCGTTCTGACCGATGCGACCGAGGACTTCTGCAAGACGCGTTTGAAACAGCGCTTGCCACATCATGTAGCCGGGCGCCTCCGGTTCGTGCCGGCGGATGATCAATATCGATGCGATGGCTTGTCGTAGCGACGTGGCCGCCTGTTGATCAAATTCGTGACGCCAGTGCAAAGGTCCCGACTCCGCCAACTGCTGACAGAGCGCGCTGTGCTTGAACCGAACGTGGATCAGTTCCAGCTCGTGCGAGCGGACGCCGACCTGATTCGATAAGAGCTCGACCCCAAAACGCTGCGCGCTTTCCAAACGTTCGATCCCCAAGAACAATCGCTCGGGATCCATCGGGAGGAAGGCGTTCATGTCGGCCAAGGTTCGGACCAGGGCGGCGGCGACGCGGACGTCTTTGGGATAGCGTTCACGTAGTTCAACCAGCAGATCAATCGCAGCCGTCGCGGCGTTCGCTTGCACCTCGCTGGCCGGATTGAGCATGTCAGCCGCGACTTCGCGCAGTAGGGCGGCTTTCAACAGCAGGTATGGCAACTCACTTTCGTTCGGCTCCACCGCGTCCAAGATTGCAACGCCTTGCTGCAGCTGATCCATGGCCTGCGCGTTTGGTACGAATCTCGGTCGAGCGCGATCAGGCGTCATCGCGGTGTCGCCAGGCGGAAACTCACGTGTCCAGGAATAGAAGAAGTCATCCCAGGGATGCGGCGGTCGGTTCCGTGAAGGTTGCAGTGCTTCCAGTGGTGGCAACGATTCCGGCCCGTGACCGGGGCGAGCCCGCGCGTGGAGCAGGTAGATCGTCCGCGCCTTGGCATAGGCGAACCGACTTTGCCCCACGCGTTCACCGGAAGAACCCATCGCCGAAATGGTTGCCAAGAGTTGAAATGCCGTTTCATGGCAGGACTCAGCCGCTTCGCGCTCACCGAGCAAGCGGTGGGCTTGCCCTTTTCGGTTGTGCAGCTCGACCGCCAACAAAGGATGCACATGATGGCGGAACCTTGGGTTGGAATCCAAGCGATCGATGGTTTGCTCAAACGCGTCGATCGCTTCGCGAAAGCCGCCCAGCCGGTGATGCAACATGCCCACCTGCTGCCGCGCTCGCAAGGTCGCGATCCAACTCGAGGGGTTTTCATCGTTGTTGGGTTGAACGTTGGCCAAGCGCTCGTAGTACTTCACCAGGTCTTGCAACAGTGTCGCCGTTTGAGGGCTGATTGCGGG
>JBCCYK010000473.1:0-1656 GCA_039189905.1 Planctomycetota bacterium
CGAGTTGATCCGGAGATGGAAACATCTCTCTCAATACTACCGAGTGCCAAAGAAGGTTGTAGCGACAATTCCCACTTTTGAAATCGCTTCTGAATATCCAGGCGGAAGTTCACACCATGGAACTGATTTCTTGCATCGAAATCATCGTTGACCCGGAAAGTGGTTCCAAGAGCAACCAAGCCACCGGGATCAGTCGATTCGAGATTTTCCTCGATCGAAACGCTATCTTCAAACTGGATGAATCGGTAACCGCCAAACAGTGAAATGCGTGCTCGCTCATCTTCCGAAAGAACTGTACTCGCACCGATTTCAAACCCAAAAATCTGGCTGCTCGTCTCAACATCAATTTGCCCCGAGAGCACGTTCGGGAACGCCACCAACTCCGAATCGTTCGCTAGCGTCTGGGCCGATACGTATGGTCGAGCAAGGATCGGGAGACCAGTCGAGCTAGCACTGTATTGGTCGTCATCGTCACCAACGTAAAAGCCTTCGCCGTAGATTCGCCAATCAGCGTTCACCTTTCGGTCTGCAAGAATTCGAATGCCGTTACGTAGACCACGATTCAGTCCTTCCCCGCCGAACAAGACTTCTGTGGTTGGGTTTCCAATCACGCCAGCGTCCGCTCGTGGCGAACCGTCATCACTCGTTGAAACCAGCGGCGGTGCATCTGCACCATCCGACCACCACATCAGATACTGTCCACTCACCATCCACTCGCTTCGGTCGATGAGCTGAAACTCAAACTCTCGACATGCGTCGCACGGAAAGTCGTCACAATTACTGCCGTGCACTTGAGCGAACATCAAGAATGGCAGCAACAGAATTGCAGCAAGATGGCGAGTCATATCGGAACGATCGATTAGGCAGTTGGTGGGGCAGAGCGATTCAATCCTTTGGGGGGGAATCGGCATGTTTCACCGGTAGGACCAATCCAACCAGATTGTCCCACAGTAGCGACTCAGATTGCCTATTTGGCCAACTTCTGTTTGTATGCAAGTCCGAATTTCGCGGAGTTGAAGTTGCTGTAGAGCTCTAAGTAGCGGTGCTGAAGCCGCCACTGAAGCCCGAGAAAACAGGTGTATTCCATCTAAACTCCCATCAAGTGGGGGGTAGCTACACTACCGGCACCCCCCGGATACAATTGGTCGGCTCAGGGCGAGAAAATGGGCAACTTGCGTGGTCTTTTGCTCGTCATTCACCTAGCACTTGACCATGAGGCCCGTCGAAAAGCGGGCTGAAATTCGATGTTTGAACGAATCAGACGCCGCCTCAAGCCTTCTAAGCGGCAATCACCGCTGCAGCGTGGCAGTTTTCGACGGGACCAGCGGCGAAAGCAGTTGCGGACCGAGATCCTGGAGTCTCGACTGCTCCTCGCAGGTGATTCAGAGGTCGAGCCGAATGGCGACCGCTTCACAGCGAACCAGTTGCAAATGGTCGAAGGAGTGCCAGGCTTCTTGTCGGGGTTTGCGCACGGTGAGGTCACAGAAGGGGACAGCGACTTTTTCACGTTTGAAGCGTTCGCGGGCGATCAGATCTCCCTGGCTGTCGACACATCCGTCGACGGACTCGACCCCCAAGTCGTACTTCGCAATTCAGCTGGCGCTCAGCTTCGCCAGGACAGTAATTCCGGTCCCTACGGATCCAGCCTGACAAGCG
>JBCCYK010000474.1:0-1638 GCA_039189905.1 Planctomycetota bacterium
AAGTCGCGCTGTCGATTTCTCGTGCCCGACGAGCATGTGACGCGGTGTTGGAACTGCCTGTTGGCGGCACGGCGGTGGGAAGCGGCATAAACACGCATCCAGAATTCGGCGGCCGCGTCGCCGCAAACCTGAGTGAGCAAACTGGAATCGCATTCGTCGAGGCTGCCGACCATTTCGAAGCCAACGCCAATCGAGACGGCCTCGTCGACGCCCATGGAAGTCTGAAGTGCATCGCCCAAACCCTGTTGGGGATCGCCAACAACATCCGTTGGCTCGGCAGCGGACCGCGTTGCGGATTCTACGAAGTGAGATTACCCACACGACAGCCAGGCAGCTCGATCATGCCGGGTAAGGTGAATCCGGTCCTCTGCGAATCCATGATGCAACTGTGTGCCCGTGTCATCGGCAATGACGGATGCATGACGATCAGCGGCGGATGTGGTGGCAATTTTCAATTGAACATCATGATGCCGGTCATGGCGCACACAATCCTCGAGTCCATCGAGTTGTTATCAGGCGGGTGCAACGCGTTTGTTGAGTTTTGCCTGGAAGGGATGGAACCCAATGAGGAATCCTGCTTGGCAGCGGTCGAACAAAGCCTGTCCATGTGCACGAGCCTGAATCCTCTGATCGGTTATGAGCAAGCTGCCGCCCTGGCAAAGGAGGCCTTCGCCAGCGGCCAGACGATTCGCCAGCTGTGCGAGCAGAAAGAAATTTTGCCGCCGGATCAACTAGCCGAGGCACTCGATCCCTGGTCGATGACGGAGCCACAGGCGTAGTCGTTCGCCGCAGGCGTGATCGATGACGTCAATACCGGCGGACCCGTGCCAGTAAGATCAAGCCCACGCTTCCTAAAACGACGTTTCCCACCCACACCGTGTACGGCGGCAGATCACCACCCTTGGCCTCGTTGAGTCCGAAGAGAAATAGTGGGTAGTACACGAGGATCGTCGGTAGGAAACACATTCCAAACGTGGTCCAGTAGTCGCTGGTCTTGGCAATCATCGCCAGCGGGGCACCCACGAATACAAAGAAAAAGCATGTGAATCCCTCCGCCCAGCGTCGCCAGGGTTCCGTCTGTAGCTTCGTGAGCCGTCGCTGGTTTTCCTCCAATTGTTTTTGGCAAACCGCCGCAGCACCCTGGCCGATCGATTCGGGTCTTGATGTCAACAAAGCAAATCCGGTCATGGCGGCGAGTCTTCCGATCGCCGCATGGGTCGTCTGGTGCTGTTGGCGTTTTTGCCCGGCGATCATTCGGAGTGGTAGTTCGCTGGGACGTCGATTCGAAAAATCATCCTCATCAAGGGCGTTCCCGAGCGGAATCTCAAATTTGGACTGTCCTGGGACGACTCCCTGAAGCCGGCTGCCACGTTCCACCTGACTGTCGACCAAGGTCAGCACGAGCTTCTGTCGGACGGGATCCGTGCTCAGTTGTCCTTCCGACGCGGTGACCTTGAACGCTGCTTTTCCTTTCGACCGAATCGTGACGGTCGGCGACACCATCCTGCGGCCGTCAATTTCGCGGACATGAATGGAGAATCCGTGGTCGGAAGTGTAGGAGTGCTGTGCTCGGAGAACGCGATAGGCGATGTCTTCGATCGAGAGCAGGACCACGCGTTTCACGCCCGGCTTTCCCCA
>JBCCYK010000475.1:0-1623 GCA_039189905.1 Planctomycetota bacterium
CAATAGCAGGCCCAGGTGACCTCGCCATCGTACGCCCAGCTTGTCTCTCCGCAGAGGCAACGGCCCGTTGTCGTCATGGTGTCGTTCTCTCATTTTCAGAAGACCTGCGCATTCACGCTAGGGAAGAGACGTGTAGCCTGACAAGATAAAGCTGTCCGCAGTCAGCATGTCGATGGAAAATGCGTTGCCCTGATCCTGTATGGCAAGGGTCTCGTCCCCGAACCGCACGATCACCTTGCCCTGGCTGCGTTGCTCTAGGCTCAGTTCGGCAAAACCGCTCACCCCCCAGGCAGCGATGTCAATCTCGTCCACCCCCGCTTCGAAGTCCTTGATGCTGTCGGCGTCATCATCCGCAACCAGGACAAAGGTGTCCGCCCCGCCCCGGCCGAACAGGTTGTCGATGCCCGCGCCATCGACCAAACGCTCATCAAAACGGTTGCCGAACAGCTTGTCGCGCCCATCCGTGCCCTGGATCAGCAAAACCGGAGGCGCGGATTGCGGCGCATCTGAGAAGATGAAGCTGTCGGCGCTGAGATCGTCCTTGGCCAGCGGTCCGGTCGCCGAGCGCAACGCCAGGAACTCTCCCGCGCCGGTGATGAACAACTTGCCCGAGCGATGCTCGACCACCTCCAGCGCTGCGAACGAGGACACGCCCCAAGCCGAGATGTCGATACGGTCCACGCCCAGTTCGAAATCCTTGATATGGTCGCCCTGCCGGTCCGAGATCAGTACGAAGACGTCCGCGCCCCTGCCACCGAACATATTGTCCTTGCCGGGGCCGTCAGTCAGGCTGTTGTCGCCTTCGTCGCCCACTAAATGCAGGCCAACAGGTTCGGGAGCGGCCTGCAGTTCCACTGGGCCGAGGTCGATGGCGTCGCCGACTGTACGAGGATTGCCATTGGCATCGGTGTCGACTGGATCGGTCGAGAGCGCCCCGTCGCCGTCCACATCGACGCCCAGATCTGCCTCTGATGGCAAGGTGCCGACACCAGAATTCAGCGCGGGATTGTCGGAAAAGCGTGAAAGAGCCGCTGTTTCAAGGCCCGCACTCCTTGCTGACAGGGCAGCAATATCAATACCAACGGTCCGCGAAGCCGGCGTGTAGGAATTGGTCGTCTGATCGTAAGTGACATAGCTTTCCCGAAACTCCTGCCTTTCCGTCTTGGCGAACACCTTTTTCGGTCCAGACTGAAGTAGACCTGGGCTTGGGGCCAAGTCTGGGTCGTTCACAATGTTCCCACCGATGAACTCGTTTGGGCCGTTGTTGCTGATCTGACCAAAAACAATGCTGTTCGAAACTCTGACGTCTGCAAAAACACTGTCAGGAGCCAAGAGCGGCCGCGTGATCCCGGATTCGTAGTACTCGGACGTCACGTAGTTGTTGAAGTTGCCGTAATTCCGATTGGTGTCCCCCGCGATCGCACTGTTGAAGATGTTGATCGAGCTTCGGGCAGACACGCTCCCACCGTAGGCCTTCTGCAGGTTGGTGTTTCCGACAACTGTGGTCTGCACGAGAGTCAGGTTGCCATAGGCGAAGAGGGATAAAGAGGCCATAGGCCGCGTCAAGCCAGGGCTGCAGCAGAAAAAGCCCGGCATAAAGGAAGCAAAGACCAAGGATCGCCC
>JBCCYK010000476.1:0-1582 GCA_039189905.1 Planctomycetota bacterium
CACCGCCGCACTCACCCCTCACGCTCCGAGAACTGACCATACTTGCGGAACCGAACCATATAGTCGGGCAGTATCGCCTCGACCGCCGTAGGCTGAACACCTAAGTCTTCAAGCGTACCATCCGCTCGTGACGCATCCACGACGTTGTCCTTGTTCAACAGCTTAATCTGGTCGCGCGTGATGGGCGGATCCAGGAATGGCAACATTCCCGCTGTTTCGCCGACCAGTCCAACGAGGGGCGCGACCGGCGATGGAATCGGAACAAGAACACGGCTCCGGCCCGTTTCCTTGAGCATCAACTGCAGAAGTTCCTTAAAGGTATAAACTGTCGGCCCACCGATTTCATAAGTCTTGCCAGCAGCATCCTCGTTTTCAAGGCATGTACAAATCGCATCAGCAACATCGTCGACATAGACGGGCTGAAACCGTGTGTTGCCACCGCCGACCAACGGCAACGCAGGCGATAGCGTCGACATTTCCGCAAAGCGGTTGAAGAAACTGTCCTCTGATCCGAAGACAATTGATGGCCTGACGATACTCGCGGTTGGAATTGCCTTCCTCACCGCGGCTTCGCCTGCCGCTTTTGTCCGGGCGTAGTCAGCCTCGCCATCGATATCGGCGCCAATGGCAGAGACGTGTACGAAGTTTTGGACCCCTTCTTTCGCTGCATGTTGCGCAATCGTCGCGGCCCCATCCGCTTGAATGGCGTCAAAGTTTTGAGGGCCCGTTGGAAACAGGATGCCGACGCAATTGACAACGGCGTCTGCACCGGCAATCGCGTCTTTCACGGAGGCTTCGTGGCGGATGTTTGCCTGGGCAAGTTGGATTTGCCCCACGGCACCCGAAGGCTTGAGAAACTGAGCCTGGTGCGGGCGACGCACCGCAACTCGGACGCGCCAGTCCCTCTTTAACAGCTCCCGCACGACATTGCGGCCAACGAAACCAGACCCACCAAAGACGACCGCCAGTTTTCCGACCATTTGATTCTCCACTCTCGATCCATCGAGGCCCTGCTTGCATCGGCAACGACAGGGGCCCTCGGTCAATTAGAGGTTGGGTCTGGTGTGTCCGAATTCAAACGCATCGTCCAGTGAGCGCTGTTTTGTCACTTTAACCATGGACGGCCCGCGGGCGCCCCGCGCCTGTCCCGCGATCCTATTTCGGCGACGCGGCGGTAATCAAAAAGCCGATCAAACTGTCGACACGTCTGGTTCAGGAGCCAGCCCAACATCTTGGCGTGAAGGCAGCGGCAGCAGCAGCCCAAAACTCGAAAGATCGCCCCGAACGAATTGACTTGCTGGGAGCGGGTCCCTTAGACCACTCCCCACGCTGTGCCCAGGTGGCGGAATTGGTAGACGCGCTGGCTTCAGGTGCCAGTGGCCTTACGGTCGTGGAAGTTCGAGTCTTCTCCTGGGCACCAAGCTGACCTCCGATGTCATCCAAAGCAGACCAGAACGGATAACAACGCCGGGTCGGTCATGCCGATTATGGATGTTTCAACCCCACCGCCAACGATGAGACGGTAGCCACGGCCCGGATCTCGCGGCCAGAGCCCGAGATCGAACCCGTCCGTCTCGTGATC
>JBCCYK010000477.1:0-1564 GCA_039189905.1 Planctomycetota bacterium
ACCAGGACCACATATCCCAGGATGATCAGAAGCGCAAAGACCATCACCAGCAGCGGGAAAACACGGTACCAGCGGGGCTCGACCACCAATGTCCAGAACGCAGCGCCCAACATTGGGATTGCGGCGATGCGAGCCGTTTCGTTCCAGCGCTCCATCAGACAGGCCATGACGATTAGGATCGTGACGACAGAGGCTGCGTGCGCCAGCCTCGCCCGACCTTCCAGAAGTAGGATCTGACTGACCGAGTACATCGTGGCCAAGAAGACGCCGATGCCCGCAAAGATCGCTGCGATTGTCAAGATCATGTCAATTGGTCAGGTCGTTCTGACGTAGAAGAGCCTCTCACCGTCCCAAGCCCCACCCTTTTCTCAGTGTCGCCAAACTGCCGGAGTTGCGCGGGGGCGCGGGGCGGTGAGTGGTCAAGCATCCGAAAGTGCTTCCATCCGCTTCTTGGTGGCCCAGCCCACCCAGATAGACGCGAGCACACACACCGTGAACAGCCAAAGGCCCCAGGCAGTTTCCACGTGGCCAATGCCGACGCCTTTGACCACGACGACATAGAGCGCGATCAGGAACACATCGGCCATCGAGAGCTTTCCAATAGTCTCGATCATCGGCAGGGATGCAGGTCCGAGTTTGCCGAAATGGATGGCGCTTAGCGCGATGGTCTTGGCATAAGGGATCAGGATGGCAAGGACTGCCACCAGGATCGACAGGGCCTTGTCGATGCCCCACAGATCCGCGACGCCGCCCAGGATGGTGATGTTGTTACCCGACCACCAACTGACCACGCCTGCTTCGGCCAAAGGGGCCAGCCACGCCGCAGGATAGGCCGCCAGCAACAGCAGGTTTACAGCTTCGGGGGCACGCAGACGGGTCCAGTTCATAGGCTCAACTGGCACCTTTCAGGCGCGAGGAAGCATCCTTCATGGCGCTTGACCAATATTCGACATCGTCGCCGATGATGCCTTCGCAGGTTTCGACCAGCAGCATGTCCTTGTCTTTGCCGCTGTCTTTCAGCCTGGCCGCCGAATAGTCGCCCGCATCCATTTCCCAGTAGTAGAGCTGCGAGATCAGGGCCTGTTCCCGGGTGCGATAGTTCACGCCAAGTTGCCAATGCTTGCGAACGCTCAACGTGCCCGTGACAAAGGCCGTTGCCGCGGCGGCGACCAGGGCCAACACCCGCAGCAGCGTCCCGAAGTTAGTCTCTTGAAAGATCTCGGCCGCCCCGATCAGCACCGGTGTCGCCGCAGCCGCCGCGATCTGGACATCCTGCAGAATACGGCCTTTGTTCTGCTCTCGCGTGGCCGCGTTGGAGAAGTACGGGATCTGACCACTGCCGACATACTTCGCCTGATCGGGCTTCGGCAAATCGTCGAAATCCTTGTCCCCTACAATGCCTTTAAGTCGTATTTCGATATAGTCCTTAATCTCAGACATGGCTCACCTGATCGTTTCAATCGGCCCGTCCGGCAGGCCGTTCACGAATTGACGGACATAAGCGTTGTCGGTTGTTTCGATGTCCTCCACGGGCCCGGTCCACTGGATCTTGCCCTGGTGCAGC
>JBCCYK010000478.1:0-1552 GCA_039189905.1 Planctomycetota bacterium
CCACATCGATGCTTGGAATTATGATGAAGAAAGTCGCCGTACCGTCTCTATGACGCGGGAAGCTTCTTCTAGACTGACCATAACTTGCTGCGCGGCTATTGTGGCCGTTTAACCTTAATCCAAATTTTGTCAGAGGTTGTGCATATGTTCTGCCTGACCAGGTGAAACAACTCACGACGGACTAAAAACTGAAGATAAACAACTTTCTTAGAGAGCTTTCATGGATCCGTTTGCGTGTTCGTGCACGTATTCTGTGGTGTGACTGGTCGAGAGACAAGACGGAAACAACCGACCAAACGCGGACGCGAGAGACCCCAGGGACTACGAGGAGTTGTGTCGTTGCCGACTACCGACGAGCTTCCTCCTAAGCCGATTGGACCCAATGTAGCAATCGTGCCAGGATCTGATGAACCCATGTACTGTGGCTGTTTATCCAAATCGTCATCCGGAGCATGTCCATAGAGTGCGTCAGCACTACACCTCGACACATCTGCGTCTCACCGGTAGCTTGATCACGCCTACAGTGGCGGGCATCTACGTCTAGTAGCTAGTGGCACCAGTCATGGACATCCACACCACCACAAGTCCGACCGAGGAAAGCTGAGGAGGTCCAGAGCGAAACGATCCCGAGGCCCTTCATCTATCATGAACGCGACTAGGAAGCTTAAAGATCACCAGCATCACCATAAACGGCGTGGGAAAGTTCAAACACTTTGATTCTCCTCGAAGATACTGGGACAAGAGTCTCTTCAACACCAAGGCCTTCCGCATCTTGTCAATGGACGGCACGCCAAATCCACCGTCATCGTACTTTACAGTAATGCCACTGCATCCCACGCCTGTTCTGGCCCAGGTCGACTGCTACATCCTACAGGTGAACTGGCAACCGAGCAAGCAAGCGCATGACGAAACCATCTTTGTTTTGCGTAATTCGAAGAGTTCTGTTCGGTTCGGACAAAACGACGTCCGAGTTCCAATGCATCGCCGTTCGAACAGATCTTGGTCGAACCACCCCGCGACGTTTTTGTACTGGTACATTGCCAACCTCAAGAGGGCGCGTATCGGCAAGGCTCTAAGCTGGCTGAGCTTTCGAGAAGCACGACATTTCAGCACTGAATTCCGAGGAGACGCCGGACCGGCCAACTTCCGAACCGCTCCCAACGAGTTGGCCAGACCGCGGGCGCTATCGTCAAGGCCGATTCCGCGTGGCCTGATCTGCAGCATTACTCAATAGTGTGCACTCGATCTTCACCTGCTTAATTACGTTTGTGCTGTGCATGTGCAAAAGTGAGTGAAAAGAAGGACGGACTTGTCGGGGGATTGCATGACGTCGCGGAACCAACGCACAGTCACTCAAACGCGGAGAGTACGATTGCTAGCGGCACCAACAAGTCGATATCGTCAAAGCCGGCGAATCCGAATAGCGTTCGGCTCTGGCGCATGCCATCACCTTGAAGGCACACGCGACATCCGTGATCATCACGGATTGGATTCGAGTTTGTCATTGCTTAAGTCAATTTGAATGGTGCCGTTCCCCATCACCTCTACTATC
>JBCCYK010000479.1:0-1529 GCA_039189905.1 Planctomycetota bacterium
CTGCGGCCATGTTGCAGCCTCGAAAAAGGTTGATGGTGTGTTTGAGCTTGAAGCCACCGGGGCGGTGGGCACAATTCAGAAGGGAATGTCTTGTTCTTCGTAGTCCGAGCTGCTCCCCGTCGGGTTCGCTTCGTTGCCCGGCACGGAGTCACTAGGTGTGTGGGAGTCTATCTGAGTGGCTGATCCGCCAGCTGGGGGACGAGGCCCGCCGCCTCCAGCACCACCGATCAGCTGCATTCGGTCGGCGATTACTTTCAGCTTGTTGAATTTCTGACCGTCCTTTTCCCAACGATCCTGTTTCAGTTTTCCTTCGACGAAGATCGGCGAACCCTTGCCGAGATACTCGGAGGCGACTTCGGCGGTACGGCCAAAAAGAGTCACATCCACGAAGCTAACGTCATCGACCCATTCCCCGCTTGCGTTTTTCCGGCGGTCGTTGACGGCGACACCAATATCAGTGACCGGCAATCCACCAGGCGTGACACGCAACTCAATGTCGCGAGTCAGATTGCCCATGATGATGACGCGGTTGAAGCTGGCCATGAGTGGAATGAAGTTGAGGTTGTGTCAGTCAGGAAATTGCGAGCTCACTCGTTTTCGGCCGCGGCGACGGGTTCCAACTCACCTGCTGGACCACCGTCGGCGTCCGGTTCAACTGGGGCTCTTTGGCCCCTCGCGTTTGCAAGAATGGGCTCGACGAGCCGCGGATCCAAGCGGATGGTAAGTTCGCGAACGACCGGCTCGGCAAGCTGAAACGCACGTTCGATTGCCGGCAGCTGTGTGCCTTCGGCATCAAAGTAAAGCAGCCAATAGGTACCTTTCTGGTGTCCATCGATCGGATAGGCCAACTTCTGCTCCATCCACATTCGGCTGACTTGCACTTCGCCGCCAGCGTCCGCAATGACCTGTTCGATCTGTTTGGCGACGCCGCCGGGATCCCTGGCGTAATGATTGCTGTCCAGGATCATCAACGTTTCGTAAGTCTTTTTTGCCACGATCGATCGCGATTCAAGTGTGTAGGGAAGAGTGAAATGTTTTGAGCCATGCCGATTCTCGGCGGTCAGCTCTGTCAACCGATCAAGCCGTGGCGGAAAACCCGTTGTGGCGACTCATCACGGTTTGCATGTCGTTTTGGCACCAATCCAGAATCGTTCGGACAGCGTGGTCACACGCTTGGTCGACTGATCCCGATTCGTCGACCGAAAAACGCCCGAGCACGTAGTCGGTAACCTTCCAGCCATCTGGTGGGCGATCGATTCCAACTCGCAAGCGAGCAAATTCTTCGGTGTTGAGCAGGCGAATGATATCCGCGAGCCCCTTTTGGCCACCTGCCGAACCCTTCGGGCGAATACGGAGGCGACCGCTAGGCAGATTGAGGTCGTCACAGACGACCAGCAAATCCGCCGGAGTCAGCTTGTAGAACTCCAGGGCCTTTCGAACACTTCGACCACTGGCGTTCATGTAAGTGTGCGGCCAGAGCAGCACGAGTTTATTTCCGGTATCAACCACGTCAGTGGTCTCACCCTCAA
>JBCCYK010000480.1:0-1513 GCA_039189905.1 Planctomycetota bacterium
CGTCACATCAGCGAGCGGGTTTTCCGTAAATCGGAAGGTGTCCAGATCATCGCTGCCGCTAGAAACAAAGTTTCCGCCACGATCCGGGTCAACGCGAAGCACCCGAAAGTCACCCGCTGGGTCCAAACCCACAAAGGTCGCATCGGGATGGAAGGTCGCGAACTCGGCCTGAAGTTTCGTGATCAGGGAGCCGCCGAAGAAATTGGCGACTCGGACTTTGTAGGTTCCCGCCGCATCTGCCTGCACTCGAACCTCATCCAGCGCGGCCGTGCTGGCAAGTCCGGCGGCGGACTGAAAGTCATTCGCGTTGGTCTTCAGGGACACGGCCCTTCGCATCGTGAATCCTGCCGATGAAGTCCCCGTGATCGGCACGTCGATGCGGAACGTGTGAATATCGCCAAAGGCGTGAATCACCAGCTCATCGAGAGCCGCGTCGTAATCGTACGAGAACTGATCCTCTCCGTTCGCCCCGGCGGCAAAACCAAGGTCCAATCGCGTTGCCACTGCACTGATGGCTTCGCCCGCGGCGAGGGTCGAGATCGTCCGTTGGTTCAGTCCGTCATTGACCTGCGAGGCAGCGACGTCGGCGGGCTGGTCACCACCGACCGCGATGTCGCCGGCAAGCAAATGACGTTTTTCAAGCGATTCGACGCAAGATCTGCGGAATCGATGCTGCCGAGGATTGCGGAAGCGGTTGTGGGGCATATTGAGTGAGTGTCAGAGTTGTCAAATGCTTGTTGGGCAGGCAAGGAACTGCGCCTAGCAACGGCAGGGTCCCGGTCCACTTGAAAGTACGAATCTCAATGGTCGATCTAGCGCGGCACTGGAACGAACAATCGATTTCTTGCGATCTTGAACATCATCAGGATCCAATGAACGCGGGAATCCCGTTCATTTCGAGGACTTTGAATGGGTCGAAACCCGCATTGCCAAACTCGTTAACCAAGGGCGGGTGCGTCTGGCTCGCCACCGCTTTCAAGACGACCCATGCAGGGTTTGATGACTATGGTCGGTGTGCGAATGCGTCGCTTTCCCGAAAGTGATTTGCAAGCCAAGTTGTGAAGAGATCACTTTTGGTCAAGCGCCCATCTTCGTCCTTGAGTAACCTGGAGTTTGTTAACGCATCGAGGTCCGGGAAGATGCCATGGCAGGTGGAGTCACCCTCGAACTTAGCCGCCGCATCGTCGACGCTGCGCTGGCGGCCGAACGCGACCCGTCCTCGAACCTCTCCGTCGAAGATCTCGCTGACTACCTCGGCGTGTCCGACAAGCACTTCCAACGTTGCCTCCGGCAAATCTTCGGCGAGAGCCCGAAGTCCTATGTGCGGCGGATTCGGCTGCAGCGATCGGCGTACTTTCTGAAGTGGTCGGACGTGCCAGTCATTCAAGTCGCGAAGCAGGCTGGCTTTCTGACACACGCCGGTTTCACACGGGCGTTTGCGAAGGCCTACGCGCTGACTCCGCAGCAGTTCCGTGAGGCCCGCGACGTCGCTCCGTTCCTGTCAGCTCGCGAG